>JBGGME010000111.1:0-2929 GCA_041288195.1 Hyphomicrobiaceae bacterium
GCGCAGCGCCGGATAGCATTACCGGGGTCTCGTCAACGGGGCTGAGAGTTCGTGTGGCCGCACAAATGCGGGTGCACGCTCGCTGTCACAACCAATGCGAAAGTATAATAGTAAGGATCGCATTGTGGTCCCCGGTCTGCCTAACAGAGGCCTATCGGGACGCCTAGGAAAATGTGAGGCGCGCGTTTCACCCTTGCACTTTGGGCGCGAGAACGTTAATTAACGCTGACTTTTCAGCAGTTCCATTGCAGGAGCAATGCGCCCATGGCACGTGTTACCGTTGAGGATTGCATCGACAAGGTCGAGAACCGTTTCGACCTCGTCCTGTTGGCAAGCCACCGCGCGCGCATGATCTCGTCCGGCTCTCAGATCACGATCGAGCGGGACAACGACAAGAACCCGGTGGTGGCGTTGCGCGAGATCGCGGAGACGACCATTTCGCCCGACGATCTCAAGGAGGAACTCGTCCACTCCTTGCAGAAATACGTGGAGGTCGACGAGCCCGAGCCCGAGGCTGCTCCGCTCATCGGCTCGGCCGGAGGCACGGTCGACGCCGATGACACCGAGGTCACCGTCGACCGGATGACCGAGGAAGAGCTTCTCAAGGGCTTGGAAGGGCTCACTCCGCCCGAGGAGCAGCCTGAGGAAGAAGAATAACGAAGACCGGCTTGGCCCCGATCGCGGCCATCACGGCCCGGCTGTGTCCGGGCCGTCGTCGTTTGGGAAGGTCGTCGTTTTGAGACTGTCGTTGCTTTGAGAATAACGTCGTTGCTTTGAGAATATTGTCGTTTTGGGAACGATGACGGCAACGTCTTGTGGCGATTGCGCAACGTCATGATATCCTTGCTGTGGCTGGCCGATCGTCCCGGCCGGCCCAAGGATAACCATGGTGCGTTCCTCGACCGACCTGCCCCGTATGCAAAACCAGTCACGGGCCCGGGCTCCGCTTGAGCGAAGTCTTAGCATCGTATCGCAGGCCATTGAAAAAGCAGTAAAACCTCGATCGTCAAAGCCGCCCATGATGCGGCAATACGATCTGATCGAGCGCGTGAAGCGCTACAATCCCGCCACCAGCGAAGCGCTGCTCAACCGCGCCTACGTCTACGCCATGAAGGCGCACGGCGAGCAGAAGCGTGCGTCCGGCGATCCCTACTTCTCGCATCCGCTGGAAGTCGCGGCGATCCTGACCGATCTGAAGCTCGACGACGCCACCATCGCTGCTGCGCTCCTGCACGACACCATCGAGGATACCGCCGCCACCCGGGCCGAGATCGATCAGATGTTCGGGCAGGACATCGGTACGGTGGTGGAAGGCCTCACCAAGCTCAAGCGGCTCGACCTCGTCACCAAGGAGGCGAAGCAGGCCGAGAACCTGCGCAAGCTCCTGCTGGCGATCGCCGATGATGTCCGGGTGCTGCTGGTCAAGCTCGCCGACCGCCTGCACAACATGCGCACCCTGTCCCACATGCCGCCAGAGGCCCGACGGCGCAGCGCCGAGGAAACCCTCGACATCTACGCTCCGCTCGCGGGCCGCATGGGCATGCATGAGATGCGGGAGGAGCTCGAGGACCTGGCGTTCCACGAGCTCAATCCCGAAGCCTATACGGTCGTCAGCGAGCGCCTCGACGCGCTCGAGGCGAAAAACGTCGGCCTGGTGACCGAAATCGAGCAACAGCTCAAGCGAAAGCTGCTGGACCGCGGCATCGATGCCGAGGTGTCGGGGCGGCGCAAGCGCGCCTATTCCATCTGGCGCAAGATGGAGCGCAAATCGATCGGTTTCGAGCAGCTTTCCGACATCTTCGGCTTCCGTGTAATCGTGAAGACGCTACCCGAGTGCTACCAGGCGCTCGGGATCGTTCATACGACGTGGCCGGTGGTGCCGGGCCGCTTCAAGGATTACGTCTCGACCCCCAAGCAGAATGATTACCGCTCCATTCACACCACCGTGATCGGCCCGAGCCAGCAGCGCGTCGAACTGCAGATCCGTACCAAGGAGATGCACCAGATCGCGGACTACGGGATCGCCGCGCACGCGCTGTACAAGGATGACGTCGACTCGCCGACGGAGCTGCTGTCGCGCGAATCCAGCGCATATGCCTGGCTGCGGCGGACCATCGAGCTGCTCGCCGAGGGCTCCAATCCGGAGGAGTTCCTCGAGCACACCAAGCTCGAGCTGTTTCACGACCAGGTGTTCTGCTTCACCCCCAAGGGCAAGCTGATCGCGCTGCCGCGGCATGCGAACCTCATCGACTTTGCCTATGCAGTGCACACCGATGTGGGCAACATGGCGGTTGGCGGCAAGATCAACGGCAAGATCGCGCCGCTGGTGTCCGAGCTCACCAACGGGGACGAGGTCGAGATCATCACGTCCAGGGCGCAGCACTCGCCTCCGGCGGCGTGGGAATCCCTGGTGACCACCGGTAAGGCTCGCGCTGCCGTCCGCCGCGCCACCCGCGTCGCCGTGCGCAACCAATATGCCGGGCTCGGGCGGCGCATTGTCGAGCGCCTCTGCCAGCGCGCGAAGATCGCCTATTCCGACGAAAAGCTGCAAGGCGCGCTGCCACGCCTGGCGCGCGCTTCGATCGAAGAGGTGCTGTCCTCGGTCGGGCGCGGCGAGATGCGCGCAGCCGACGTCGTGCGTGCCATGTATCCCGACTACAAGGAAGAGCGCGCCGCCACGATCGCGCAGCAGCCGAAGCAGGAGAGCGGCTGGTTCGGGCTCAAGAAGGCGAAGTCCGTCAAGGTGAAGGTCCCCGGCGAGCCTGGCGCAGCGATCCCGATCCGCGGAATCAACACCGATCTGCCGGTGCGGTTCGCCCCCAACGGCGGGGCGGTGCCCGGCGACCGCATCGTCGGCATCCTCACGCCGGGCGAGGGCATCACGATCTATCCGATCCAATCGCCGGCGCTGAAGGATTTCGAGGACTCG
>JBGGME010000112.1:0-10494 GCA_041288195.1 Hyphomicrobiaceae bacterium
CGGCGCAAGGGCGCGCTCGACATCAATTCCCTGCCCGGCAAGCTCGCCGAATGCCAGGACCGCGACCCCGCCAACACCGAGATGTTCATTGTCGAGGGCGACTCGGCGGGCGGCTCGGCAAAGCAGGGCCGCAACCGCGAGTTCCAGGCGGTGCTGCCGCTGCGCGGCAAGATCCTCAACGTCGAGCGTGCGCGCTTCGACAAGATGCTCTCGAGCCAGGAGATCGGCACCCTCATCACGGCGCTCGGCACCGGCATCGGCCGCGATGACTTCGATATTGCGAAGCTGCGCTACCACAAGATCATCATCATGACCGACGCCGATGTCGACGGCGCCCACATCCGCACGCTGCTGCTGACGTTCTTCTACCGGCAGATGCCGGAGCTCGTGGAGAAGGGGCACCTCTACATTGCCCAGCCGCCGCTCTACAAGGTCACCAAGGGCAAGTCGGAGGCCTATCTCAAGGACCAGCGCGCTTTCGAGGACTACCTGGTCGATGCGGGCCTCGATGAGGCGGCGCTGACATTGGGCTCGGGCGAGGTGCGGGCCGGTCGCGATTTGCGCGACATCGTCGATCAGGCCCGCGCGACCTCCAAGGTGATCGAGGACGTGCATTCCCGCTACGCCCGTTTCGTCGTCGAGCAGGCCGCCATCGGCGGTGCGTTCGATCCCAACCTCCTGCAATCGGCCGAGAAGGCGAACGAAGCCGCCGCCGAGATCGCCAAGCGGCTCGACGCGCGCTCGGAGGAGACCGAGCGCGGCTGGACCGGCCGCTTCGGCAACGAGGGCTTCGTGCTGCGGCGCGAGGTGCGCGGCGTGATCGAGGCCCACACGCTCGACCGCGCCCTGCTCGGCTCGCTCGAAGCCCGCCGCCTCAACGAGCGCACGCACCACCTCCAGGAGATCTACGGCTCGCCTGGGACGCTCAAGCGCAAGGACGCCGAGACGCCCGTGTTCGGCCCCCGCACGCTGCTCGATGCCGTGTACGACGCCGGCCGCAAGGGCATCAGCCTGCAGCGCTACAAGGGCCTCGGCGAGATGAACCCCGACCAGCTCTGGGAGACCACGCTCAACCGCGACGCGCGCACCTTGCTGCAGGTCAAGATCGGCGACCTCGGCGAGGCCGACGAGATCTTCTCGCGCCTGATGGGCGATGTCGTCGAGCCCCGTCGCGAGTTCATCCAGGCGAACGCGCTCGCGGTCGCCAACCTGGACGTTTGATGGCATCGACGCCTCACCATCTCCAATTGGAAAGGCGAGCGATTGATCGGTGTCTCGATGAGCTGGCGCGCGCAATTCTTTTTAGGAGGGCGCTCCGCGGACTCCATAGGGCTGAGACCTACCACGGCATAGATTTTGTTCGTCTTTCTTCCCTTGCTCTATACGATCAGATGTTCTCGCATGCTGTGAAGGTCCTCAATCCCCGTGAGAAGGCGGGCTTCTGGTACCTTGTTCGGCAACATCCGGCCGAAAGTGCTCGGATTTGTGCTCAGCATGCAATTCTGCTCGGATACGTCCGCAGCATCACGAAGGGGCTTCTACTCATCCGGAATAAGACTTTGTTTCACTTGGATGCCAAGGGCGTGGTTGCACCTTCCAAGATCTGGAAGGAGGCAGGCATAACCGTCCGCCAATTAGATGATGGCCTGGACGCGAGCTTTCGCCTTCTCTGCAAGCTGCGCAAACGCATAAAGGGAGAGGAGTATGAGCTGCCAGACTACGATGGCGAGGACGCGACCCGAATACTAATGCTCGCCGATCACGCCGATCTCTTCAATCATCCGTTGGAACATGGTGTTGCCGTCTCTTACGTCACAGAGTACGGCTTCTGGTTACGCACGCCGGAGGGCGATCGGTTCCTGGCGTTTGCCAATTTTCCGCGGTTCCGCGACGCGCCGGTAAGGCATATCTTGCATGTCGAAGAGGTCACACCTGGTCACTATCATTGGCCTGACCTCGATGTCGACCTGAGCCTGCAGATCATTCGCAACCCGGAGCGGTTTCCCCTGGTCTCCAAGCAAACCTGATCGAGCCATGCCCGGCGACTTCCTGAGGCGAGCACCGCAACTGACGATGGAGCAGTTCCACGCCTTTCGGGACGAGCGCCCGAAGGAGAAGAAGTGGGAGCTGATCGACGGTCTTGCAGTCAAAGAGGAGCGCCTAGCGCTCCTTCACCAGCGCATTGCTTCGAATTTGCAGCGCCTTCTGAACGCCCGTCTGGGAGCCACTCGAACACAATGGCAGGCGGACCGCTCGGTCCAGGTCTGGCTCGAGGGCGACGAGAAATACAATCCCGAGCCGGACGTCACCGTCATCGACGCGGCTATCGCCATGGGGCAAATCTTCGTGGCGGAGGTGCTGTCCGAGAACGACAAGAAGGCCGTGCTGGACGCCAAGCTCGCCTACTACAAGGAGCACGATCACAATCGCTGCGTGCTGTTCGTCCGGCAAGACCAGATCGGTGCCCAGCAGCACGACCGGCGCAACGACGGCTCGTGGTCCCAGCGCACGCTGCGAAGTCCGCAAGCCTCTCTGACATTCCCTGACATTGGGACGGTCGGCCGCCTCGGCGATCTCTACAAGCACACCCCGCTCGATCCGTTCGCCTCGCATTGATGCCGGCGTGGCGGTTTGCTTGAATGGTGCCGGCGACACCGCAACAAGAGGACGAGCCCATGGACTTCGGCGTAGCGACTGTGTCGCGCGGGGAATGTGCCACCCGGGAGGGATACCTCGCAGTGGCAGAGGCAGCCGAAGGGCTGGGTTTCGGGTTCGTCAGCGTCAACGACCATGTGGTGGTGCCGCGCGCCATCGCCTCGCGCTACCCCTACAGCGAGTCCGGCGAATGGGCGGCCCGGACCGCTGGCGAATGCCTCGACCAGCTTGCCACGCTCTCCTTCCTCGCCGGCCGGACCGAGCGCGTGCGGCTCCTGACCTCGGTCATGGTGGTGCCTCAGCGCCATCCCGTGCTCACGGCCAAGATGCTGGCCACCATCGACCTCCTCTCCAACGGCCGGCTGATCGTGGGCTGCGGCGCCGGCTGGATGAAGGAGGAGTTCGAGGCGCTCGGCGCCCCGCCGTTCGAGGAGCGCGGCCGCGCCACGGACGAATACCTCGATGCCTTCAAGGCGCTGTGGACCGAGGAGATGCCCACGTTTGCGGGCAAGCACGTGCGCTTCAACGACCTGATCTTCGCGCCAAAGCCTGTCGCCAAGCCGCATCCTCCGATCTGGATCGGCGGTGAGAGCGGCGTCGCACTCAGACGCACGGTGCGCGTTGGCGACGGCTGGTATCCTGCCTCCAACAACCCGCAGGTCAGACTGGACACGCCCGAGAGGCTGGCCGCCGGCGTGGCCGAGTTGCACAAGACCGCGCAGGCAGCCGGACGCGATCCCAAATCGATCGACATCGGCTACCTGGTGCTCTGGCCGGTAGACTGGACGGAGCACAAATCGCCCGAGGGCGCGCGCCGCCTCTTCACCGGCAGCTCGGCCGACATGGCCGCGGACGCGGCGACCCTCGCCATGATCGGCGTGCGCCACGTCGCCCTGACGTTCCAGACGGCGACCATTGCCGAGACGCTGGCGCGCATGCACAAGTTCGCCGCCGAGGTGATGCCGCTTGCGCGCTGATCCGGGCGCGGCGCCACGCACAGCCCGGCGACGGGAGCGATCGGTTCGCGTTCGCCGCCTGGCCCAAGACGCACAGCCGCCGATGCCGCGTTCCGGCCGACGCAGCGAGGATGTCTCAGCCATGCCGTCCGCCAAACCCACATTGCCGGCCTTCGATCCGGCCGACGTGCCGGAGAGCAACGCCACGACCATTCCCGGGGCGCTGCGCGCGCAGAACCAGACGCGCTACAACCGCCGCCTCGGCGACCATGCCGGCCTCAGGAACTTCGGGGTGAACCTCACCCGCATCGTCGCCGGCGGGCAATCCTCCTATCGCCACGCCCACAGCACGCAGGACGAGTTCATCTGGGTGCTCGGGGGCGAGGTCGTGTTGGAGACCGACGCCGGCTCGCAGGTCCTCAAAGCCGGCATGTGCGCCGGCTTCCCTGCCGGGACCGGGGATGCGCACCGCTTCGTCAACCGCACCAACGCGGACGTGCTGCTGCTGGTCGTCGGCGACCGCAGCGCCGATGATGTCATCACCTACCCCGAGGTCGACCTGCATGGCCGTCTCGGCGCCGACAGCAAATTCGTCTTCACCCGCAAGGATGGCACGCCCTATTGAAAGCGCTGCCGGCGGTCGTGTGCGACGGGCTGCCTGAGCCTTGATTGTCCTTGGAAAATCCGCAGCCAGCCCACACAGCAGGCACTTGCCGAAAAGACGCACCCGCTGATCCGCAACGCCTTCGAGAGCGTGGGTTGCCTTGGCAACCGCCGGCCGTGATGTAGTCTCTCCACAATTGGGGGGCACATCAGGCCCGGTAATCCGAGTGCAGGGAGCCTACAGCGTGTACGGAACCGCAGCCCGATTCTTTCTTTCGCTCGGCAATGTGTTCTTCTCACTCATCCTCGGCGCGCTCGCGCTGGGCTTCTTCTGGTTCACCTTCCCGGATTGGACGCTCCAGCTCTTCAAGTGGGCGGGCTCGATCCGCGAAAGCCTGATCTCGGGCACCTGGCCGGCCCGCTATGAGGTCGTCCTTCGGGCCTTGGTCGACGAGCGCCAGATCGTCTACATGGGCTTCGTGCTGGCGACCCGCATTCTGGTCGGACTCCTGATCCTGCTCGTCTCCAAGCTATTTGGACGCGGGCGGCAGGAGGAGTTTCCGATTTAGCGCGGGCCCGCGATCATAGTTAACCCGATCTAAACGGCCTGTTCCTAGCCTGCGGGCACCGCGGGGGCATGCGCCCCGATGCGACGTATCGCGTTGAGGAACGGCCCACCGCCGTGAGCCAGCTCAGACCCTACGAGCCCTACGAGGCTCGCGCTCCCAGGCGCAAGTTCCTGCACGGCTGGCCGTGGGAGATCCGCCTCTTCGCCTTGTCGATGATCTACGTCGTGCCGCCGGTGGCGCTCGCGCTGGCGGCGGCCATGACCTACTACACCCTCACCATCCCCGATCCCATGGCGATCCGCGCCAAGGCGCGCGCGCCCGTCGTGCGCGTCCTGGCCCGCGACGGCGCCGTCTTGAGCGAGCGCGGCGGAGAGGGAGCCTACGTGCCCGTCGACCTCCTGCCGCGGCACCTTGTCGATGCAGTCGTTGCCGCCGAGGACCGCCGCTTCTTCAAGCACTGGGGTCTCGACACGACCGGCCTGATGCGCGCGACGTTCGCCAACCTGCGCGCCGGGCGCGTCGAGCAGGGCGGCTCGACGCTGACCCAGCAGCTCGCCAAGAACCTCTTCCTCGGGCCCGAGCGCACGCTCGCCCGCAAGCTTGAGGAACTCGTGCTCGCTCTGTGGCTCGAGACGCGTCTCGGCAAGCGCGACATCCTCGAGCTCTATCTCAATCGCGTCTATCTCGGCGCCGGTGCCTACGGCGTCGAAATGGCGGCGCGCCGCTTCTTCGGCAAGTCCGCCCGCGAGGTGACGGTGCTCGAGGCCGCCGCGCTGGCGAGCCTGCTGAAGGCGCCCTCCCGCTATTCGCCGGCCTCTAATCAGGACGTCATCCGCGTCCGTGCCCAGGGCGTGCTGGCAAAGATGGTGGATGCGCGCCTGCTCACCGCCGAGGATGGCACCAAGGCCGGCCGTGCCGACCTGCGCTTTGCCGACTCGCTCTATCGCCCGCAGTCCGGTGTCGACTACGCGGTCGATGCGGCGCTGGATCGTCTGCCGCCGCTCGCCATCTCCGCCGATAGCGACATCGTCATCGAGACCACCGTCGACGGCAGCCTGCAGCGCCGGACCCAGACGCTGGTTCAAGCCGCGCTCGCGGGCGAAGGCGTGAGCGCACGCGCGAGCCAGGCCGGCCTCGTGCTCATGGATACGGACGGCGGCATCCGCGCCATCGTCGGCGGCCGCTCCTATGCCGAGAGCCAGTTCAACCGCGCGCTCAAGGCCAAGCGCCAGCCGGGCTCGGCCTTCAAGGTGTTCGTCTACATCGCGGCGCTCGAAAGCGGCATGACGCCCGACAGCACGGTGCTCGACCTGCCGATCCTGGGCTCGGGCTGGAGCCCGCGCAACGAAGGCGCCGGATACCGCGGCGCCGTCACCCTTCGCGAGGCGCTCGCTCATTCGATGAACGCCGCAGCCGCGCGACTCAACATGGCGGTTGGGCCCAACAGAACCGCATCCGTGGCCCGCCGTCTCGGCATACGTTCCGCGTTGCGCGCGGACGCCTCACTCGCACTCGGCACCTCGGAAGTGACCCTCGTCGAGCTCACGGGCGCCTACGGCGTGCTCGCCAACGGCGGCCGGGCGCTAGAGCCGCACTTGATCCGCCGCGTGCGCACGGGCACGGGACGGGTCCTGTTCGAGCGCCAGGAGCCGAGTCCCAAGATGCTCGTGACGCCGACGCACGCTGCCGCCATGACCGACATGCTGCGCGCCGTGCTGACGTCGGGTACGGCCAAGCGCGCCGCCCTCCCCAACCATCCGGCCGCCGGCAAGACCGGCACGTCCCAGGACTTTCGCGACGCCTGGTTCGTCGGCTACTCGGGCCAGTTCGTTGCCGGCGTCTGGGTCGGCAACGACGATGGCACCCCCATGAACAAGGTGATGGGCGGCAGCCTGCCGGCCCGGCTGTGGCACGATGCCATGCTGGCGGCGCTCGACAACCGCGCTCCGACAGCCGCCACTGTCGCCGCGCGCGCAGAGCAGCCGACCGAGCCGCGAACGCAGCCGCTGCTGCCGCGCGAGAGGATCGAGTCGCAATTCGTGGAGCGCGTCACCACCGAGGACCATGCGGCAGATGCGGCGCCGTCGGCCCGCCCTGTTGCGGCCCCGCAGCGCTGGCTGCGCGCGGCCAGGGAGAAGGTGCGCGAGCTGATCCAGTAATGCCCGCCGGCCGGAAGGCCTAGCAGGCGTAGCGGTGCAAGTCGGTACCCTCGTGGCGCAGCCAGTGCTTGGCCTCGTCGAGCCGCGGCACGGCGCCGGCCACCAGCCTCCAGAACCGGACGCCGTGGTTCATCTCGACGAGGTGGGCGACCTCGTGGGCCGCGACATAGTCGAGCACGAATGCCGGCGCCATGATCAGTCGCCAGGAGAACGACAGGAAGCCGTTGGCCGAGCACGAGCCCCAGCGCGTCGTCTGATCGCGCAAGGCAATACGCCGCACGCGTACGTCGAGATGAGTCGCATGCCGGGAAACGCACGTCCCGAGGTCCTTGTGCGCCTGGGCCATCAGCCAGTCCTTGAGCCGGCGCGGCGCATGCTCGATACGGCCCATCACCTCGAGTCGCGGACTATGCCCCTCAGGCGCGTGCACGCTCACGATTGATCTGCTGGCCAATGGTCCCAGGAAGCAGATGCGGTGCAGGCGCCCGCGCAGCGGTATCCTCTCGCCGTCGGCCAGCGGCACCGGCTCGGGCACGCGTCCGAGCCTCTCACGCACCCAATCGACATTGCTGCGCAGGAATTTGTCGGCCTCCTCGATCCGGCATCCCGACGGCACCGTCACCACCACGGCGCGCCGCGTCTTGCTCACCCGCAGCGTCAGCCGGCGCGCCCCCGCATGTCGCCGTACCTCGACCGGCACGCCGATACCCTGCACCTGAAGTGCAGCGGATCGCGTCCTCTTGCCGTTTCCCGATGGCACAGTCTCTACCCCCTCTACCAAAAAAATCGACCCATGCGTTGCGGGATGGCCGACGCTTCGCAACGACACGGGAATACAGGATTCTGCCTAGCAAATAATTGTGGTGCGTCCAGGCCCGAGTTGGATCGCCCACGCGGGTGCCGCGGCTCTGTGGCGCTCAAGCGACAGGCGTCTTGACAAGCCGGCTCGCGTCATCTCGGGAAGCTGAAGGCCAGCGCCTCGAGATCCTGGCGACGGCCACGACGCGGCATCGCCGCCATGTGCTCGAGCTGCGCGATGGTGAGCGCCGGCGCCGGACACGGATCGTGCGCGCGCATGAACCTGGCCATGCGCGGGGCGATCTCGGAGCGGAAGCGCGAGCCGTTGAAGACGCCGTAGTGCCCGACTCTGGGGCATTCGAAGTGCTGCTTGCGGTCGGTCGGGATGTTGACGCACAGGTCGAGCGCGGCGCGGCACTGGCCGGCGCCGGTGATGTCGTCCTTCTCGCCCTCCACCGTCATCAGCGCCGGGCGGCGAATGGCGGAGAGATCGACGGCGCGCCCACGCGATGTCATCAGGCCGCGCGGCATCAGATGCTGCACGAACACCGTATCGACCGTCTGCAGGAAGAACTCGGCGGTCAGGTCCATGACGGCCAGATACTCGTCGTAGAACTCGCGGTGCTTGTCGGCGGAGTCGCCGTCGCCGCGCACCAGATGCATGAACATGTCCTTCTGCGCCTGCATGTGCCGGTCGAGGTTCATGGTCATGAAGCCGGACAGCTGCAGAAAGCCCGGGTAGACCTGCCGGCCGCGCCCCGGATAGGGCCAGGGCACGTTGGTGATGACGTTGCGGCGGAACCAGTCGGTGCCGCGCTTCTCGGCCAGCGTATTGACGACCGTCTGGCCGACGCGGGTGTCGATCGGACCGCCCGCAAGGATCAGCGTATGGGGAACGGCGGGGTCGCCGTCCGCCTCCATCAGCGCCGTGGCGGCGAGCACCGGCACGGACGGCTGGCATACCGCGAACACATGCACGTCGCCGCCGAAGAAGCGGAACATGCCGGCCATGGTGTCGATGTAGTCGTCGAGATCGAACGGCCCCGAGAGCAGGGATATGTGGCGCGCGTCCTGCCAGTCGGTGATGTAGACCTCGTGATCGGGCAGGAAGGTCTCGACCGTGCCGCGCAGAAGCGTGGCGAAGTGGCCGGACATGGGAGCAACGAGCAGCAGGCGGGGATCCTGCGCCGCGCGCGCGGCGGGGATGTCGCGCTTGAAGTGGACGAGCCGGCAGAACGGGGTCTCCCACACCACCTGCTCGCTGACCTTCACGCTGCGGCCGCCGACCTTGGTAGTGGCGATGCCGAAGTCGGGCTTCGCGTAGCGCCGCGTGGCGCGCTCGAACACCTCGCAGGCGGCCATCGCGCTGCGCCCTACGGGCGTATGCGAAAGCGGGTTGAGCGGGTTGAAGAAGAGACGGCACGAGTCTGCCGCTGCTCGCGCGGGCCTGAAAGCGGCCCGGCTGAGCTCATACCAGTGGTAGAGCACGCGCGTGTCCCCGGTCTTGTGTCCCCAGTGCGCTCCCACGGGCCGGTGCACCACTTGATCTGGCGCCGTCTCTAAGCTCGCGGGCGGTAAGGATTTTGGCACTCCTCGACACGTTAGACTGCACTGATTCGTCAATTGGTTAAAGGGCTGTGCTCTTAGCGCAACAGTCCTTGCCGTACTCCGGCATTCGCATTCCGAACCTAACAACTGGCGGCCCGGAGCAAAGTTCCTCCGGTTACAGTCGAATGCACGATCACGACCCGGGCGCGGAGAGCTTGGCAAGTCGCGCCGCCATCGCGTCGACGGGCGTGGCATGGGTGAAGTGCGTGACGTAGGCGCCGTCCGGACCCATGACGTAGATGAAGGTCGAGTGGTCGATGGTGTAGCCAGCCGTCGACTTGGGATCGTCTACCCGCTTGGCGTAGACGCGATAGGCCTTGGCGACGGCATCGATCTCGGCCTGGGTGCCGGTCAATCCGATGAGCCGCGGATGGAAGCTCTGGACGTAGCTTGCAAGCTGCGCCGGCGTGTCGCGCGAAGGATCGAGCGAGATCAGGATCGGTGTGATGGCCTCGGCCTTGGGGCCGAGCTTGTCGAGCGCCGCGGCGATCACCTGCAGGCCAGTCGGGCACACGTCGGGGCACAGCGTGAACCCGAACAACACCAGCATGTACTTGCCGCGAAAGTCGCGATCGCTGACCCGCTTGCCGGTGTGATCGGTGAGCTCGAACGGCCCGCCGATCATGGCCTGGCCCACCGATCTGACAGCCGAGACTTGCGGCAGCAGCTTCTCGCGCGCGGCCGGAAACAATGCCAGCGCCGCCACCCCGCCGACGGCGAAGCCGGCAAGGATGAAGAGCGCAACCCTGATCTTGGCCAGTGTCACGGGTCGGGTTTCCAGGGCTTCCCAGTCATTCGCCCATCTGCACCAGCGTGCCGTTGATGCGGGCGCTCTGCAGGAAGTAGGCGAAGACGGCAAAGCCGGCGGCGAAGTAGAGGACGTTGAGGGCGAAGGCCTTCACCATCAGGTGACCGACGACGGCGCCCTCGAGCACGATGGCGCGCAGGCCCTCGAATACGTAGGTGGGCGGCAGGGCCAGCGCAATGGGCTGCAGCCAGTAGGGGAGCGTGGCGACCGGGTAGTAGACGCAGCAGATCGGCAGGAAGATGAACACGATCAGCCAGGCGAAGCTCTCCGCCCCGAGCCCCCAGCGCAGCACCACTCCCGTCGAGACCAGGCCCAGCGACCAGCTCATGATGACGAGG
>JBGGME010000113.1:0-2654 GCA_041288195.1 Hyphomicrobiaceae bacterium
CGCCGTTCCTCGACGAGGCGACCCGCCGTTCGATGGGGGAGCAGGCTGTCTCGTTGGCACGGGCCGTCGGCTACCATTCGGCTGGGACGGTGGAGTTCATCGTCGACCGCGACCGCAACTTCTATTTCCTCGAGATGAACACGCGGCTCCAGGTCGAGCACCCGGTGACGGAGCTGGTCACCGGCGTCGATCTCGTCGAGCAGATGATCAGGATCGCCGCCGGTGAGCCGCTGCCGTTCATCCAGGTCGACGTGACGCTGACCGGCTGGGCGATCGAGGCGCGCGTTTACGCCGAGGATCCGCGTCGCGGCTTCCTGCCCTCGATTGGCCGGCTGGTGCGCTACCGCGAGCCCACGGGCGAGGGAATCCGCGTCGATTCGGGGATCGTGGAGGGTGGCGAGGTCTCGATGTTCTACGATCCGATGATCGCCAAGCTCTGTGCGTATGGCCCTGACCGGGCGACAGCAATCAAGCGGATCGGCCGGGCGCTGGACGGCTACGTCGTCCGCGGGCTTGGCCACAACATCCCATTCCTTGCAGCGGTGGTGGCCAATCCGCGCTTCGCGGCGGGGCGACTCACGACCAATTTCATCCCCGAGGAGTATGGCGACCGGTTTCAGGGCATGGAGCTGGCAGACGCGAAGCGGCACGAGTTGGCGGCGGTGGCCGTGGCGATGCGCTTTGGCGAGGTGGCGCGCGCTGCTTCGCTGAGCGGGCGGATGCGCACCTGGCGGCACCGGCCGATGACGGAGTGGTCGGTCCAGCTCGAAGCCGCGGTGCTGCCGGTCGAGGTCGAGGTCCATGGCCACGACGGGCTGACCGTGACCGTCGCCGGCCACAAGCAGCACGTGGCCGTCGAATGGTCGCCGGGCCAGCCCTTGGTGCGGGCGACCATTGATGGCCGCTTTCTGGTGGCACAAGTCGACCCGATCCTCGAGGGCTACCGGCTCACCCATGGCGGGGCCGAGCTGAATGTCTTGCTGCGGACCCGGCGGGCGGCGGAGTATGCCGCGCGGATGCCGGTAAAACCGCCGCAGGATACGTCCAGGTTGGTCAGATCACCGATGCCCGGCCTGATCGTCGCGGTCACCGTGACGCCCGGCCAGGAGGTGAAGCTGGGGCAGGAACTCTGCGTGCTCGAGGCCATGAAGATGGAGAACGTCCTGCGCGCGGAACGGGACGGGGTGGTCGAGGAGATAAAGATCGAGCCACGGGATACGGTGGCCGCCGACCAGATCCTGATGAAGTTCGTCTGATCGTAGGCATCGCGGGCGGGTCGGCCTTCGTCGGGCCGCTTGACGTGATATGCAACCTCCACAAGAAATCGGCGCGCCAAGTGCCGTTCCCGCCGAGCGCGCCGCCGAGGCACCCGACTTCGCGCCGAACGTACCGGTCCTCCACAGAAGCCAAGGAGAAACCTGATGAGGATGACGCTGATACTCGCGGCGACGATGGCGTTAGCCGGCGGCTTGGCCGAGGCGGGGGTCCTCGATCGTGCCAAGGACACCGGGGAGCTGCGGCTCGGCTACCGGGCCGATGCCCAGCCCTTCTCGTTCACCAATGCCGAGGGCAGGGCTGCGGGCTACAGCGTGGAGCTGTGCCGGGCCGTCGGTCGCGAGGTCGCGGCCGAGCTGAGCCTGCCCGATCTGCGGTTGGTGGAGGTGCTTCTCACCGCGGCCGATCGCCTCGATGCGATCCCGGCCGGCAAGGCCGATCTTCTGTGCGAGGCCACCACGCTGACCCTGGCGCGCCGCGCCACCATGGACTTCTCGCTGCTCACCTTCGCCAGCGGAGCGACCCTGCTCTATCCGGCCGACGGGGCCACCGAGTTTGCGCAGCTGGCAGGCAAGAAGGTCGGCGTGTTGACCGGTAGCACGACCGAGCCGGGTTTGCGCAAGGCGCTGGCGGATGCCAAAATCGACGTCGAGGTCGTGCCGGTCGCAACGCACTCGGACGGTATCGAGCGCTTGGCCAGTGGCGAGTTCGCGGCCTATTTCGGCGACGGAGCGATCCTCCTCTATCATCTGCTGCAGAGCCCGTTTCGCGATCGCCTGAAGCTGTCCGACAAGGTGCTGAGCTTCGAGCCCTATGCGCTGGCCCTGCCCAAGGGCGACGACGCGTTCCGGCTGGTGGCCGACCGGGCGCTGGCGCGCCTGTCCCGTACGGGGGAGATCGCAGCGATGTTCCAGCACAGCTTTGGCCCCGGGGCCAAGCCCAGCGGCCTGGTGCAGGCGCTGTGGCTGCTCAACGCTGTGCCCGAATAGGGCCGTATAATGCGGCGGACAGTGTCCCTGTAGGATCCCCAGGCCCTCGATCGGTGAAGCTCTGCTGTACGACCTTGCGGCGCAAGGCATTGTCGGGGTTGACCAAAATCTTGTAGCGTCACAAAGCTTTCCACGCGGCTGGAACGCCACGCCGGGCAATGAACGGCGGTGTTGCTGTGGCTGGCGCGCTGCCGATATAGCGGATAACCGATGCAAGTTGCGATCTCGTGGTTGCGCCAGAACCTTGCTCCCGTCCTATTTTCTTTGGGATTGGGGCTGATTGTCCTTCTCGCTGGTATTGTCATCGGTGGCGCGCGCCTGTTCCCTTACCCGATCCTGAATGCCGCCCGGGATGCTGCCGTCGATCTGAAGGAAAACTGGCGGCACTAC
>JBGGME010000114.1:0-8282 GCA_041288195.1 Hyphomicrobiaceae bacterium
AGGGCGTGTTCTCCTACTACAGCCAGGACCGCATCGACGGGAAGCGCCAGGGCCACGCCGGCATCTTCTTCGCCGGCGCCGACTACCTCGTGCATCCGGGCCTGCTGATCGGCGCGCTCGTGCAGATCGACTGGATGGACGAGTCCTCCTCCACCCTCGGCCGCAACGCCGATGGGCGGGGCTGGATGGCGGGCCCCTACCTCAGCGCCCGCCTGACGCAGAACCTCTACTTCGATGCGCGCGCGCTGTGGGGCCGCTCGAGCAACCACATCGATCCGCTCGGCGCCTACACCGACAGCTTCGAGACCAACCGGGCTCTCGCCGCCGCCAAGCTCACGGGCCGGTGGGCCTTCGGCGGGCTCACCTTCCAGCCGAGCGCGGAGCTGCTGTATTTCACCGAGGAGCAGGAGGCCTACAGAAACGCCATCGGCATCGCCATCGACAGCCAGTCCGTCCGATTAGGTCGGCTGATGTTCGGGCCCGAGATCGGCTACCGCTTCGCCGCCGGTGGCGGCAGCGTGGTCGAGCCGTTCGTCGGCCTCAAGGGCGTGTGGGATTTCGCCAAGACCGACGAGACCACGGCTGCCGGCGAGCCCGTGGGCCGCGAGGCCTGGCGCGGCCGCGTCGAGACCGGCGCCACCTTCAGGTCGGCCTCCGGCATATCCGTGCGCGCGCAGGGCTCCTACGACGGCATCGGCGACGCCAATTTCCACGCCTGGCAGGGCCGCGCCACCCTCGTCGTGCCGCTGCAGTGACGCCATTCGCAGCGCGCTATCCGTTCGGCGCGTCGGGGTTCTCGATCAGGATGGCGACGCCCTGGCCGCCGCCGGCGCAGGCGGTGGCGATGCCGTAGCGGCCCTTCGAGCGCCTGAGTTCGCGCGCCAGCGTCAGCGTGCAGCGCACGCCGGTCGCACCCAGCGGGTGGCCGATGGCGATGGCCCCGCCGTTGACGTTGACCTTGGTGCGGTCGAGGCCTAGCTCGCGCTCGACCGCAATGTACTGCGCGCCGAACGCCTCGTTGATCTCGAAGCGGTCGATGTCGCCGAGCTTCAGGCCGGCCTTGGCGAGCACGGCGCGGATCGCCGGTGCCGGCCCGATCCCCATGATCTCCGGCGGCACGCCCACCGCCGCGCCGGCGACGATGCGCGCAATCGGCCTAGCGCCGTTGAAGCCCCCGTTGAAGCCTTTGCCGGCCACGACCACGGCGGCGGCACCGTCGACGATGGCCGAGCTGTTGCCGCCGGTCTGCACGCCCTTGAAGGCGGGCTTGAGCGCCTTCAGCGCCTCGATCGGCGTCGGGCGCGGATGCTCGTCGGCCTCGACGGCCGCCACCTTGCGCGGCAGGCGGATCTCGCGCGTGGCGTAGCCCGCGCGCTCGAACCGCTCGCCCGTCACCGGCACGACCTCCCCCTCGAAGAAGCCGGCCTCGCGCGCGGCGATGGCCCGCTCGAAGCTCGCGGCGGCGAAGGCGTCGGTATCCTCGCGCGTGATCTGGTAGCGCTTGGCGAGCTCCTCGGCGGTGTCGCCCATGCGCGACTTCGGCGCGGTATCGAGCGTCGCTTCCCACAGGAAGTCCTTGAACTCGACCTGGCCCATCCTGAAGCCGCCGCGGTGCGTATAGGCGGCGATCGGGTTGCGCGACATGGACTCGGTGCCCACGCACAGCACCGCCTTCGACTTGCCGAGCGCCAGCTGGTCGGCCGCCTGCAGGATGGCCTCGAAACCCGAGGTGCACAGCCGCTGCACCAGCAGCGCCGGCACCCCGATCGGCACGCCCGCATAGAGGCCGATGTGGCGCGCGATGAAGAAGGCATCGAAGCTCGTCTGCGCCACCGAGGCCGTCACCACGGCGTCGATCTTCTCCGGGCGCACGCCCGTGGCCTTCAGCGCCTCGCGCGCCGCCTTGATGCCGAGGTCGGTCGCGGATACATCGCGCAGGGTCCCGTTGTAGTCGGCGAACGGCGTGCGCGCGCCGCCGACGAGCCAGGCGTCGTCGTAGGCAATCGTCTGGGCGTGGGCGAGTTCATTCATGTCGGCTCCTTCAGGCAATCACGATCACGTCCGCCGCCGCCGGCTCGGCATGCAGCCGCTCGACGAGTGCCGCACGCTTGGCCAGCACTGCGCGCTGGTTGAGGTAGCCCTTGTCGGTGATCTCGTTAGCGTCGATGGATGGCGGCTCGGTCAGGATCAGGCAGCGCGCGATCCTCATGGAGCTGCCCTGCACCGCCCTGTTGTGGCGCGCGAGCCCCTCGACCAGAGCCTTGCGCACGGCCGGCTCGGCCGCGAGCTGATCGAGCCTGGCATCGGGCGCAGCCTGCGGGCACAGGCTCCTGAGCCCGGCGAGGCTCGGGAAGATCAGCAGCCCGATGTCGTCGCGGTCATGCCCGGTGACGACGGCATCCTCGATCACCGGCGCCCCGGCGCCGATCACGGCCGGCCGCAGCATGCCGACGTTGACCCAGGTGCCGGACGACAGCTTGAAGTTCTCGGCCGTGCGCCCGTCGAACAGCAGGCCGGCCGCCGGGTTGGCGGGATCGGCAAGCCGCACCGCGTCGCCGGTCCTGAGCCAGCCCTCCTCGTCGAAGGCCTTGGCGGTCAGCTCCGGCGCCTTGAAATAGCCGGGCGTGACGTTGGGCCCCTTGACGCGGATCTCGAGCTTGTCGCCGTCGGGCGCGAGCTTCACCTCCATGCCCGGTCCCGGCACGCCGATGTTGCCCGGGCGCTCGATCGCGTAGTGCACCATCGTCACCGCCGGCGCCGTCTCCGTGAGGCCCCAGGAGGAGATGAACGGCACCTTGCGGCCCTGCACCTCGAGTCCCAACTTCTCCAGCCGGTCCCACAGGCTCTGCGGCAGCGCCGCCGCCGCATAGAACAGCAGATCGAGACGGGCGAAGAACTTGCCTCGCAGCGCCTCGTCGGCCTCCAGGTGGTCCAGCAGCACCGCATAGCCGCGCGGCACGTTGAAATACACGGTCGGCGACACCTCGCGCAGGTTGGCGACCGTGCGCCCGATCAGCGCCGGCAACGGCTTGCCCTCGTCGATGTAGAGCGTGCCGCCGTTGCGCAGCATCATGTTGAGGTTGTGGTTGCCGCCGAAGGTGTGGTTCCAGGGCAGCCAGTCGACGATCACGGGCGGATGGTCCGTGAGGAAGGTCCAGGCCGCTGCCGCGCTCTCCTGGTTGGCGCACATCATGCGCTGGGTATTGATGACGCCCTTGGGCTGGCCGGTGGAGCCCGAGGTGAAGAGTATCTTGGCGACCGTATCGGGCCCAACTTGCCCGAACGCGCGCTCGACGGCAGGCGTCGGCCGCACCTCCGTCAGCGCCGAGACCGGCGTCAGCCGGCAGCCCGCAAGCGTGCCCTTGCTCGCCACGATCTCCAGCCGCGTCGCGCCGATCGTCTCCAGCGCCTTGGCATAGCGGTCCGCCTCGTCGACGTAGATCAGCCCCGGCTCGACGAGATCGAAGATGTACCGGAGCTTGCCGAAGTCCTGGCTCAGCCGCGCGTAGGCCGTCGACACGGGGACGACCGGCACGCCCACATGCATGGCGCCCAGCATCATGGCGGCGTGGTCGATGCCGTTCTCGGCCAGGATCATGAGCGGCCGGCCGGGCCCCAGCCCGCGGTCGAGCAGGGCCTGGCCCACGGCATTGGCAGCCCGGGCAGCGCCTTCGTAGGTCAGGTGCCGCCAGCCGCCCGCCGGGGCGCGCTCGGCGATGAACAGTCGGTCGGGCTCAGCGGCAGCCCAGCGCTCCAGCAGCACGCCGATCGAGCGCGGCACGGCGTCGAGCCCGCGCAGCGAGCGCAGCACCATCGACCCGTCGGGGCGCCGCTCGTGGGCGACCTGCGGCGTGGCGAACAGGCTTGCGGACGTGGTGCTACCCACGCCCCGCGTCGCAGCGCCTGCCACCGCCGCCTCGCCCATCCTCGCCTCCCATAGGGGTCGTCTTGCTTGGGCGTCATGGTCTTGGGAGACGACACCGTTGTCAATGTCAACTATATGAGCGGTCCGCACGCCGTAGCTGGCGAACGGTTCCAATTCAGGTCGCGATCTTGCCTCCTCCCCGCCGGGTGACGACGACGATCGAGGGGCGCGGTGGGATGCCGTCCTTGAAGTCTGGCCAACGGGTCACCGGGCTTTCGAACTTTGCAGCCTCCGCATCAGGGTCGCCTTCGTCGGTCTCACCGGGGTGCTGGACCGCCAGGAACAAGGTGGTGTCGTCAGGTGTGAACTCGGGTCCGCACATCTCCGCCCCGTGGGGACAGCGAAAAAACAGCTTCGAGGTTGCGCGGGCCGCACCCTCCGTCTCCATTGCCCAGAGCCCGTCCGAGCGCCCCGTGCGCTTGGGGTAGTTGCCGTCGGTGGATATCCAGAGCCTGCCCATCGAGTCGACGGCGCAATTGTCCGGCATGCCGAACCAGCCATCCTTGGACGTGTTCGGATTGAATGTCGCTCCGACCGCGGCAATGGCGGGATCTCCGCATTTGACCAGGATCTCCCACCGGAACTTGACCGCGGCATGGTCATCGCCCTCGGGGATGATCTCGACGATGTGGCCGAAACGATTGTCCGCGCGCGGGTTGGCTGCATCGATTTGATCCGCCTTGCGGCCGGCGTTGTTCGTGAGCATCACGTAGACCTTGTTGGTCTTGGGATTTGCCTCGACGTCCTCGGGCCGATCCATTTTCGTGGCGCCGAGCAGGTCGGCCGCCGCGCGGGCCTCGATGACCACATCGGCCTGGCTCTGGAAGCCGTTGGCGTGGGTCAACGGCCCTTGCCCATGGACCAGTGCCAGCCATTCGCCGGTCCCATCGGCATTGAACTTGGCGACATAGGCGGTGCCCGTGTCGAGCAGGTTCATGTTTGCGCTGCGGTTGCCGGGATCGAAGCGGCCTTCCGTCACGAACTTGTAGACGTACTCGAAGCGCTGATCGTCTCCGGAATAGATGACGTAGCGGCCGTCCTTGTTGAGAATGCCGGCGGCGCCCTCTCGCTTGAAGCGGCCGAGCGCGGTGCGCTTCACCGGCGTCGATGCCGGATCGAAGGGATCGATCTCCACGGCCCAGCCGAAGCGATTGGCCTCGTTGGGTTCCTTGGCCAGGTTGAAGCGATCGAAATAGTCGCCCCAATTGTACCAGCGGCCAGGAATGCCCATCCGCCTGTAGTTGCGCGCCTCCGCATGATCGGCCCCAAGCTGGCCGCTGAAGTACCCGTTGACATTCTCCTCGCACGTCAACCAGGTCCCCCATGGCGTGCGGCCGCCGGCGCAGTTGTTGAGCATCCCGAGCACCTTGCTTCCGCTCGGGTCGGCGCCGGTCTTCATCCGGTCGTGGCCCGCTGCCGGGCCCGAGATGCGCATCTCGGTCTCGCCGGTGATTCGGCGCGCGTACTTCGAGTCGCCCACCACGCCCCACTTGCCGGCAGTCCGCCTGACCTCCAGCACCGAGCCGCCATGCGCCATCATCTCGACCTCCGCGATCTCGCGGGTCATCTTGGAAAATGGCGTCGTGCTGCCGCGACGGGCATCCTGCCGACCGAGGCCCGGGAACATCAGCTCCTCGTTGGTGTACTCGTGATTGACGCACAGCAGGCCGTGCTCGGAGGGATTGGGCGCGCCTGGAAGCGGGAAATAGCCGAGATAGTCGTTGTTGTAGCCGAATTGCTTCGCCTGCCCGGCCTTTGTCAGCTTCCAGGGATCGAAGGCGGGGGCTCCCGGCAGAACGGGATCGCCCCATCTGATAAGGATGTCGGCGTCATATCCTTCGGCCACGTAGTGCTTGTCGCCGACGCCGGAAACCACCTCCTTGAAGTTGAAGGAAGGCGTCGTATTCGCTCCTTGAGCGTTCGCCTTGCCGGCACCGGCAAGCGACGCCAACGGCGAGACCGCGGCCGCCATCGCCGACACGGCAAGGATGCCCTTGGCCAGATCGCGGCGCGAGAGCCGCTCGGCAACGATCTCGCCCATCGTCGCGTTGGCGCTGGCGTTCGTGCTCTTGTCTTCCGCTTCCTCGAACTGCACCGACCGCGGCACGCATGTGTGCTCGATCATCCTGCACCCCCTCGATGCTTGGTCCTGCGTTGTAAAGGACAGGCTGGCTAGACCTCGTGCACCCAGGGGCGCTGCTGGCGGTCATCGGCCTGGAAGGCCGCGATCTCGGCGGCGCGGCGCAGCGTCATGCCGATCTCGTCGAGCCCGGCCAGCAGCGCCTCGCGGCGAGCGGGCTCGACATCGAACGAGTAGCGCTTGCCGGACGGCGCCGTGACCGTCATCGCCTCGAGGTCGACCGAGATGCGGCCCGCACCCTGGCTCGTCTCCACCTCGTGCGCGAGGCTCTCCACCACCTGCCGGTCCAGCACCACGGGCAGCAGGCCGTTCTGGAAGCAGTTGTTGAAGAAGATGTCGCCGAAGCTCGAGCCGACGACGCAGCGTATCCCCATCTCCTGCAGCGCCCACACCGCCCCCTCGCGCGAGGAGCCGCAGCCGAAGTTGACGCCGGTGATCAGGATCTGCGCGCCGCGGTAGGGCTCGCGGTTGAGGATGAACTCGGAGTTCTCCGAGCCGTCCGGCTTGTAGCGCAGGGCCGTGAAGCCCCATTTCCCGAGCGAGCCGCGCACCGCGTTGCCGACCAGGCGGTTGATCGGGATGATCACGTCGGTGTCGATGTTCTCGCGCATTATGGGTGCGGCTACCGAATTGAGCGTCGCAAACTTGTCCACGGCTCACTCTCCCATCCGGCGTACGTCGGTGATGGCCCCGGCAATCGCGGCGGCGGCAGCCATCGCGGGGCTGGCGAGGTGGGTGCGCGCGCCCGGCCCCTGCCGCCCGACGAAATTGCGATTGGAGGTGGAGACCGAGCGCTGGCCGCGCGGAATGGTCTCCCCGTTGGCGGCGAGGCACATGGAGCAGCCGGGCTCGCGCCACTCGAAGCCGGCTTCCGTGAACACGCGGTCGAGCCCCTCGGCCACCGCGTCGCGTTTCACCGTCTCCGAGCCCGGCACCACCCAGGCGCGCACGCCCGGCGCCACCTTGCGGCCGCGCGCGACCGCCGCCGCCGCGCGCAGGTCGGAGATGCGGCTGTTGGTGCACGAGCCGATGAACACCCAGTCGACCTTGGTGCCGGCGATGGGCTCGCCCGGCTTGAGGCCCATGTAGTCGAGCGCCGCCTCCATGCCGCCGCGCTTGCTGGGATCGGCGACGCCGCCGGGATCGGGGATGCGCTGGTCCACCGCGATCACGTGCTCGGGGCTGGTGCCCCAGGTGATCTGCGGGGCAATGGCAGCGACGTCGATCCTCACCTCGCGGTCGAACCTGGCGCCGTCGTCGCTCGGCAACTGCCGCCAGGCCGCCACCGCCTGCTCCCACACGGCCCCCTTGGGGGCGAACTGCCGGCCCTCGAGATAGGCGTAGGTGGTCTCGTCGGGGGCGATGAAGCCCATCTTGGCGCCGAGCTCGATCGACAGGTTGCAGATGGTGAGCCGGCCCTCGACGGGCAGCGCGCGGATGGCGCTGCCGGCGTACTCGACCGCATAGCCGGTACCGCCGGCGGCGCCGATCTCGCCGATCAGCCGCAGGATCAAATCCTTGGGCGTCACGCCGGTTGCCATCTCGCCATCGAAGGTGGCGCGCAAGGTCTGGGGGCGCCGCTGCACCAGCGTCTGCGTCGCAAGCACATGCGCCAGCTCGCTCGAGCCGATGCCGAAGGCCAGCGCGCCCACGCCGCCGTGCGTGCAGGTGTGGCTGTCGCCGCACACGATCAGGCAGCCGGGCAGGCTCAACCCCAGCTCCGGCCCCACCACGTGCACGATGCCCTGCCCGGGCTCGTCGATGTCGAACATGCGGATGCCGGCCTCGCGGGTCTCGGCGCGCAGGGCCTGGAGCAGCTCGACGCCGATCTTCGACGTGCCGGCGCGGCCTTTGGCGCTGGAGATTGCGTGATCGGGCGTAGCGAAGGTGAGGTTCGGGCTATGGACCTTGATGCCGCGGTCCTTGAGATCGAGCAGCCCGCGCGAGCCGCCGAGGTCGTGCAGCAGGTGCCGGTCGATATGCAGCAGGTAGGCGTTGTCGCCGAGGTCGGCGACCACGTGCGCGTCCCAGATCTTGGCGAACAGCGTGCGTGCCGTCATGGCGAGCGTCCCGTCCCGATGTCGTTGGTCTTGCCGACAGCAGAGAACCGGCGTGGCGCCTTGTCAACGCCGGCGAGCGGTCGGTAGTGGGTCAGCTTCGCTATGGCCCCAGAAGCCACCGACGTACAATCCCAAGGTCATTGTAAAGGCCAATGGC
>JBGGME010000115.1:0-27674 GCA_041288195.1 Hyphomicrobiaceae bacterium
CATCTCAGACCCCGATTTTTGCGCCGGCAAGTAGCTAGGCTCTTTCACCAGGCGATGCGGTGTGAGTTGGTGGGCGGCGACGCGGCCGGTGGTTTGGCGTAAGAATCTGTTGTCGAAGGAGAAGCGTCCACCGTTTCTGCAAATCCAATCACTTAGCAACCTGCGCCGAACATTGTTAGCGCATCAATTCGTGAGCGCACTTTCCACGCATGGGGATAACCAACGCCGGTTCCTCGCTGTTTGGTACACTACGTCTATGTCTGACATGTCCGGTCATGACGCGACGGAGCGCGACACGCTCCACACCCTCACCCTCCGCGATCTTGAAGCGCTGGTAGCCGCTGCGGGCGTGCTCATCTCTCGCCGCCAGCTAATGCGCCACTGCGAAGCAGGCACGTTTGACGCCCAAAAACTCCCGGCCACCAACAACGTTTTGGAGTGGTTCATTGCCCCGGCTTCTGTCGAAAAAGGCCTCGCAGACATTAGGACACTGCAGGAACAGAGAGCCCGACGTGACGCGTCACGTCGCGACACGCCCGGCCACAACGCACTAGAGATGGCGCTAGAAACAGACCCCGACGTGACGGGTCATGTCGCGACACGTCTGGACGTGTCCGACGCTGAAAAGAATGATCCGTCTAACCCCGTCATGGCTGAACATGTCCCGTCACGGCGCGACGTGTCGGCGCCGCAGCCAAGCCAGAACGGAGAGATAGACTTCGACATCTTCGAGCATGCGTACGTTAAACGCCTCGAGAACCAAGTCGAAAAGTGGGAAGGCAAGTATCACGAGCAAGTGCGTCGAACGGAAGAAATTCAGATGAAGGGCACCCAGCAGATTCTCGAGCTCCAGCGCATGACCGCGATCGGCCAGAGCGAGACACTTGCGGACTTCATGCTCAAAGCCAAGGAGTGGATCCTTGGCGAGGGCGCTGCACGCCAGGAAAAATCAGGCGCAGGCGAGTCGGCTGCCACATAGCTGTCCACTGTTGATAACCAACAAGCAGGGGAGTCGCGGGCGTATACTGCCCGTATGGACCACATCGCCCCCAACCTGGTGAAGATCGAGCAGAACATCACTTTGCTGAGCGCCGATCCCGTCGCGACGCAAGGCTTCACGCAAGTCCCCAATTTCATCCTGCGCAACTCGCAGATCTCTGTCGGCGCAAAGGTGGTCTACTCCATGTTCCTCAGCTACGCTTGGCACAACAACCACTGCTTTCCGGGACAGGAGCGGCTCGCGAGCGACATGGGCATGAGCGTCTCGCGCACCAACGAGTTCATCAAGGAATTGGAGGCGGCGAACCTCATTGCGATCACCCGCCGCGGGCAAGGGAAGACCAACCTGTACACCATCAAGTTCACGGTGAAGCGAAAGCCGAAAACCTGATTTCGGCCCGCCGAAATCAAGATTTCGGCCTGGGCGGGTCTAGACTTCGGTCGGCCGAAGTCACTCATTAGAAGAATATGCATTTGAGCATACTAAGATAGACATATACCCAACCAGAAAAGAATTTTCTAGAAAGGTAGAAGGAAACCCGAGAGCTTGGACAATACGTGTCGCGCCCTCACTTCGAGTGCATCTTGCTCCGATAGGGAAGTCGCATTTTCGGCTAGGGCTTGCGACTGTCATATGCGCAAGGCAGGAGCTGCCGCTGGCGCCTGCGGGAGGTGGTGTCGCCGGACTCGCAGTTGATCTGCACCTGACGTACATGGCGTCGACGGCCTTCCACGGTTTAATCTGGCGAGCATCTTCATTCGGCAATCGCAGACCCCTGTAGTAGCGGCAGCACCATTGGAACCAGCCGCGCGGATCGGCTGGGTAGATGCAGCCCTTCCTGCGCCACTCTGAGATCGATTGGCTCACGTTGACAAGGAAGTAGTTCAGCGACCTGTCGGCGGCATCCGTTGCGAGTTTGGCGCCCTTAAACCAGCTGCGCGTGAACTCATCCTCGTAGTCGCTCATATAACTGGCGCCGAACCGGGTCGGGACTCGGGATCGAAGTTGCGTCCTATCGGTTCGACGAGCATTATTCCGACGTCTGTTCCTGACCGGCTCGCGAAGCTGCATGCCGTAGAAGAACGGTGACAATCAATGATCGGAGCAGAAGGACAATCGATACGAGCGCCGGTTTCCTACTTCCTTATCGCGTTCACGCTGCCGGCCGCGCTGTGGGCGATCACCTACCAGAACAAGGGGCGGGGCGCGCCAGATGCGCCTTGAACGTGACCGTGTCTTGCAAGCTAATGCTCTCGCCGAAGAACTGCAGCTCGCCGCCGGCCAAGGTCTAGGGCCTCTTGTTCGCCGTGGCGGCCGAGACGCTTGACCACGATCGGAGCCGACCCCAAGCATATCGGCGTTCGGGGGAGAGGCCACCAGGGAGGTGCGGGTGATGATCGAGCTGCTGCCCCGCCAAGCTGTGGCGCAGGGTGTGTGGGCTCACATCCTCGCCAACCATCCCCGGTATGCAGCACGGCGGTGACAGGCGATCGCGGGATTCCGAGCCGGCCCAAGTTCCTGGTTGCGGGTGCTCTCGGCAAACAGTTACTTCGGCAGCCGTCAAGCCCATCGAGACCGTCACGGACGTCTCCTACGCCTGTGACGAAGGCGGCATCATGTGCCACATCAAGCCCTCGAACGCAGACAGCATGGTTGTGGTGTCGCTGACGCACGTGCGCGTGCCCCGCACTCCACCCTTCGCCGCGGCCGCCCTCGCTTACCAGAAGCACCGGGTGAAGAAACTCAAGAAGCAATACTGATCGTGGCGTCGTTGGAAACGCGATGCTGGACAAGCCGAACAAGACGGCACGCCTCATGGCGACGCTGAAAGCGGGCGTACCGTTCGAGGTCGAGCTACTCGCCTCGACGCTGGCTCGGATGCGCGAACGCAGCCCAGACGTGCCGGTCGGCGCCAAGGAGATGGTCTTCGAGGTGATCTATGGGCCGGGCTGCGGCGGCATCATCTGCCTCATCCGCCCCAACGGCACCGACAATCTGGTGGCAACGTCCCTCACCCACCTGCGCGCACCCATCAGCGCCGTTCGCCCGCGCAGTCGCCTACTATCAGAAGCATCGGGTGAAGAAGATCCGCCATAAGTGGGCTCAATGCGCCATCAGGGTCTGAACGGTTGCCACGAGCCCTACGCCAGCCGCCCCGTAGGGCGTCTGGACGTGGGCCACTTCGGGTCCGACAAGCTGGGGGGCTAGAGTGCGAGTAAGCACGCTTTTCGTACGAGCCACGATAGTCCTTGCGCGCCGCGGCTATCGAACGTGTCTGAAGTCGGCGCGCTCTTCCTTTCCTTCGTCCCAGGGGGTCGAGATGCGGCGCGGACATGCGCGCCCACATGAACCTCCCGAACTCAAAACCCCCGGTGTCTTAAAAGTGTCTCAAGCCTCTAAGTTATTGAAATTGAATATTAGTCACTACCCAATACCTTTCATGGCGACCTTGAGATTGTTGAGCTTGGTTCTGAGCGAGCTGTCGATCATGCGGCTGCCGATCTTGACGATCAGGCCGCCGAGCAGGGAAGGATCGACGCGCGTGTCGATCTGCACATTCTTGCCGACCTGCGCGCGCAGCGTATCCGACAGCAGCTGCAGCTGCTCGGGGGTCAGGGCGTGTGCGGTGGCCACCTCGGCGCTGACCTCGCCGCGCTCACGCGCCGTCAGCGCGCGGAAGCCTTTGAACATGTCTGCGATCGCGAACAGGCGCCGGTTGCGGGCGATCAGGCGGACGAAGTTGGCGGTGAGGCCGGAGATGCCGGCTTTCTCGAGGACGGCGCCGAGCGCCTTGCTCTGATCCTCGGCGGAGATCACTGGGCTGCGCACGAGGCGGCGCAGATCGTCGCTGGCATCGAGCATGGCCTGGAAGGCCACCACATCGCGCTCGACCTCGGCCGTCTGGCGCTGATCCTTTGCAAGGTCGAAGAGCGCGGCAGCATAGCGCCCCGCCATGCTCGCCATCATCGGATCATCGGTTGCCACGTCGAGCTCGCTGTATGGAAACGTAAAGAGAACACCCCGCCGGCGCCGCGCGAGCGCCGTCCATTCTCAGGCCCCGCGCATACCATGGGGAAAGAGGCTCAGCAACCCATGCCTCGATGTATGGAATGCCGCAGCGCAGGCCGCTGGATGCCCCCTCCTGGCCGCGGCGAGGTCTCAGCTTCGCCACACGATTCGTCTAGTCGGAACCGGATGCTCGACGGAGCGTTCGCCCCAAGTGCGTTCAGTTGGCGGGTCCGTACCGGGGGAAGAGCTCTCAAAACCAAAGTCCACTCGAAAAGAGGAGTGCGCTCATGTCCATGTCCAAGATATTGAGCCTCGGCGCGCTGGCGCTGGTGTTTGCGTTCGCTCCCGCTCAGGCTGCGCCTGCCACGTCCGCCACTGACTTGGCTGGCATCTCGAAGGCGGCATCGTCCGACCTGACGCAGGTGCACTATCGCCGTGGATGGCGCGGTGGTCGCGGTTGGGGGCCGGGCCCCTGGCTGGGACTGGGTGCCGGCGTCGTCATCGGCAGCATCATTGCCAACGAGGCCTATCGCCCGCGCCGCGGCTACTACTATGACGACTACGCCCATGACGGCCCCTACTACTATCCGTCAGGCTACCAGGGCGATCCGCGCGTGGTCTGCGCCGAGAACTTCCGCTCCTTCGAGTGGCGCACGGGACTCTACACGACCTACTCCGGCGAGAAGCGGCTCTGCCCCTATCTGCGGTAGGTCTTCCGCCTTCCTTCGTCCTCCCTCTCGCGCGGGCTGCAGCCGATCGGTTGCGGCCCGCGCCGCATTTCGGGCACTGCGTGGCTGTGTCTGCGCGGCTATGGCCACGCGCGGCGAGGCTCCCCATAATGCTTAACGATTCGTTAACGTGAGAGGTCTTCGCGCTCGCGCTTCTGGTCCAGCGTAAGCCGGTTGCGGGTCGGCCCAATCGATGGACTGATGTGGCGGGCAGACTCTAGCACCAAGAGCACAGGCAGCAGGTCGCGCCGCGAGGTGGCGCTGCTCCTGGGGCTGAGCGTGCTCATCGTGGCGGCGCTGGTGATTGCCGTTGCCGGTGGCGGCGGCACTCTCAACCTTTCCGAGCAGGTTCGCATCGCCTTCCTGCTGGCCATAGCCATGGCTGGTGCCGCCGTCGCGGCTGCGCTCGCCTACCGCACTGTGCGTGGGCGCAGGGAGGCCGGTCCGGACAGCGCCGAGGTGGCCGAGCTGCGCAAGAACCTGCTGACTGCCGAGGCCGTCATCAAGGCCGAGCCGCAGGCACTGGTGTTCTGGGACCAGGGCCAGGGCGTGCGGGTGATGGTGCATACGCTCTCGAGCGTGGCCGGTCTTCCCCAGAACCCGGCCGATCTCCTGAGATTCGGCAAATGGCTCGACCTGGGGTCCGCCCAGGAGCTCAAACGCGGCCTCGACGCCCTGTTCGCGGATGGCCGCCCCTTCAGCTCGCTCCTCAAGACGGCGGCTGGCGGCCTCGTCGAGGCCGACGGGCGGGCGGCGGGGGGCCGCGCCATCCTGCGCCTGCGCGATATCGCCGGCCGCAAGCGCGATCTTGCTCGCGTGCTCGACCAGCACCGGCAGCTGGTGCGCGACACGCTCGCGGGGCGCACCCTCCTCAATGCCCTGCCGATGCCGGCCTGGTTCCGCGATGCGGCTGGACGCATCCAGTGGGTCAACGAGGCCTATGTGCGGGCCGTCGAGACGGCGAGCGAAGGCGAGGTGCGCGAGCGCCAGATCGAGCTCTTGGAGATGCGCCAGCGCGAGGCGGCCGCCGCGGCGCTTGCCAAGGGCATACCCTTCCGCGAGCGGGTGCACCTGATCAGCGGCGGCACGCGCAAGGCCCACGATGTCGTGGTCATTCCGCTCGAGGGGGCAAGCGTCGGCGCGGCCATCGACGTGGCGGCTCTCGAGACGGCGCAGGGCGAGCTGGTCCGGCACGTGGCAGCCTACGAGCGCACGCTCGACCGGGTGGCGACCGGCGTTGCCATCTTCGGCCCCGACCAGAGACTCACCTTCTTCAACGAGGCCTATCGCACACTGTGGCAGCTCGATGCCGACTGGCTCGCAACCAAGCCCTCGGACGGCGAGCTGCTCGACCGCCTGCGCGAGCTCTCCCGCCTGCCGGAGGTCGTCAACTACCGCGACTGGAAGGCAAAGATCCTCTCCGGCTACAAGACGGGAAGCGAGTACGAGGACTGGTGGCACCTGCTCGACGGCCGCACCATCCATGTCGTCTCGGCCCAACGCCCCGACGGCGGCCTCACCTATCTCTACGACGACGCCACCGAGCGTATTGCGCTCGAAAGCCGCTACAATGCGCTGATCGGCGTGCAGCGCGAGACACTCGACAGCCTGAAGGAGGGTGTTGCCGTCTTCGCCACCGACGGCCGACTCAAGCTCTTCAACTCGGCGTTCCTGCAGATCTGGCGGCTCTCGCGCAGCAATCTCAAGGAAGGGCCGCACATCGACAAGATCATCGCCCAGGCGTCCGGCCTCTACGACGACATGGCCACCTGGGCGCGCATAAGCCGCACGGTGACCGGCATTTCCGACCGCCGCCAGCCGGTCGCGGGGCAAATGATCCGCCCCGATCAGAGCGTGATCGACTTCGCGGTCTCGCCGCTCCCCGACGGGGCGACGCTCATCACCTACGTCGACGTCACCGACTCCAAGCGCTACGAGCAGACGCTGATCGAGCGCAACGAGGCCCTCGTCGCCGCCGATCGCCTCAAGAGCCAGTTCATCAGCCACGTCTCCTATGAGCTGCGGACGCCGCTCACCAACATCATCGGCTTCAGCGAGCTGCTCGCCAACCCGCGCACCGGCGAGCTCAACAGCAAGCAGCGCGAGTATCTAGCCGACATATCGGCCTCCTCGCGCACGCTGCTCGCCATCATCAACGACATCCTCGACCTCGCCACCATCGATGCCGGCGCCCTCGAGCTGAAATTGGCGCCCGTGCGCGTGGCGGCCATCGTCGACACCGCCGTGCTCGGCGTGCGCGACCGCGCCAATCGCGCGCGCCTCAATCTCGACATCCACATTGCCGAGGATGCCGTCGAATTCGTGGCCGACGAATCCCGGGTCCGGCAGGTGCTCTACAATCTGCTCGCCAACGCCATCGGCTTCTCCAAGCCCGGCGACAGCATCGACGTCAGCGTGTGGCGCGAGAGCGGCATGATGGCGTTCGCCGTCGAGGACAAGGGCGTCGGCATCCCCAAGGACCAGCAGCAGCGCGTGCTCGAGCGCTTCGAGAGCCGCAGCCAGGGCTCGAAACACAGGGGCGCTGGGCTCGGCCTCTCGATCGTCAAGAGCCTGGTCGAGCTGCACGGCGGCGCCATGACGCTGGAATCGGAGCCCGGCCGCGGGACGCGGGTCACCGTGCGTTTCCCCGAGAGCGGCCTGCGCCAGCCCAAGCCTGCCTCCGAGGCCCAGCGCGCATGAGCGCCGAATGGACGTGGCGCCTCGATGAGGCCGGTGTCGTCCGGCTCGCCGAGCTCGTTGCCCTCCAGCTGCGGCGTGGGGATGTGCTGGCGCTGCGCGGCGATCTGGGTGCCGGCAAGACCACATTCGCCCGAGCCCTGATTGCGGCCCTCATGGGCGAGGCGGCCGAGGTGCCGAGCCCGACCTTCTCGTTGAGCCAGAGCTACGTGACGCCGCGGCTCGCGGTGGCGCACTACGACTTCTACCGCCTCGCCTCGGCGGAGGAAGCCCGCGAGCTCGGCTTCGAGGAGGCGGCGCAGGAGGGCGCGGTGCTCGTCGAATGGCCGGAGCGCGCGAGTGCACTCCTCCCCGACAGCCGCATCGACATCGAGCTTGCCGAGACGGCCGATCCCCAGGTGCGGCGCGTGACCATGCGCGGGCTCGGACGCTGCGAGGCCAGCGTCGCCCGCATCGGCGATCTGGTGGGCTTCCTGGAGTCCCAGGGCCGCTGGAGCGGCGCCCACATCGCCTACCTGCAGGGCGACGCCTCGACCCGGGCCTACGCGCGCCTCACCGCGGACGACGGGGCGACCGTCCTGCTGATGGACGCGCCGCGTCAGCCCGACGGCCCGCCCGTCCGCGACGGCAAGGCCTATAGCCGCATCGCACATCTTGCCGAGGACATGGTGCGCCCGTTCGTGGCCATCGGTGCCGTGCTGCGCGAGGCAGGACTTAGCGCGCCCGAGGTGGCGGCCATGGACCTCGACAAGGGGCTGCTGCTGGTGGAGGACTTGGGCGACCGCGCCTTCGGCGAGGAGCTCGCCTCCGGGCGCACCACGCAGGCCGAGCTGTGGCGGGCGGCCGTCGACGCGCTGATCCGCCTGCGCTCGCTGCCGGTGCCCGCCAGCCTGCCCCTGCCGGACGGCGCAAGCTACACGTTGCCGCGGCGCGATCGAGCCGCCTTCGAGATCGAGATCGAGCTCTTGCTCGACTGGTATTGGCCGGCGATCAAGGGCGGCCCCGCACCGCCGTCCGTGCGCGCCGAGTTCGAGGCTCTCTGGACGCCCGTGCTCGACCGGCTGCTGGCGCTGCCCGGCGGCTGGTTCCTGCGCGACTACCACTCGCCGAACCTGATGTGGCTGCCCGAGCGCCAGGGGATCGCCCGCGTCGGTATCCTGGATTTCCAGGATGCCCTCAACGAGCACGCCGCTTTCGATCTGGTCTCCCTCCTGCAGGATGCGCGGGTGACGGTGCCCGATGCCCTCGAGCGCGAGCTTTTCGGCCACTACTGCGCCGAGATTGCCAGGCGCGAGCCCGCCTTCGACCCTGCGGCATTCGCCGCCGCCTATGCCGACTTCGGCGCACAGCGCAACACGCGGCTCCTCGGCCTCTGGCTGCGGCTGATGCGCCGCGACGGCAAGCCTCAGTATCTCCAGCATATTCCGCGTACCTGGGGATATCTCGTCCGCAACCTGCGCTCTGTCGCGCTGGCGCCGCTGGCGGCGTGGTACGACCGCCACTTCCCACCGCAGGTGCGGGCTGCGACAACGCTGCCGGGATCGGGCTAAGGACGACAAGGGGACTGCGGGGATGGCCGGCACAGTCAAGGCCGCGATGGTGCTCGGCGCCGGGCTCGGCACGCGCATGGCGCCTGCCGCCAACGGCGTGCCCAAGCCGCTGGTCAAGCTTCACGGCAAGGCCCTCATCGACCATGTGCTCGATCGCCTGGCCGAGGCGGGCATCTCGCGCGCGATCGTCAACGTGCACTTCAAGGCCGACCAGATCGAGCGGCACTTGAGCAAACGCAATGCACCGCCGATCGAGATCTCGGACGAACGGGCGGCCCTGCTCGACACCGGCGGCGGGGTGAAGAAGGCCCTGCCGCGGCTCGGGGCCGGACCGTTCCTCGTCCACAATTCGGACTCGGTCTGGATCGAGGGCATCGGCACCAACCTCGCCCGTCTCGCCGGGGCCTGGGACGACGCCCGCATGGACTGCCTGCTGCTGCTGGCACTCGCTTCCCACAGCCACGGCTACCAGGGGCGCGGCGACTTCGCGCTCGATGCCGATGGGCGCATCCGCAGGCGCAGGCACGAGCAGGAGATCGTGCCGTTCGCGTTCACGGGCGTCTCCCTCGCGCACCCGCGCCTGTTCGAGGGAAGCCCTGAGGGGGCGTTCTCGCTCAACAAGGTCTGGAACCAGGCGATCGCGGCTGGCCGGGCGTACGGCGTGCGCCTGGAGGGCCTGTGGATGCACGTGGGGACGCCGGAGGCGCTGGCAGAAGCGGAGCGGTGCCTGAGTGCTGTTCCAAGCTGAACGAAAAACGCGGGAAGTGGCCCGCCCGGCGCGCCGCATCTACACGGTGCCGCTCGGCCAGCCGTTCCTGACCATGCTCGCAGAGGCGCTGCTGGCGGGCGACCTGCCCTCTCCCGGCGGCGTGCGCCCGGGGCCGCTAGATCTTGCCGACATGACCATCCTGCTGCCGACGCGGCGCGCCACGCGGGCGCTGCAGGAAGCGTTCTTGCGAGCCGCAGGCGGCACCGCGCTCCTGCTGCCCAAGATCAGGCCCATCATAGGCTCGGGCGAGGAGCCCTCCGTGCTCTCGGGCGCCGACGACCTTGCCGCGGGCTCCGGCGAGATCGCGGCGCCGATCGGGGAGATCGAGCGCAGGCTGGCGCTCGTCAAGCTGGTGCTGGCGTGGGCCGAGGCCCAGCGCCGCGGCGACGGCCCCGATGGCGATCTTGGTCCTTATGTCCCGACCGCTGCCCGAACGCCGGCACAGGCGGCACGGCTCGCGCGCGAGCTTGCCCGTCTGATGGACGCGATGGAGATCGAGGACGTCGACCCTGCCCGCATGGCCAGCCTCGTCCCCGAGACCTACGCTGAGCACTGGGGCACGACGCTGGCCTTCCTGAAGATCATCACCGAGTACTGGCCGGCGCACCTCGAGGGCGAGGGCCGCATCTCCAAGATGGAGCGCGACAAGGCCCTGGTACTGGCCCAGGCGCGCGCATGGGAGAAGGCGTCGCCGGCCGCGCCCGTGATCGTCGCCGGCGTCATGAGCAGCGCCCCCGTGGTGACGGAGATGTTGCGCGTGGTTGCCGGCCTGCCGAACGGCGCCGTCGTGCTGCCTGCGCTCGACCAGACGCTCGACGAGGCGAGCTGGGCCGGGATCCTGCCGAACGATGCCGAGCAACCGCGTCACCCCGAGCATCCCCAGTTCGGCCTGAAGAAGCTCATCGACGCGCTCGGCGTGCGGCGCGATGAGGTGCTGGCTCTGCCCAGCCGCGCGGCGACGGCCATAATGGGCCCGCGTGCGGCACTCGTCAGCGAGGCCATGCGTCCGGCCAGGACCACCGAGCGCTGGCACCGTTTCATCGCCGATGCCGATAAGCGCAAGATGGCCAGGGCACTCGACGGCGTCACCATCCTGGAGGCACCGAGCGCCGAGGACGAGGCGGAGGCTGTCGCCCTCATCCTGCGCGAGGTGGCGGAGACGCCCGGCCGCACGGCCGCGCTCGTCACGCCCGACCGCACGCTCGCGCGTCGGGTTGCCGTCCGGCTCCAGGCCTGGGGCGTGACGGCCGACGACTCCGGCGACACGCCGTTTCCCGCCACGCCCGTCGGCGCCTTCCTCGATTTGATCGTCGAGGCGGCCGCCCGGCGCTTCGAGCCGGTGGCGCTCGTCTCGCTGCTCAAGCATTCGCTGTGCCGCCTGGGCCTGCCGGCGGAGGAATACGGGCACGGCCTGCGCGCGCTCGAGCTCGCGGCCTTCCGCGCGCCCTACTTCGGCCAGGGGCTGGAAGGTGTCGCCGCCGCGCTGGAGCGCGCGCAGGCCGATCTGCGCGCGGGCAAGCGCCGGCACGGCGGCGTGAGCCGGCTCAAGAGCGACGACTGGCAGGCCGCGGCCAAGCTCGTGAAGGCGCTGGAGCTGGCGTTGCGACCGCTCGAAGCATTGTTCCAGTCGCCGGCCAAGGCCGCGCTTTCCGTGATCGCCGACACGCATGCCAAAGCCGCCGAGGCCCTGGCCGACCCCGGCAGCGCGGAGCCGGCCGACAGCGTGTGGCAGGGCAAAGCCGGCGAGGCGGCCGCCAAGTTCTTTGCCACGCTGCTCGATGCCGATATGCCCGCGCCCTACATGGCGGCGGCCGACTACGCGGAGTTCTACCGTGGCATCGTCGATGAAGAGACGATCGCTCTGCGGGCGCCGGCCCATCCCCGCATTGCCATCTGGGAGCCCTACGAGTCCCGTCTGCAGCAACCCGACATCGTCATCCTGGGCTCGCTCAACGAGGGCACCTGGCCGCGCGCCGCCGACCCCGGCCCCTGGCTCAACCGGCAGATGCAGGCCGAGCTCGGTTTGCCGGCGCCCGAGGAGCGCATCGGCGATGCCGCCCACATCTTCACCTCGCTGCTCGGCACGCCCGAGGTCTATCTGACCCGCGCCGCCAAGGTCGGCGGAGTGCCCAACGTGCCCTCGCGCTGGCTGCTGCGACTGCAGGCGCTGCTCGCGGGCTTGCGCACTCCGGCGCCCGCCGCCGGGAAGCCGTGGCTCGCCTGGGCGCAGGCGCGCAACGCGCTCGACGTCCCCGCGCGGCCCGTCAAGGCGCCCGAGCCGAGGCCGGCCTTGGAGCTGCGTCCCCGCCGGCTCAGTGTCACGGCGATCGAGAAGTGGATCGCCAACCCCTACGCCATCTATGCCGAGCGCATCCTGCGGCTGGAGGCGCTGCCGCTGCTCGGCCGCCCGCCCGACGCGGCGCTGCGCGGCCAGATCGTGCACGACGCACTTGGCCGTTTTGCCGACCGCTTCCCGCAGGCGCTGCCGGCCGACACTTGCGCCGAGCTCGTGGCCCTTGCGGAGCGTGGCCTGACGGAGCTGACAGGCTCGCCGCGGGTCGCAGCCTTCTGGGCGCCGCGCTTTGCCCGCTTCGCGGCCTGGTTCGCCGAGACGGAACCTGCGCGCCGCATCGGCGTCGAGCGCAGCCTCGCGGAGCTGGAGGGCAGCCTCGTGCTCGAGAGCGGCGCCAGGCCGTTCACGCTCACCGCCCGCGCCGACCGCATCGACGTCGCCAACGCGGGGCTCGTCATCACCGACTACAAGACCGGCGGCAACATCCAGGACCTCGGTCGCCGCGCGAAGGAGGGGGAGGCCCCGCAGCTGCCGCTCGAGGCGGCGATCGCGCTCGCCGGAGGGTTCACCGGCCTGCCCGCGGGCCCAGTCGCGGCGCTGCGCTACATCTCGAGCTCCGGCGGCGAGCCGCCGGGCCTGGAGCACACCCTCAAGAACGGCGACGTGGCAACTCTCGCCCGCAGCGCACGCGAAGGGTTGGAGCGGCTGATCGCCGCCTTCGATCGCGAGAGCACACCCTACAAGGCGGTGCGGCGCTCCCGCTTCCAGTATCGCTATGACGCCTACGCCCATCTCGCCCGCGTGGCCGAATGGTCGGCCGAGACCGAGGAGGAGGTGGTTTAGCGCCATGGACCTCTTCGGCTGGGTCAAATCCAAATCGGGAGCAAGACCTGCGGCGAAGCCCGAGCGGCAGGCCGACTCGCATCTCGCCGAGACGCAACGCAACCAGGCCGCGGCCGCCGACCCCGCTTCCTCCGCGTGGGTCAGCGCCAACGCAGGTACTGGCAAGACGCACGTGCTCACCATGCGCGTACTGCGCCTGCTGCTCGCGGGCACGGCGCCCGAGCGCATCCTGGCGCTCACCTACACCAAGGCCGCCGCCGCCGAGATGTCGAAGCGCGTGTTCGCCCGGCTCGCCGAATGGGTCACCGCGCCCGACGCGGAACTCTCGGGCAAGCTCGAGAAGCTGCTCGACCGGCCCCCGACGACCGAGGAGAGCGATCGCGCCCGCCAGCTCTTCGCCATCGCCATCGAGACGCCCGGCGGCCTCAAGGTGCAGACCATCCACGCCTTCTGCGAGCGGTTGCTGCAGCGCTTCCCGCTCGAAGCCGGCGTGCCGCCGGGCTTTGCCATCCTCGACGACCACGAGCGGAGCCGGCTGCTGGCCGAAGCCGCCGACGAGACGCTCGGCGAGGCGACATCGGCCGCCGCCACGCCGCTTGCGCGCGCGCTCGGCGTCGCCATCAAATACTCGACCGACTTCAACTTCGATCAGCTGCTCGCCGAGGTGGCGCGCGAGCAGGCCTGGCTCGATGCGGCGGCACGCCTGGGCGACGCCGGCGACGAGACCTTCGCCGCGGCCGAGGCGATCTATCGCCGCGCCATCGGGATCGGCCCGGACGTGCGCCGCGAGGATGTGGAGGCCGAGCTCGCGTCGCTGCTGTCGGAGACCGACTTGCGCCGCGTGCAGGACATCCTGGCCTCGGGCTCGCCCAACGACGTCAAGGCCTCCGAGCGCGTCGCCGCCGCGCTGCGCGCCAAAGCGGCCGGCGACCGGATCGACGCATTGTGCGCCGTCTTCATCACCGGCAACGGCGACCCGCGGGCGAGCCTCATGACGCGAGGACTGGCTGCAGAGCACCCCGACGCACTCGATCAGCTGACGCGTGCCCAGCAGCAATGCGTGGCCCTCAATGCCGAGCGCGACAGGCTCACGCTGCTCGAGGCCGCCATGGCGCTGCTGGTGCTCGGCAACGCGGTCATGCAGCGCTACGGCGAGGCCAAGGCGCGCCGCGCGGCGCTCGACTTCGACGACCTGGTCGCCAGGACGGCCAGCCTTCTGCGCTCCTCGGGCGCGGTCGAGTGGGTGCTCTACAAGCTCGATGGCGGCCTCGACCACATCCTGGTCGACGAGGCGCAGGACACGAGCCCCGTGCAGTGGAACGTGATCCGCGCGCTGGCCGAGGAGTTCTTCTCGGGTGCCGGCGCCAGCGAGACGACGCGCACGCTGTTTGCAGTCGGCGACGAGAAGCAGTCGATCTATGGCTTCCAGGGCGCCGAGCCCGAGAAGTTTGCGAGGACCGGCGAGGCGTTTGCCCGGAGCGCGCAAGAGGCGGGATTGCGGTGGCAGAACGTGCCCCTCACGCTGTCGTTCCGGTCCGTCGCGCCACTGCTGGAGGCGGTCGACCTGATATTCGCGACCCCGCAGCAAACCCCCGGCGTGACCGTTTCCGGCGCACCGATCGTGCACGCCGCGCACCGCACGGGGCTCGCCGGCCTCGTCGAGGTGTGGGAGCCCGAGAAGCACGAGGAGGCCGAGGCCGTCGAGCCATGGTCGCCGCTGGCAGAGAAGGGCGCGATCCCCGCGCCCGTGCGGCTCGCAACGCGCATTGCCGCCACCATCCGCGGCTGGCTCGATACCGGCGAGAGGCTCCAATCGGAGGATCGTCCGATCCAGGCCGGCGACATCCTGATCCTCGTGCGCAAGCGCGCTCCGTTCGCCGCGGCAATGATATCGGCCCTCAAGCAGCGCGACATCAAGGTCGCCGGCGCCGACCGGCTGGTGCTGACCGAGCAGATCGCCGTGCAGGACCTCATCGCGCTCGGGGACGTCTTCATGCTGCCGGAGGACGATCTGGCGCTGGCCTCCGTACTCAAGTCGCCGCTGCTCGGCCTCGACGACGACGATCTCATCGCGCTCGCGCCCAAGCGCAAAGGCTCGCTGTGGCAGGAGCTTTTCGCACGGGCTCCGGGCAATGCGCGCTTCGCCGAGGCCGCCGATACGCTGAGCCGTTGGCGCGGTCGCGCAATGGCATCGGCGCCGTTTGAGTTCTACGCCGCGCTGCTCGACGGCGAGGACATGCGCGCGCGGATGCTGGCCCGGCTCGGCCCCGAGGCCGGCGACGCGCTCGACGAGTTCCTCAACCTGGCGCTGGCCTACGACGAGGATGCGCCGCCCTCGCTGCAGGGCTTCCTCGCCTGGCTGCGCGAGGCCACCCGCGACATCAAGCGCGACATGGAGCAGACGCTGGACGAGGTGCGCGTGATGACCGTGCACGGCGCCAAGGGCCTCGAGGCGCCGATCGTGTTCCTGCCCGACACCTGCTCGACGCGCTCGGGGCGACGGCCCGGCAGCCTGCTGCGGCTCGAGGGTGCCGAGCGTCCGTCGAGCGTACCGCCGCCGATCCTGTGGCCGGTCAAGGGCACGAGCGGTCTCGCCGTCGTGCAGCAGGCCAAGGCGGCAGTGGCGCTAGCCGAGGCGCACGAGCGCAACCGCCTGCTCTACGTCGCGCTGACCCGCGCGCGCGACCGGCTCTACGTCGCGGGCTTCGAGGGGCGCAATCCGCCGCCAGCTGACTGCTGGTACAACCTGATCCGGCAGGGCTTGGCCGACCGCCTCGCCGAGACGACGACGGCGGATGGACGCAAGATCTGGCAGATCAGCAGCGCACAAGCGGCACCTCCCGAGCGCTCGACGGCGAAGGGCGGCACCTCGGCCGATGCGCCGACGCTGCCCGCCTGGGCCTCGCGGCTTGCGCCGCCCGAGCCGCTGGTGCGCATCCCGCTGGCGCCTTCCCGGCTGGCCCCGCTCGACACCGATGCGGCCGGGGAGCCCGTGGAGCGCAAGCCGACCCGTCCGGCCGAGCCCGCCATCCTGCCGCCGGCAGCCCTCCTCGCCGACGGCCGCTTCCAGCGCGGCACCCTCACGCATGCTCTCCTCGAGCAGCTGCCGCTGCAGCCGCGTGAGACCTGGCCGGCGAAGGCCAAGGTGTTCGTGGAGCAGCAGGCGCCGCAACTCGCAGCTGCCGTGCGCAAGAGCATCGTCGAGGAGGCCCTGGCCGTTCTCGGCGACCCGACGTTCGCGCCGCTGTTCGGGCCCAAGAGCCGCGCCGAGGTGCCCATCGCCGCCGAGGTGCCGGATCCGGAGGGGCGCGGGCCTGCCCTCCACATCGCCGGCCAGATCGACCGGCTGGCGATCGAGGGGGACAGCGTCTGGATCGTCGACTACAAGACCAACCGGCCGCCGCCGACCGACCCGGCCCGGGTTGCGGAGGCCTATCTGCTGCAACTCGCCGCCTATCGTCTTGCAGTGCAGCGCATCTTTCCGGGCATGCAGGTCAGGGCTGCGATCCTGTGGACCGACGGCCCGAGAATCATGGAGATTCCGGCCGATCTTCTGGATGCGCGCCAGCGCCGACTCTGGCAGCTGGAGGAGGCCACTCCTTGACGCTCGGGCCCCCCCTCCCTACGTTCCGCCCTACGATTCCCGCCGCAGACGAATCCCAGCAAGGAGTCTGAGCCAATGCCGAGCGCAGCGACGCTACATGTGTCGGACGCAAACTTCGAGAAAGAGGTTTTGCAGTCGTCCGAGCCCGTGCTGGTCGACTTCTTCGCGGAGTGGTGCGGCCCCTGCAAGGCCATGGCGCCGGCGCTGGAGCAGGTGGCGGCCGAGATGAAGGGCAAGGTCAAGATTGCCAAGCTCGACGTCGACCAGAACCCCGAGATCACCCAGCGCTACGCCATCCAGGCGATGCCCACGCTGTTGATTTTCAAGGGCGGCCAGAAGGTCGCCGAGCGCGTCGGCGCGCTGGTGCAGAAGAAGCATCTGCAGGACTGGATCAACGGCTCGATCTGAGCCGCACATTCAGCCGCGTTGGATTTCGAGGCCTCGGGAGCGATCCCGGGGCCTTTGTGCGCTTTCAGGCGGTGCGGGGCGGCGGCGCTCGCCACCACAGCAACCCCAGCGCCACCATCGCGACCAACCCCTCGATGGCCATCACCTGCATTGCCCAGCCAGAGCCCAGCCGCTCGAATAGCACGCCCGCGTGCCAGTGGCCCACTATCGACGAGCCGATGAAGATGGACAGCACGCCGGCGGCCCGCCCACGCATCTCGGGCGGCGCCATGTGATAGACGAGTGCGTACTGGGTGGACGAGAAGGCGGCGGCGCATACGCCCACCAGAAGCAGGATGCCGACCGACGCCGGCACCGTCAGGTGCAGCGCCATGAGGAGCATGAGAAGCAGTAGCGAGAGCGTGCCGAAGAAATAGAAGCGGAACAGCGTGTGCGCCGTCGCCAGCAGCCCGACGGCGAGCGCGCCGATCGTGCCGCCGATCCCGTCGCAGGCCGACAGCGCTCCCACCTGCGCCGGGGTCAGTGCGAAGTCCTTCTGGCCGATCACCGGCACCATGCCGATGAACGGCCAGCACCAGAGGTTGTAGACCATCGTCACGCCCATGATGACCTGGAAGCGCCGGTCGAGGATCAGCTCCCGCGGCGGCACCAGGAAGCCTAGGCCCCTGCGGGCGGGGCTGCCGGTACTCGGGCTCTCGGAGCGCACGCCGACGCGGAGCGCGAGCAGCAGGCAAGCGAGATAGCTGGTCGCGATCAGGACGTAGATGCCGCTGATGCCCAGCACCTGGTAGGCGGCGCCGCCGATCAGCGGTCCGATCGCCCGCGTCGCGTACTGGGTGGCGTTGTCGAACCCCAGCGCCGCGGGAGCGCTGTCGCTCCCGACGGCATCGACGAGGAGGCGCCGGCGCACCGGCATGTCGGTGGTCCAGAAGGCGCCCGACACCATCACGATCGCAGCTGCCGCCACATAGGTGGCCGCTCCCGAGGCAGTCACGAGGGCCATCGCCGTCGTCGCGGCCACCATGACGAGGAACGCCGCCACCATCAGGCGCTTGCGGTCGAGGGCATCGGCGAGCGCCCCCATGAAGAACCCCAGCAGCAGGTAGGGCACCATGCGCAGGACGGCGAGCAGTGCCACGAGCTCCGGCGAGTGCGTGATCTCGTAGGCGAAGATGGCCAGCGCCACGAACTCGAGCCAGCGCGCGACGCCCGTGAGGCCGCCGATCGCCCAGATGCGGCGATAGTCGGCTTGCGCGAACAGCAGGCGCGTGTCGGCAAGGTGCAGCACGGGGAAGCGTGGACTTGGCTGGAATGGTCGGGATTCGCAGGCGGGCCTTGACGTGTAGCGCGCCGTCCGCACGCTGGCGACCACCTCATCCGGCGCTGCAGCATTGCCTCAATTCTTCTGCGCTTGCGCGCTAATCCCTGGCGAATCGCAAAGGGAATGAGCGTCCGCGTGGATGTGCAAAGCACGTGCTCGCCTGCGCGCAGACCACACAAGGAGTGCAAGCCCATGGTCGAAACCACTCTCCTCGTTGTGTCGGGCAAGAAGCTCGCCGTCCCCCGCATCCTCAAGCGTTTGCTGCAGATTGCCATTGCCGTCGGCCTGACCGCCGCGGTGTTCCTGGTGGTGATCGTCGGCAACGGGCTGGTGGTGGGGCGGCAGGCGTCGCTGCAGGCCGGCCTCAACGTGTGGCTGGCCTTCATCAAGCGGCCGGACATCCTGGCCACCATGATCCTCACCGCGTTCGTGACGGTGATCTTCGTCTACTGGCAGCGCAACCAGGAGCGCAAAGCCGGCGGCTCTAGCCGGATGCAGAGCTGACCGCTGCGGTCTCGGTCGCGGTCGCTACCCGCGCCGACAGCACCGAGCCGATGAGGACCACGCAGGGTCCGCGCGTCCCGGCGTGAGCGATAAGGCCCGCGAGTGTCGCCACCGTGCCCTCGACCACGGTCTCGTCGGGCCGCGTCGCATTGAAGACGGCGCAGGCCGGCCGATCCGGGGTGACGCCGGCGGTGATGAGCTTCTCCACGAGCGCGGCCAGCGTCCCGAGCGGCATGTAGACCGCCGTGGTGGCGTTGGCGTCCGCCATCGCGGCGATGTCTAGGTCGTCGGGCAGGCGTCCGCCCTCGGCGTGGGCGGTGACGAACTGCACGCGCCGGGCGCTGCGGCGATGGGTCAGCGACACCTTGAGGCTTGCCGCCGCACCCTGCGCCGCCGACACGCCGGGGATGACCTCGTGGGCAATGCCGGCGCGCTCGAGAGCCGCGATCTCCTCGGCCGCGCGTCCGAAGATCATCGGATCGCCCGACTTGAGGCGAACCACGCGCTTGCCCGACCGCGCCAGCGACAGCATCAGCGCAACGATGTCGTCCTGCTTGCAGGAGGGGCGATAGCCCGACTTGCCGACCAGGATGCGCTTGGCCTCGCGCCGCGCGAAGTCGAGCACCTCGGGCGCCACCAGATCGTCGAACAGGATCACGTCGGCCGAGCGGAGCGCGCGCAAGGCCTTGAGCGTGAGCAGCTCGGGATCACCGGGCCCGGCACCGACCAGCGTGACGTGGCCTGCACCCTGCGCACTCGCGTTCCGGCTCCGCGCCGTCTCGAGGAGCCGCCGGCAGTCGCTTGCCGTCGGGGCGCGGTCCGGGGCGTGCAGCGCGAGGGTGGCGAACGCCTCCCAGAACCACCGCCGCACGTCCGCTGCGAGGCCCTGGCCGGCAATCTCCGCCCGCCATGCCTGCGCGGCGGCGGCCCAGCGCGCGAAGCCCGCCGGCAGCAGCGCCTCGATGCGTGAGCGGATTGCCTGGCCGAACACCGGCGCGGCGCCGTCCGTCGAAATGCCGACGACCAGCGGCGAGCGGTTGACGATGGCGCCGAACTGGAACGTGCAGAAGCGGGGGTTGTCGATCACGTTGACGGGCACGCCGGCGCCGCACGCAGCGCCATGGATGCGGGCGGCTTCGTCCTCATCAGAGGCAGCAGCAACGACGAGCGCCGCGCCAGCGAAGGTTGGGGCCCTCCACGAGGCGCGCCTCAGCTCGACTGAGCCGTCCGGCGGCGCTGCGGAAAGCGCCTCCATGTCGGCGCAGGGTGCCTCGTCCCATACCTCGACCGTGGCGCCCGCCGCGGAGAGGAGTTCGGCTTTCCATGCTGCTGCCTCGCCGCCGCCGATGACGACGACGCGGCGCCCCGCGAGCCTGAAGAACAGCGGCACGATCGCCAGCGGCTCCATGCGGGCCGGGCGGACGGCGTGCGGTTGCCGGTCGGGGATTGGCTCACGCGGGCTCACGGGCGGCCTCCCGTTGTGCCAGCAGGCGGCGAATCTCGGGAATGCAGCTGCCGCAGTTGGTGCCGGCGCCGAGCCGCGCACCGATCCTGGCGGTCGTGCAGTCGCCGGCCGCGGCTGCCACCTCGATGCGTCGCGCCCCCACCTGGAAGCACACGCACACGATCGGGCCCTCGTCGGCGACGCCTTCGAGCGGCCGCTCCGCGAGCAGCGCGCGCCGCTCGCCGGCCGGAATGTCTCGACGATCGAACTGCGACTTGAGCCACTCGGGCGAGGGCAGCTTGGGGTCGGGCCCGATGCACACGATCGCCTCGAGGCGGCCGCCCTGCTGCACCGCCACGCGGCAGATGCCTGCCGCCGGATCAGCGAAACTCACCCGCTCACCCTCGGGCAGCGCCGCGGCGAGCCACGCCTGCCATTCGGTGGAAGGCGCATCGAGCGCGAAGTTGAGCATGTGCCCGAACGTCGTGCGTGCGGTGGCCCAATAGCTGAGGCCTGCGAGCTTGAACGGCTTTCGCGACAGCGCGAAGCCGAAGTGCGACACGGCCACGGAGCCGATGTGCGAAGGCGTTGCCTTCGACTCGGGCTGGCCGGAGTGCGGGTCGGTCGCCGCCTGCACGAGGGCGCCGATCGACCCGCTCGAGGCGTTCTCGGCCGACCAGTGAATCGGCGCGAACAGGGTGCCCGGCTGCTGCCCGCGCGAGACGAGAACGCGCAGGATGGTCGCGCCGTGCACCGTCTCGACACGCGCCAGCCGTCCCTGCTCCAGGCCGAGGCGCGCGGCATCGTCGAGATGGATCTCCACGAACGGCTCGGCGATGTGGCTCGCAAGCCGCGGCGACAGCGCCGTGCGCGTCATGGTGTGCCACTGGTCGCGAATGCGGCCGGTGTTGAGCACGAACGGCCAGGCGTCGGAGACCTCGCAGGCGACGCGCGGTGCCTCGACGGCAATGAACCGGGCCTTCCGATCCGGCGTGAAGAATCCTCCCTCGGCAAACAGACGATCGCTCGCGCCATGTCCATCGCGGAGCGGCCACTGGAAGGGCTCGAGGCCGTCATAGGCGTGCTCGCCGAGACCTGCCGTCCCGGAGATGTCGAAGGCGCGCTTGCCGCCATTCTCGAAGCCCGACAGGCGCGCGTGCTCGTCGAATATCTCGGCCACGGAGCGATAGGCGAAGGCCTCGCCGTAGCCCAGCCGCCGCGCCACCTCGCTCAGGATCCACCAGTCGGGCCGTGCCTCGCCGGCAAGCGGCAGGAACGGACGTTGGCGGGAGATGCGCCGCTCGGAGTTGGTGACGGTGCCGTCCTTCTCGCCCCACGCGGCGGCGGGGAGCCGTACCTGCGCCGAGCGCAGCGTGTCGTTGGAGCGCACGTTCTCCGACACGACGAAGAGCTCGAGTTTCGCCAGCGCCTCGGCCACCGCGCCCGCGCGCGGCAGCGAGACCGCGGGGTTGGTGCCCATCACCCACAACGCCTTGATGCGTCCAGCGGCGATGGCGTCGAACATGGCAACCGCCTTGAGGCCCTCGCCGGCGACGACGTTGGGCGCCTGCCAGAATCGGCGAACGCGGTCGCGCTCCTCGGCCGAGAAGCCCATGTGCGCCGCCAGCATGTTGGCGAGGCCGCCGACCTCGCGCCCGCCCATGGCGTTGGGCTGGCCGGTGAGGGAGAGCGGTCCGGAGCCCGGCTTGCCGATGCGACCCGTGGCGAGGTGGCAGTTGAGAATCGCGTTGACCTTGTCGGTGCCCTGCGCCGACTGGTTCACGCCCTGGCTGTAGCAGGAGAGCACGCGCGGGGTGCCGGCGAACCATTCGTAGAATAGGGCGATGTCGCACTTGTCGAGACCGGTCGCGCGGGAGATCGCGCGCGGCGTCGGCGCGATCTCGCGGGCGCGGTCGAGCGCCGCCTCGAAGCCTTGCGTGTGCTGCGCGATGAACTCGTGGTCGAGCGCGCCATGCTCCGCCAGCCACACGAGCAGGCCCGACCACAGCACCGTGTCGCTGCCGGGGGCTAGGGAGAGCTGCAGGTCGGCCCCCTCGCTGGTGGCGGTGCGGCGCGGGTCGATGTTGACGACGCGCACGCCGCGCTCCGCACGCGCAGACTGGATGCGCTGGTAGAGGATCGGGTGGCACCAGGCAGCATTCGAGCCCGCCAGCAGGACCAGGTCGGCAAGCTCCAGGTCCTCGTAGCACTGCGGCACCACGTCGGCGCCGAAGGCGCGGCGATGGCCGGCGACCGATGAGGCCATGCACAGGCGTGAGTTGGTATCGACGTGGGGCGTGCCGATGAAGCCTTTGGCGAGCTTGTTGGCGACGTAGTAGTCCTCGGTCAGCAGCTGGCCCGAGAGGTAGAAGGCGATTGCCTCGGGGCCGTGCGCGGCGCGGATGGCGGCGAGGCGGCCCGCAACGTGATCGAGGGCGTCGTCCCAGCTCGCTCGCTCGCCGTCGACGACCGGATGCAGCAGCCGCGTCTCGAGCTCCAGCGTCTCCCCCAGCGCCGAGCCCTTGGAACAGAGGCGGCCGCAGTTGGCGGGGTGCTGCGGATCGCCGCGGACGGCGGCGCCGCCCGTGCCGTCCGGCGTGGCGATCACGCCGCAACCGACGCCGCAATATGGGCATGTGGTTCGGACGGACATCGTTCCCTCTCCCCACTCTTCCGTGGGGAGAGGGTTAGGGTGAGGGGCAGCCAAACTTTCCAACGCTGGAGTATGCCGCCGCCCCTCACCCCTACCCTCTCCCCGCAGGCAGGGAGAGGGGGAGAGAGCGTGCAGCGTGGGCAGGTCTTGCGCCATCAGTAGACGTCCGCCTGGTAGCGGCCCGTCTCCTTCAGCTCGGTGATGAAGTCGCGGGCGGCGGCCTCGCTCATCTGGCCGGCCTTCGCGGAGATCTCCACGAGCGCATTCTCGACGTCCTTGGCCATGCGCTTGGCATCGCCGCACACGTAGAAGTGCGCGCCGTCCTTGAGCCACGACCACAGCTCCGGCCCCGCCTCCAGCATGCGGTCCTGCACGTAGACCTTGGCAGCGCCGTCGCGCGACCACGCCGTCGACAGCCGGCTCAGCGTGCCCTCGCCGCGGAATGCCGCAAGCTCGTCGCGGTAGAAGAAGTCGGTGGCCTGGTGCTGATGGCCGAAGAACAGCCATGCGCGACCCGTGGCCTTGGTGGCTTTGCGATGCCACAGGAACGAGCGGAAGGGCGCAACGCCGGTGCCGGGGCCGACCATGATGATGGGCGTCGAGCCGTCCTTGGGGAGGGCGAAGCCGTGCGCCTTCTGGATGTAGGCCTTGACGCGCGCGCCGGGCTCGAGGCGATCGGCGAGAAAGGTGGAGGCAACTCCTGTCCGCCGCCGGCCGGCAATGTCATAGCGCACGGCATCGACCGTCAGGTGCAGCTCGCCCGGTGTGGCCAGCGGCGAGGACGAGATGGAGTAGAGGCGCGGCTGCAGCGGCTCGAGGCACTCGAGGAACGCCTCGGGATCGGGATGGACCGGCGCGAATTTCTCGATCACCGCCAACACGTCGAGCGTGGCGGCGTCGCCATCGGGGTCCTCGCCCGCCGCCAGCGCCTTGGCCTTGCGCCGCCGCTCGCCGCCCACCAGCAGGCTCATCAGCTCGAACAGGGCATCGGGCGCCACGCCGAGCGCGTAGTCCTCGATCAGCGCGTCGAGGATGGGCTTGTCGCCGATCTTGAAATCGTGGGGCACGCGCAGGGCCGAGCGGATCGCCTCGGCGAGCGCCGGATCGTTCCTCGGGTACAGGCCGAAGCTGTCGCCGGGAACGTAAGCCAAGCCGCTGGCGGAGATGTCGAATACGACATGGCGCGTGTCCTTGTCCGAGCCCTTGCCGTTGAGCAGGGTGGCGCCGCGGAAGATTGCATCGGCCGGGCACTCGCGGGTCCCCGCCTCGGGTGCGGCGGCCGGGACCGGCGCGGGCGCGACCTCGACGATGGCGGTGCCGGCGGCCGGCGCTGGAGTCTCCTCGAGCAGCCGCTTCAGCATGCGGCTCGTATCCTTGCCGCCGGGGACGCACAGGTTGAGCTTGGTCTCCTTGCCCTCGGCGATGGCCTTGGAATAGGTCTCGCACAGGTAGCCGCATTGCCCGCAGTCCTGCTGCGCCATGGCGGCGTAGAGCTTGCGCGGCAGCGGCTTGCTGTCCGCCAGCGCCATGCGCTCGACGATCGGCATGGCTGCATCGTGCCAGGGCGCGCCGTCATCCTCTGCTCCGGCCAGCGCGTTGGCGGCAGCGCCCGGCAGCTCGCCCGCCGGCTTTGCACCCGGCGCCACGTCGAGCGAGAGCAGGCCCGCGAAGAAGCCGTTGAGCCAGGCGCGCTGCTCCTCGGAGAACGGCGCGCTGGCGGGGATCATCGCCTCGGCGGAGGGCGGAGGGGCGAGCTGGACCGTCATGCCGCGGCGGCCTCCGAGACGACGCCATCGACCATCGCCTTGAGCGCGCTCGTCTCATGGCGGCGGGTGAAGGTCAGGAAGGTCTCGTCGCCCTGGCGGTGATGGAGATAGGCCCTGAGCACGCGCTCGATGAGCCGAGGGCAGTCCTCGATCCTGACGTCGCGGTAGAGCTCGCGGGCGATGCCGGCGTCGGGGCCAAAGCCGCCGCCGACGTGCACGTGGAAGCCCTCGACCGTGTCCTCCCCCGACGCATCCACGGGCACGCGGCAGGCGATCAGGCCGATGTCGCCGATGTAGTGCTGGGCGCAGGAGTGCGGGCAGCCCGTCAGGTGGATATTGAGGGGGCTGTCGAGTGCGACTCGCGCCTCCACCCAGTCGGCGATCGCCATCGCCGTGCCCTTGGTGTTGGACGCGGCAAACTTGCACCCGGTATTGCCGGTGCAGGCGACCAGGCCGGCGCGGATGCTGGTCGCCTTGGAGGTGAGGCCGATCTCGGCGAGGCATTGTTCGACGAGCGCGGAATTCGCCTCGTCGATGCCGGAGATCAGGAGGTTCTGCCAGACGGTGAGGCGGATGTCGCCGTCGCCGAGCTCGCGCGAAATCTTGGCGAGGCCGCGCATCTGCTCTGCGGTCATTTTGCCGACGGGCAGCACGACGCCCGCCCACACCTTGCCGGTCTGTCGCTGGGGATGGATGCCAACGTGGGCCTGACGGTCCTGGCGGTTGGGCGCCGACACCTGCTCGGCGGAGAGCCGCACGAGCGGCCGGCCGAGCTTGGCTTCGACCTCGGCGAGGAACTTGTCGTGGCCCCAGGCGTCGAGCACGTACTTGAGGCGCGCCTTCTTGCGGTCCGTGCGGTCGCCGTGGTCGATATAGACGCGCACGATGGCGTCGGCTACCGCCACCGCCTCCTCGGGCTTCACATAGACGCCCGAGCACTTGGCGAAATCCTCGTGTCCCGTGATGCCGCCGATGCCGAGCCTGAACCAGACGCCCGCGTCCTCGCCGACGCGCACTGCGGTGAAAGCGATGTCGTTGGTGTCCTCCAGCACCGGGATCACCCCGCCGCCGTCGAAGGCGACGTTGAACTTTCGCGGCAGGCCGTAGAGCGAGCGGTCGTTGACGATGTGATAGTGCCAGGCGCGGGCGTAGGGACGGGTGTCGATCAATTCTTGGCGGTCGATGCCGGCTGTGGGCGAGCCGGTGACGTTGCGGATGTTGTCGGCACCCGTCCCTTTGGTGGTGAGGCCCAGGGCCTCCAGTCCTTCGATGAGCGGGATGGCCCCATCGGGCATCACCTCGCGGATCTGCAGGTTGGCGCGCGTGGTGGCATGCGTGTAGCCGCCGCCAAATTTCTCGGCGAGGTCGGCGACGCCGGCGAATTGCCAGTGGCTCAGGATGCCGTTGGGGATGCGCAGGCGGCACATGTAGGAGTTTTGCGTCGGCGCCACGTAGAAGAGGCCGTGGAAGCGCCAGCGGAAGTTGTCGACGCCCTTGGGAAACTGGCCCTTGGCGCTCTCGGCCTTGAGGCGCGCGTAGCCATCGAAGGGATGCTCGTCGCGCTTGGCCCTCTCCTCGGGCGACAGCTTCCTGCCGGCAGCCTCGAAGCGTGCCATGGCGTCGAGATGCGGCTTGTCGGGGCCTGCGGGCTCGGACGCACGGGCGCCGCCTTCGCCGCCCAGCGGCTTGAGGCCCTGCGAGGCGCGGCGCGCCTGCACGCCGGCCACGAAGCCTTCGAGATAGCGCCGCTGCTCCTCCGTGAAGTCCTGCGCGCTCATGGTCAGGCGGCCTCCGCGTAGGCCTTGCCGAACGCGAGCGCGCCACGGATCGCCGCCACCGAGACCTGCTGGCGCACGAGCTCGCGATACCACACCGCCTCGCCCGTATCGCCGATCAGGACCGCACCGCACAGGCGGTCGCCGCGCAGCACCAGCTTGCGGTAGATGCCGGCCTCGCGGTCCTCGAACAGCACGGCCTCGCCGCCCGCGCCCTCGAAGTCGCCGATCGAGAACACGGGCACGCCCGAGACCTTGAGGCTCGTTGCCAGCAGCGAGCCCTCGTAGCGATCGCGCCGGCCGGCGAGGTGGCGGGCCAGCACCCGCGCCTGCTCGTAGGCGGGCTCGATCAGGCCGTAGCACTGGCTGCGGTGCTCTGCGCACTCGCCGAGCGCATAGACGCCGTCTGCCGACGTGGCGAGCTTGTCGTCGACGACGATGCCGCGGCCGGTGGTCAGGCCTGCGGACGCCGCCAGCCGTATCGACGGCTTGACTCCCACCGCCATCACGACGAGTGCGGCGGGGAGAATGCGCCCGTCCGCGAGCTCGACTGCACGCACACGCCGGCCGCCGAGGATGGCGCGGGTCGAAGAGCGCAGCAGAACGCGGATGCCCTTGGCCTCCATCGCCCGCTTCAGGAGGCGCGCGGCCTCCGCGTCGAGTTGGCGCTCCATCAGCCGGTCCATCAGATGCACCAGCGTCACCTTGGCGCCGGTGCGCGCGAGGCCGTAGGCCGCCTCGATCCCGAGCAATCCGCCGCCAACGACGACGGCGGGAAGGCCGGTCGCGGCCGCGGCGCGCATGGTTGCGATATCATCGTGCGAGCGGAAGGTCGTGACCCCCGCGAGGTGGCTGCCGGGGAGCGGCAGCAAAATAGGCTCGGAGCCCGTTGCCAGCACGCAGACGTCGAACGCCAGCCGCTGGCCGTCCCGCAGCTGTGCGTTGCGGCCGACGGGATCGAGCGCCACGACGGGCTGACCGGTGCGCAGGGTGATGCCGTTCTCCGCGTACCAGGCGGCGGGCCTGAGCTCGACGTCGGCAGCCGCAAGCTCTCCAGCCAGCAGCGGCGAAAGCAGCACGCGGTTGTAAGCTGGGCTCGCCTCCGCGCCGACGACGGTGACGTCGAAGCGCCCGGGCGCGAGCGCGACCAGCTCCTCGAGCAGCCGCAAGCTCGACATGCCGTTGCCGATGACGAGCAGACGCCGTTGCATCGTGCGCTCCGCGTCAGCCGAACAGGCGGGCCAATATTCCCTTGCGCGCCGGCGCCGGAGGCGGTGCGGCCTTTGCTGCCGCCTCCGTCATGACGGAGG
>JBGGME010000116.1:0-2570 GCA_041288195.1 Hyphomicrobiaceae bacterium
AGCGCCTGCAGGTCAAGGCCGTCGGCCTGAACGAACAGCGCCATGTCATCGCCTGCAACGGCTGGCGCCTGCCCTTGCGCGCCACCGGCACGGTCGGCGAGTACGTCGCGGGCGTGCGCTATCGCGCCTGGCAGCCGTCCACTGTGCTGCATCCGACCATCGGCATCCACGCGCCGCTCACCTTCGACATCCACGATTCCTGGAATGGCCGGTCCCTCGGCGGGTGCAGCTATCACGTCGCCCACCCGGGCGGCCGCAACTACGACCGCATGCCGGTCAACGCCAACGAGGCCGAGGCCCGCCGCCGCGCCCGCTTCTTTCCGATCGGCCATTCACCGGGCGACATGCCCGAGCCCAGGTCGATCGACAATCCGGAGCATCCGCTGACGCTCGACCTGCGCCGGGCCTAGTATGAACACCCCGAGCTATGGCAGGGTGCCCGCATGGGCCTTGTCCGTCTTTTTCTCGCTTTGGTCGTGGCCGAGGACCATTGGCGCATTTTCATGCTCAGGCCCCGTTCGGTAGGCCTCGAAGACTTGTCCAAGCTCGGCTTCAATGCCGGTTACGCCGTGATGTTCTTCTATATCGTCAGCGGCTTTCTGATCACCTACACCTTGTCGCGTAACTATGAGCAGAACGCGGCCGGCGTACTGGCCTTCTATAAGAATCGTTTTGTCCGCATCTTCGCGCTGTACTGGCCGATTGCCCTCCTCGCCATCCTGTTGGTCCCTCATACTTGGGCGACCTTCCTGGCGGCGAGCCTGCCTGATCAGTTGACCAGTATCTTCCTGATCGGCGTCGACTGGCGCGTGGCCTTCGCCTCGTATCCCGCGACGCACTTTGCCGCGATGCTGCATCCCCTGCCGCAGACGTGGACCCTCGGCGCTGAACTGTCGTTCTACCTTGCGGCGCCGTTTCTCATGAGATGGTGGAAGATCGGCGCCACCCTGCTGATCGCCTCCTTTGCCATGCGGGCCTATTTCGTCGCCAGTTACGGCACGGACCTGCAGGCGATCTGGACCTATCATTTCACCGGAACGTCTTTCGGCTTCTTCATGCTGGGGCATCTCGTTTGCAAAGCGAGCACCCGCTGGCGCTTGCTCTTGAGCCCGATCCTGGGATGGGTGCTGCTCGCTGCGTCGCTCTGGACGATGGCCTTCGCAGGGTCCTACGCCAGCTACGACACGCCCCGCTTCTGGGGCGCCACTCTCCTGTTCACGCTGGCCTTGCCGGGTCTTTTCGAGGCCACGAAGAACGTCCGTTGGATGAACATGGCCGGCGATCTCTCATATCCTGCCTATCTGGTCCACACGCTCCTGCTGTACCTCGTGGCACCGTGGCTGATAACGTTCGTATTGCCGATCGAATATCTGGGCGTCGTCGGCGCCGGCCACTTCTCGGTAGCAGCCTTCCTCTGTGTCACGCTCGTTGCTGCATTTCTTGCGCACCGGCTGCTGGAGATCCCGACCGCCCACGCGATGCGGACGGTCCTGTCGGCCAGGAAACTGCGATCCGCGTAAACCCGGCGGGCGGTAGACCCCGCCCTCTCCCCATGCGATTCTAGCCCTCCTGTTCACTTCTCCCGCGGACCCATGGAGTCTTTGCGCGGCCTCTCCTCCTCGCCGGCAAGCGCATATGACGAGCTGGTCACCGGCCAGAAGTCGATCCGCTACCACTGGCAAGGCATCCTAAGCGTCATCCGCGCGCTGCCCGGCGGGCTGGGCGAGCGCGTCGAGAGCGCGCGTCGCCAGCTCGAGGAATCGGGCGCCACGGTCAACCTGCTGGACGACCGCGGCGCGCCGCGCTGGACCTTCGATCCGCTGCCTTTCGTGGTCACGCCCGACGAATGGTCCGAGATCGAAAGCGGCGTCGTCCAGCGTGCCCGCCTGCTCGACGCCGTGCTGGCCGACGTCTATGGCGCGCAGACGCTCCTGCGGGACCAACGGCTGCCGCCGATGCTGGTCCACGCCAACCGGCACTTCCAACGGCCCTGCCGCGTCACCGACGGCAAGGCGCCGTCCCGCTACCTCGCCCACTACGCGGTCGACCTGGTGCGATTGAGCAACGGCCGCTGGCACGTGCTGGCCGACCACACCGAAGTGCCGTCGGGCATCGGCTATGCCATCGAAATGCGCCGCGTGCTGGCACGAAGCCTGCCCGAGGCCTTCCGCTCGATTCCCGTGCGGCACCTCAGGCCCTTCGTCGATCATTGGCACGATTCGCTGCTCGCCATGGCGCCGGCCGGCATGGCCCAGCCCACCATGGCGGTGCTGACGCCAGGTTCGCTGTCGACGACCTATTTCGAGCATGTCTACCTCTCGCGCGTGCTCGGCGTGCCGCTGGTCGAAGGCGGCGACCTGGTGGCGCGCGATGGCGCCGTCTCGATCAAGACCCTGGCCGGCCTGCGGCTGGTGCACATGCTGCTGCGCCGCCTCGACAGCTCGTTCGCCGATCCACTCGAGCTACGCGCCGATTCCGCGCTCGGCGTCACCGGCCTGGTCGAAGCCACGCGCACCGGCGCCATCTCGCTCGCCAATGCCCTGGGCTCCGGCGTGGTCGAGACGCCCGCC
>JBGGME010000117.1:0-3351 GCA_041288195.1 Hyphomicrobiaceae bacterium
TGTTCGGCGCCGCGGGCCTCGCGCAATATACCGACGCCTGCGTCCGTGATCCTGCCGTGCTGGCGCTGCGCGCCAAGGTCCATGTCGAGCGGGATGAAACAATCGACGTCGCAGCCGCTTCACTGCAGATGCGGACCAAGAACGGAGCGAGCCGCGTTATCAACGTATCAGCGGCGCGCGGCAGTCTCGCGCGCCCGCTTAGCGACCGAGAGATCGAGGACAAGCTGCGCGCGCTCGCGGCGAGCTGGTGCGCCGCGCACAATGTCCAACCTCTCATCGATGCCGTCTGGACATTGGATCGTGTCGACGACGCCAGCTTGCCGATCCGTCTGGCGGCGCCGGCACAAGCGTAAAGTCGGACTCACATACGGCAATCGGCAGGATCCATCGCCCTTGATGTCCGCTGCCGGGCATCGCGCTGGCCAGCGACTCAGTCCGCTTCCGCCAGCGTCTTGCCGTTGACGCGCGTCTCGCTCTTCTGATTGTCGACCGTGACGTGGGTGTCGTACCAAGTGAGCCTCGGCCTGGCGCCGAAGCGCTTGGTCAGCTCGGCGATACGATCTTCGGTGAACCAAGCCTCGGCCAAGGCGCGGGTCTCCCAAAGGTAGACCCCACCAGTGCCGGCTTCGCCGTTGAGGTAGTCTTTTCGGATCAGTCCCTTCGCGGCGAGGCCGCGGTAGATGGGCGCTGTCGAGGTAGCACCCTTGACCGCCTGCTCCTCGGTGCGTTTCGGTAGGTCGAACTGGACCACGACGATGCAGTTGCCCATCAACGGTTCCTCCACGTGTGCTTCTTGACGCCCGCCCAGCATATCGCCGATGGGAGACGGGTCAAAGCCATGCTCCAATGAGCGGTGCGAGGTCGATCGACCCAGGCGCGATGGGCATCCAATGGAGAGGAGCGAAAAGCCTCATGATCAGCATCGTTGGCACCTGGCGCCTCGTGCGCGCCGAAGCATTCGACGCGAACGGCAAGCCGCAGCCCGCTCCCTATGGTGGGGCTCCGATCGGCCGCGTCATGTTCACGAGCAGCAGTCGCATGATGGCCATGACGGGTGACGGCCGCCGGGAGGTGCACGCTGATCAGGTCCGCGAGTACAATACCTATGCCGGCACCTACACATTCGACGGCAAGCGGCTCGTCACCCGTGTCGATTCCTGCTCCAATCCTGCCTACATGGGCACTGAGCAAGTACGCGAGGTCAGCCACGAGGGTGGGCTCATGGTGCTGCGGCCGCCTATGCGCCCCTATGTGGGCCGCCCACCAGAACAGCGCGTCCTCTACTGGGAAAGGATTTCGGATGTCGACGGATGACAACTCTACTCCGGTCACACCTGCACTCCCATGCCCCTAGTCGAGATCCTTGCCCCTGAAGGCCATCGGCGCATGCCTTGGAAGAACGGGCGCGGTGAGCTTGTCGTCATCGATTCCGAGGGTGGGAAAAGCTGGCAAGACATGGGCGTTGCCTGGCATTTCGGGCGCACCGCAATCATCGAGGAAGGCCCGTTCTCCGACTATACGGGCTATGAGCGGCTACAGGTGGTGACCAAAGGCGCGGGTCTCGTGCTCGTTGCACCCGACCACGAGATCGACCTGCGCCTTCCCATGCATCCCAGGCGCTACGACGGCGGCACGCCGATACGCACCCTCCTCGAGAAGGGCCCCGTGGAGGTCGTGAACCTGATCGCCGACCGCGGGCGTTTCGATATCGACCTGCGCGTGGGCAAAGCAGGCGCGCAGATGTTTTGCAAATCCGGTCGGCACGTCGTGTATGCGCCTGTCGGCGCGGCGCTCGTCGAAATCGACGGACGCGCCTACACCCTCGCAGAGGACCACGCACTGCGCGTGCGCACCGATTCAGGGACCAATGTCACGATGCAAGGCGGCCAAGTCGTCGTTGGCTCGATCCACACCAAGGCTTAGACCAAGCCTCGAGCCGCAATGAGCGACCGCGAGCAGAAGGAGGAGTCCACCCATGAAAACGAAGGACAATTGGGGGTGGAAGGCGCGGATCGGCATGTTCATCGTCAGCAGTGAACCGGTGCCGGAAGCCGAGTGGTGGGCGATGATGCCCTCAGGCGTTTCGGTCCACGCGGCCAGGGTGATGGCGCCAACGCCTTGGGCACGCTGGGCCGGCAACCGGGAGACGGTCGAGCTCGAAGCCGACGTCAAGCGTGGCGCCGAACAATTTGCCGCCATGCCGCTGTCGGCAGTTGTCATCGCCCACAGCTCGAGCAGCATCGCGGGCGGTCGGGGATGGGACGATGCGGTTGTCGAGCAGCTGTCCAAGGTCGTGGCCCCCGATACGCAAGTGACCACGAACGGTCGAGACTGCCAGGCCGCGTTGCGGGCCATGAAGGTCGAGCGACCGTTTCTGGTTTTTCCCGCCTGGTTCACGGACCCGGCCCTGCCGAAGGGCGTCGCCTACTTTGCCGAGCACGGCTTTCACCCTGCCGGCCACATGCGCGTCGACCCCGGTCGCAAATGGCGCGATGTCCCTCCAGGCGACCTCTATCCGCTAAGCATGGCATTCGAGCAGGACATCGAGCATCTCTATCGACAGGTGCGTGCGCGATGCCCGGCGGAAGCCGACGGCGTACTGCTGGTCGGAACCGGCCTTCGGTGTGTCGGGCTTATCGAAACCTTGGAGCAGGATTTACAAAGGCCCGTCATGTCCGCGAACCAAGCGAGCCTATGGCATTGCCTGCGGCTGTCCGGCGTGAAAACTCCCGTGAACGGTTACGGCAAGCTATTGCTGATCTAGCCTCCGGCCCCCCGCCGTGGGCACGACCTCGCGCATGGCTAGATCGACGGCGGCGCGAGCGGGAGCCAGATGCATTCCCCGTGGGCCGATTCGAAGGCGCGCTCGACGATGCCGGTTGCGACGATCGCATCGGCGAACGTGCAGGCAACGGGCGCGCGCCCACGCATCGCGTCGAGAAAGTTCCTGGTCGCGGCTCCGGGATCAGGGTCGCTGGCGAGCGTCTCGAGCGCATCGCCACGGTGCGTCATGACAGTGAGGTCCCAGCCGATCGGATGCTTGAGCGGCCTGCGCAGCTCGATGAGCCCGTCGTCGCCGAAGATGCGGATCTCGTCCCACATGTGCCAGCCCTCCTCGATGCAGGCCATCTGGCATTCGAGCTCGCCGAACAACAGGTCGATGAACCCGCCTGCGTCCACCCGTGACGCGGTGCCGCCGCGGATGCGGCTGCGGACGGCGGTTGGTGGCCGGTCGAGCAGCCAGGGCACGATGTCGGCCATGTGCGTGGCACGGCCGGTATAGGGGCCGCCGCCGCCGAGCTCGGGGACCAGGAACCAGCCCGCCCGCTCGTAGCCGAGTTGCACGGTCTG
>JBGGME010000118.1:0-7814 GCA_041288195.1 Hyphomicrobiaceae bacterium
GCCCTTGCGCTCTATTTCCTCGGCGGCGATCGCACCACGCATCAGACCGCGGAGGTCGTGCCGGCCGCGAAGACTGAGGCCTCGGGAACATTGCCGAGCAGGGTAGCCGACGGCAGGATCGGCGAGGGCAAGGTTGCCGAGGGCGATCTGCAGAACCGCATCACGGCAGCCGTCGGCAATCTGACGCAGACCCTGCAGGGCGCCCGCGATGCCGGCTCCCTCGCCGCGGCGCTGCCGAAGCTGCAGCAGGCCTCGGGCGAGCTCGAGCGCCTCGCGGACCTCGCCAGCCGTCTACCACCAGAGACCCGCAAGAGGATCGCCGACGCGATCGAGTCCAGAGTCGGCAACGCCACCATGACGATCGAGACTGCCAACGCGATGCCGAACCTGCCGAGCGATGCCAGGCCGCTGCTCGCGGCGCTCCGCAACAAGATCGAGACGCTCGCGTCGGCGGCCGATCGCGGACAGGGGAGGCTGGCCGTCGTGGCGGAGAGGGTCGTCTTTCTCACCAATACGCCGGGCGGGGCGATCGCGATCAGCACCTACTTCGACCGCGGCGTGCAGAACCCGGCAGGACAGAAGATCGGCACCATCAACGACCTTCTCGTCGGTCCGGACGGCCGCATCGTTGCGGCCATCATCGGCGTCGGCGGTTTCCTGGGCATCGGCGAGAAGGAGGTCTCGGTCCCGTTCGGCGTCGTGCGGGTCATGCGCGGCGAGAGGGACTGGCACTTGCTGATGGATACGACGAAGGAGGCGCTCAGTGACGCCCCTGCCTTCCAGCAGATCGGTGACCGTGTGCGCCTGGACCCTCGCAAGTAGCGGCCGGCAAGTCGGCTGCGCGCAACGAGATCGTCGTGGTCGGGGCGATGCAGCCCCGCCACGACTGGTCAACCGGGCTCGATGAGGCATTCTGGTCGCGCCAGCGCAATCGGTCCGGCCAGCCGAGCGACGGCGAGGGTGCAAGACCGGTCAAGCGGTCGGCGGACACGCGGGGCCAGATCGTACGCACGCTCTGCGTCCGCCTCTGCGACGGCTACTACTGGCCGATCAGCTTCGCGACGACGAAGCGGCGCCTATCGGTGGACGCCAGGCGTTGCGAGAGCGCCTGCTCGTCCCCCGCCAAGCTCTTCTTCCACCGCAATCCCGGCCAGGACACAGCCGACATGGTCGATCGTGACGGCAAGCCCTACCGGGAGCTGCCCGCAGCCTTCCTCTACCGCACCCGCTATCTCGCCGACTGCACCTGCCGACCGCAGCCGTGGGAGGAGGAGGCCGCAGCCCGCCACCGGGCATTCTCGCAAGCCTCCGGCCAGGCAGCAATCGGCAGCAAGGCAGCGACGCTTGACGCCCCAACCCGCAGTCGCTAGCCGCAGGCTGCCGGTTGCAGCGCCGTGCGCCGTCAACGACAATCCGATGTTTCGCGGGTAACTGTCGCCCCGTCCTGCGCACTATAGACGGGGCCGCCTCGCGGCCTGGAGATCGGCTCCGGCCTTGACAGAAAAGGTGGCGAACGTGTCTAAGCCCAGATTAGCGATGCAACCCGGTTCAGCCCTGTTGAACGCCGATTGGTCCCCGTCGAGCCCGTTGAGCCAATGACCATTGCATTCGTATTTCCAGGGCAGGGCAGCCAGGCCGTCGGCATGGGCGCCGAGCTGGCGAAGGCCTACCCCTCGGCCCGCGCAGTGTTCGACGAGGTCGATGCCGCGCTCGGGCAGAAGCTCTCCGACATCATGTTCAATGGGCCGATCGAGGCCCTGACGCTGACCGAGAACGCTCAGCCCGCCCTGATGGCCGTCTCTCTCGCGGTCATGCGCGTGCTGGAGCACGACAAGGGCTTCCGTCTCGCCGGCAAGGTCAAGTATGTGGCCGGACATTCTCTGGGCGAATATTCGGCGCTTGCTGCGGCCGGCGCGCTCAGCGTCGCCGACGCCGCTCGCCTGCTCAAGACGCGCGGCCGTGCCATGCAGGATGCTGTCCCGGTAGGGCAGGGGGCCATGGCAGCCCTCCTCGGCGTCGGCAAGGAGGCCGCCGAGAAGCTCGCCGCGGAAGCCGCGCAAGGCGAGGTTTGCCAGCTCGCCAACGACAACGAGCCGACCCAGGCCGTCATCTCGGGCGCCAAGACCGCCATCGACCGCGCCGCCGGGCTCGCCAAGGCGCACGGCGTGCGGCGCTTCATGCCGCTCAACGTCAGCGCGCCCTTCCACTGCGCCCTCATGCAGCCGGCCGCCGACGTCATGGCCGACGCGCTCGCCAAGGTCGAGATCAAGGCGCCCGCCGTCCCCGTCGTCGCCAACGTGTTGGCAGCGCCCATCAGCGACCCCGACGAGATCAGGCGCCGGCTCGTCGACCAGGTCACCGGCACCGTGCGCTGGCGCGAATGTGTAACGCGCATGACAGCGGACGGCGTCACGACCATCTACGAGATCGGCTCGGGTAAGGTGCTGGCGGGCCTCGTCAAGCGCATCGCACCCGCGCTCACCGCAACCTCCATCGGCACGCCGCAGGATATCGACTCCGCGCTGCCCTCGCTCATGCAATAGGAGTGTCATGTTCGAGCTCACCGACAAGACCGCGCTCGTCACCGGCGCGACCGGCGGCATCGGCGGCGGCATTGCCCGCGCGCTGCACAAGCAGGGCGCCACCGTCGCCATCTCCGGCCGCCAGACCGACAAGCTCGAGAAGCTCGCGGCCGAGCTCGGCTCGCGCGTGCACGTCATGCCCTGCGACCTCGCCAACAAGGCGCAGGTGGCCAAGCTCATCGATGAGACCGTGGCCAAGGTCGGCGGCCGCCTCGACATCGTCGTCAACAACGCCGGCCTCACCAAGGACAACCTGTTCATGGTGATGAAGGACGAGCAGTGGGACGACGTGATCGCCGTCAACCTCACCTCCACCTTCATGCTGATGCGCGCCGGCGCCCGTCACATGATGCGCTCCAGGACCGGCTACGGCCGCATCGTCAACATCTCCTCCATCAGCGGCATCATCGGCAACCCGGGCCAGGGCAACTACTCCGCCTCCAAGGCCGGCGTGATCGGCATGTCGAAGTCGCTGGCGCGCGAGGTGGCCTCTCGCGGCATCACGGTTAACTGCATCGCCCCGGGCTTCATCTCCACCCCGATGACGGATGCGCTCAACGAGAAGCAGACGGCCGGCATCAAGGAGCACATCCCCGCGCAGAAGTTCGGCACGCCCGAGGATATAGCCGCGGCCACGGTCTATCTGGCCTCGCAGGAGGCCGGCTACATGACCGGCCAGACCTTGCACGTCAACGGCGGCCTGGTGATGATCTAGGCGGTGCTCGCCCATGATATTCTCACGCAAAACAGCGTCTTGGGGACGCTGGCCAAGCCAGGGGAAGTGTGTTAACGAGCCCGTGATTTGGGCGTCGAAACTGGGGAAGGCGCGTCGGCGGGCTTGCCCGCCCTACGCGAGTCATGGTGCGCTTGCTGACTTCGGGCTTGCCCCGACGGTCTCAAACGACTACGGCAACAGCATGGATCAGCGAAAGAGCCGAGGGATAATCCGATGAGCGATGTCGCGCAGCGCGTGAAGAAGATCGTTGTCGAGCATCTGGGCGTGGAGGCCGACAAGGTCACCGATAACGCAAGCTTCATCGACGACCTGGGCGCGGACAGCCTCGACACGGTCGAGCTGGTGATGGCGTTCGAGGAGGAGTTCGGCTGCGAGATCCCCGACGATGCCGCCGAGCAGATCCAGACGGTCGGCGATGCCGTCAAGTTCCTGGAGAAGCATGCCAACGCGGCTTGAGCCTCGCCATTGGTGACACCTCCGCCTCGCCCCGCGCCGATAGTCGGCCTTCGATAGGGAGAGGCAGCGGTGAGCCCACGGAAATTTCAGGGTTGATATGTTGCGACGCGTCGTCATCACCGGGCTCGGCCTTGTAACGCCGCTCGGGTGCGGCGTTGAGCCCAGCTGGTCGCGGCTGCTTGCCGGCCAGAGCGGCGCCCGCCGCATCGAGGAGTTCGACGTCTCCGATCTCACCTGCCAGATCGGCTGCTTCGTGCCGCGCGGCTCGCTTTCCGACGGCCTGTTCAATCCCGACGACTGGATGGAGCCCAAGGAGCAGCGCAAGGTTGACAACTTCATCATCTACGCCATGTCGGCCGCGACGCAGGCGCTCAAGGACGCGGGCTGGACGGCCGACACGCAGGAGAAGCAGGAGCGCACCGGCGTCATGATCGGCTCCGGCATCGGCGGCCTCAGCGGCATTGCCGAGACCTCGCTTCTCCTCAAGGAGAAGGGACCGCGTCGCGTCAGCCCCTTCTTCATTCCCGGGCGGCTCATCAACCTCGCCGGCGGCTACGTTTCTATCGAGCACAACCTCAAGGGACCCAACCACGCCGTCGTCACGGCCTGCTCCACGGGTGCGCACGCCATCGGCGATGCGGCGCGGCTGATCGCGCTGGAGGATGCCGACGTCATGGTGGCGGGCGGCACCGAAAGCCCCATCTGCCGCATCGGCGTTGCCGGCTTTGCCGCATGCCGCGCGCTGGCGACAGCATTCAACGACCGGCCGAAGCAGGCCTCGCGCCCCTACGACAAGGACCGCGACGGCTTCGTGATCGGCGAGGGTGCCGGCATCGTCGTCCTGGAAGCGTTGGAGCATGCCAAGGCGCGCGGCGCGCGCATCTATGCTGAGGTGATCGGCTACGGCCTGTCCGGCGATGCCTTCCACATCACGGCCCCCTCGGAGGACGGCGACGGCGCCTACCGCAGCATGCGCATGGCGCTGAAGCGGGCCGGCATCCAGCCGAGCGACATCCAATACGTCAACGCCCACGGCACCTCGACCATGGGCGACGAGATCGAGCTCGCCGCCGTCGAGCGTCTCTTCGGCAACTCCGCCGGCAAGCTCGCCATGTCCTCGACCAAGTCGGCCGTCGGCCACCTGCTGGGAGCCGCCGGAGCGGTGGAGGCGATCTACTCGGTGCTGGCCATCCGCGACAACATCGCCCCGCCCACGCTCAACCTCGACAATCCCTCGGTGGAGACCGCGATCAACCTGGTGCCGCACAAGGCGCAACAGATGCCGATCGACACCGTGCTCTCCAATTCGTTCGGCTTCGGCGGCACCAACGCCTCGCTCGTGCTTCGCCGCCTGGCCGCATGATCCATCGTCGCCTGCGCTCAGGCTAGCGCCTCGGCCAGGACGACCGCGCGCGAGCCCATTCGCTCCCAAGCCATTGCCAAGCCATCGTCCTTTCGCCACATTTGGAGCCAAGCTTCGACCGAGAATCGTTTGCCGGTAGCAACAGCGCGCGACCCCCGCTCGGGGCCAGTGTAAAGGAACAAGGCGCGCGGGAGCGGAGCATGAGAAACCGCCAGCCGGCGGATCAGGGGATCGACCACGCTTTCAGCCGGACGTCGGGTGCCGTTGCCCGCAGTCCCGCCGAGCGTCTCGAGCCGACCCGCCCGCCGACGCGGCCGCGCCGGCGCAAACTGGGCGGCCAGGAGCGCGAGCCACGGCGCTCGAGCCCGCTGCTGCGCATCCTCAACGGTCTCCTGACGCTGGCCCTGCTGCTCATGCTGCTGGTGGGCGGACTGGCTTGGCTGTTCGATCAGCAGATCGACGCCCCCGGGCCGCTCGAGCGTGGCAAGGTCGTCGCCATCCCAAAGAGCGAAGGCGCCCACGAGGTTGCCTCGCGGCTGGAGCGCGAGGGCGTCGTCACCGACCGGCGCATGTTCATGGCCGGCTACCTGTGGGCGAAGTTTGCGGCCTGGATGGAGGGCGGCAAGACCGTGCAGCTGCGCGCCGGCGACTATGCGGTCAAGCAGAAGGCCAGCATCCGCGAGGTGATCGAGACCCTGTCGGAAGGCAAGACGGTTGCCCACAAGGTGACGGTGCCGGAAGGGCTCACCAGCCACCAGATCGTCGAGCGCCTCAAGGCCGACCCGAGCCTCACCGGCGACATCGATGCCGTCCCGCCGGAGGGTGCGCTGCTGCCCGAGACGTTCATGGTCGAGCGCGGCACCTCGCGCCAGTCGATCATCGACCGCATGCAGACCGAGGCCAAGAAGGCGGCCGAGAAGGCCTGGGCGCAGCGCAAGCAGGGCCTGCCCTTCAGGACCCTCGAGCAGGCCATCATCCTGGCCTCGATCGTGGAGAAGGAGACCGGTCGCAGCGACGAGCGCGAGCGCGTGGCCGCGGTCTTCGTCAACCGGCTCCGGAGCAACATGCGGCTCCAGTCCGATCCGACGATCCTCTACGGGCTGATGGGCGGCAAGGTGGTCTGGAGCCGACCAATCCAGCGGATCGAGATCCTGCAGCGCACCAGCCACAACACCTACCAGATCGACGGCCTGCCGCCGACGCCGATCTGCAACCCCGGCCGCGCCGCGATTGAGGCCGTGCTCAATCCCGCCGACACCAACGAGCTCTTTTTCGTGGCCGACGGCACCGGCGGGCACGCGTTCGCCGACAATCTCAGGGACCACAACCTCAACGTCCAGAAGTGGCGCGCAGCGGAACGGGCCAGGGGCGCCACCCCGCTCGTCGCCGACGATCCGCCCGCCACCCCCACCACGGCCGCCGAGCCTGCTCCCAAGCCCAAGACCAAGCCCCTGGTGCAGAAGGCTCCCGCCGCCGCCAAGAAAGAGGGCGCCGCTCCCGCCAAGGCCAAGGAGAAGACGCCGGCGGAAGTGCTGCCCTGGGCGAAGGCCAAGTGAGCCGCCTGCATCACCGCCGCAAAGCGTAGGCGCAGCGGAACACCAGGCCTCCCCGCGAGTTTCCTTCCGGACGTCACACCAAAAGGAGCGCTCAGATGCGCCGATACAATTCGCTTTGCTTGGCCTTCCTGCTGGCCTCGACGCTGCCGGCTCTCGCCCAGTCCGCGACCGACCCCGGCGCGGAGATCGCCTTCATGCCGCGCACCACGTCGGTGACGCTGCTCAACGACGGTGGCAAATACGTTGCCATCGACCTCAAGCACATTCCGCAGGGCGGCACCTGCCGCATGGACCAGGATGCCACCATCGTCCGCGTCGGCCCCGGCGCGAGCGAGGGGCTTACCCGCGTGCGCTACGCCGCACCGCAGATCAGCTCCGGCGGCTGCCCGTTCCTGACCATGTTCGACATGCCGACCGCCGACTACGTCGCTGCCCGCGCCGCGTTCAAGGAGAAGGAGGCGGAGGCCAGCCGCAAGGTCGACCAGCTCAAGAAGGACCTCGGCGACAAGTGGGACGAGGTGACCGGCAAGAAGAGCTGAGCGCGCTCGCAGGCGGCGCTATCCGAGCCGCATCTGGAGCTCCTCGCGGAACGCGCGCTCGCCCTTGGGCGTGACGGCCACGGCGCGCGTGCCCTCGATGCGGCGGATCCAGCCTTTGGCGAAGCTGTGCGCGCACAACGCCGCGCCGACGGCGCCAGCCAGATGCGCGCGCCGCTCGCTCCAGTCGAGGCAGGGCCGACACAGGACGCGGGCTCCGCGCTTGCCCTTGCGCGCGCTCAGGCTCGCCACATCGATGCCGAGGCGGCCGAGCAGGTCGAGTCCCGGCTCCGTGATGACGCCGGCATCGCGCTCGAGCTCGGCGTAGCCGCCGGCCACCAGCGCGTCAGCGAGCGCGACACCGAGGCGCCCCGCCAGATGGTCGTAGCAGGTGCGCGCCTGCCTGAGCGCTGCGTCGCGCGGGCCGACCGTGAGCGACCGCGCCGGCTGCAGGTCGGAGGCCACCTGCATGATGCTCTCCATCATCTGCGCCACGGCCCCCGAGGCGAGACGGTGATAGCGGTGCCGGCCCTGCTTCTCCACGCACAATAGCCCGGCGGCGGCCATGCGCGAGATGTGGCTGCT
>JBGGME010000119.1:0-24656 GCA_041288195.1 Hyphomicrobiaceae bacterium
AGCCCCGGGAACGCCGCGTAGGTCATCCCGAGCGGGCAGCCGACGCCGTTCTCGATCTGGTTCCAGATGTATGAGAGCAGGCCCCGCGCGACGTGGCCGCCGGGCTCGCGCGCCGTCCAGGCGAGCGAATGCACCTCATGCCCGAAGGCCAGCGCCATCAGCTCGTGCCAGGCCGGGTGCAGCTCCACCCAGTCAATACGGTTGCCGAAGCGGTCGTGCGTTTTGAGCTCTGGCGTGTGCTTATTGGCGAGGCGAGCCAGCTCCTGCGTGGCCTCGTCGCCGGCGTGGGCGCCGAGCCTGGCGGCCTTCTCCTTCGCCCATGGCGCCAGCCGGTCCGCAATCGACACCAGCAGGCGATCGCCGCTGAAGGCGTTCCATCCCGTCGCCGCCCTCGGCTGATTGGGCGCCCGCAGCGATGCCGCGTGTAGTGCAGTCTGGCTCATGCCGTCCTCCCGACGCCCCTGACGGAACGACTCGCCGCGCCGGCCACGACGGCGAGGCAGCCTTCGGCGATCTCGTCCAGCAGGCGTTGCGCATCCTCGGCATCGGCGAAGGCGTCGGGGGTCAGCGGTCCCACCAGCGCCTCCATGAAGGCTCCCACGACGCAGGCTGCGGCGACACGCGGGTCGCAAACGCGGAACACGCCCTGCGCCTGGCCCATCTCGATCAGGCGCACGAACTCCTCGCCCAGATTTGCGCGCCACTCGAGGCGGGCCTTGTCGATCTCGGGATCGCACGGCTCCGCAATCATCGCGTAGGCGAGGCGATGGCCCCGCAGGGCGCGGCTGGTGAAGGCCTTCACTGCCCCTTTCAGCCGCGAAGCCGGCGTGCCGTCGCCGTCGACGATGGCAGCCACTACGTCACGTTCCCGCCGCGAGACGTTGGCCAGCACCTCCGCGAACAGGTCCGCCTTCGAGGGGAAGTAGCGGTAGACCGTGCCCGTGGCCAAGCCGGCCTTGGCGGCGACGGCCGCGACCTGCGCATGCCGCCATCCGCCTTCGGCCACCAGGTCGCGCGCGGCCTTCAGGATGCGCGCGCGGTTGTCCTCCAGGCGGACGACCACGGCAGGCGTGCGGCGATAGACCATGACTGGCGCTCAAGAAATGAACCGGTGTTCACGTTGAATGAACCAGAGTTCATTCCTTGAGTCAAGGTACGAGCCAACACCGCCGCACGGCGCGCCGGCAGCCAAGCCTGATGGGGTGATTGCGGGGCTCAGCTCGCGAGCTTCGTCGCCTGCTCGCGCAGCTTGAACTTCTGGATCTTGCCGGACGGCGTGCGCGGCATCTCCTCGACCAGCACGAGACGTTCGGGCCAGTAGGTCTTGGCCATGCCCTCCTTGGCCAGGAACGCCGTCAGCCCCTGCAGGTCGAGCGTGACGCCGGGCTTTGCCACCACATAGGCGCACGGGCGCTCGCCGAGCCGGGCATCGGGGATCGCCACCACCGCGCACTCGGCGATGCCGGGATGGCGGTAGAGCAGGTTCTCCACCTCGGCGACGGGGATGTTCTCGCCGCCGCGGATGATCACGTCCTTGGTGCGGCCGACGATGCGGATGTAGCCGTCCTTGTCCTGGCGTGCGAGGTCGCCGGTGTCGAACCAGCCGTCCTCGTCGATCGAGTTGAGCTGCGGCTTCTTGAGGTAGCCTACGAAGTGGGTGATGCCGCGGGCCTGCAGGTTGCCGACGGTATCGGGCGGCAGCGGGCGCTTGTCGTCGTCCACGACCCGCGTCTCGGTGCCGGGAAGCGCGCGGCCGTCGGTCGTGAACACCCTCTCCTGCGAATCGCTCTTGCGGGTGATGGTCATGCCGGCGTTCTCGGTCATGCCCCAGGCGGACAGCACGTCGAGGTCCATCTCGGCCTTGGCCCGCTGCACCAGCACGCGGGGGATCGGCGCGCCGGCGCACACCCAGGTCCGCAACGTCTTGGCTGCACGGGCCCGCGGCTCCTCGGCGAGGTTGACCATGTCGGAGACGAACGGCGTCGAGCCCATGCTGAAGGTGACGCGCTCCTGCTCGATCATCGCCGCCGCCTCCGGCGCCGACCAGATGTCGAGCGCAACCGCGGTCGTCTTGAGGATGATCGGCATCAGCATGCCGTAGAGGAAGCCGGTCTGGTGCGCGTAGGGCGAGCCCATGAACAGGATGTCGCGCTCGGCGAGCGGGATGTCGCGGATGAAGCATTCGGCGGGCGCCAGCACCGTGTTGGACGTGTGCATGACCGCCTTGGGCTCGCCGGACGTGCCCGACGTATAGATCAGCTCGACGACCTCGTTGGACTCGGTCCGCATCCCCGCGAGCTTCTGCTTCTCGGCGGCGGATACGGGCGGCCGATCCAGGAACGCCGTCTCGAAGGATTCATCGCCCTTGCCGCCGACGGCCAGCACGTGGGCGAGATTGGGCAGGTCTGGCCGGATCTCATCTATCATGGCGATGTGGTCGAAGTTGCGCCACAGCGCCGGCACGATGGCAATCTTGGCTTCGGCAAAGCCCAGCATGAAGCGCAGCTCGCGCTGGCGGAAGATCGGCATCAGCGGATTGGCGACCGCGCCGATGCGGCTGCAGGCGTAGAACAGCGCCGTGAACTCCCACCAGTTCGGCAGCTGGAAAGCGACCACGTCGCCGCGGCCGATGCCGCGCTCGACGAGCCCCGCCGCGACCTTGTCCACGCGCTCGGCGAGTTCGGCGTAGGTGAGGCGGATCTCCTGGCGGAGCACGCTGTTGCGGCCGACGAAGGCGGTGCGGTCGGGCGCGGTGGCAACCGCCGCGTCGAGATCGTCAATGGGCAGCCGTTCGGCCCACAGCCCCTTGGAGGCCGCGATGCGCGCCTGCGGCAGGTAGATCTCGAACGCCATGGCGCCTCTCCCCACTGCGGGCTCCCGCTTCAGCGCCTTCGGCGGCGGACGCCCGTTTTTCGCACTCTAAGCGCCATGCACCGGCCTGCCAACGACACAGGGTGCCTCACGCACCGCGCTCTCTGCAGCTCAGCCATCGACCTTTGCACGTGCAACCGGGGCAAGGCAGGTGCGACACGCGCGTGTTCCAGCTGGAACAGCGCGCAAGCGCGATATGCGCGATCCTCCGCGCCAGGTTTCACGTCTTCTCGCCGGAGCCAAGTGCCATGAACCGCATCGCAGCCAACACCGCCAAGTCCATCCTGGGCCTCGCCGCCCTCGCCATGTTCGCCACCCAGGCCGGAGCCGCCAGCGCCCGCGTGCAGGCCGCCTGCGCCGGCGACTACCTCGCCTACTGCAGCCAGCATCCCACCGAAGGCCCGGGCGTGCGCGCCTGCATGCGCGCCAACGGCATCAAGCTGTCGAAGGTCTGCGTCAACGCGCTGATCGCGGCCGGCGAGGTCTCCAAGGCCGAAGTCGACCGCCGCGCGGCCGCCGGCCGGTAAGCCCTAACCCGCCATCGTCAGGCCGCCGCTGACGGAGAGGATCTGCCCCGTCACGTAGTCGCTGGTCGGGCCGGCGAAATATAGGATCGCGCCGGCGATGTCGTCGGGGGAGGCGAGGCGGCGGAACGGGATCGCCTTGAGGAGGGCTTCGCGCATACGCTCGGGGTTGGCGTGGAAGAGGGGCGTGTCGGTGGGGCCGGGGCAGACGCAGTTGACGGTGATCTTGTGCCGTGCGCCCTCGCGCGCCAGCGACTTCGTAAAGCCGATGATGCCGCCCTTGGCCGCCGAGTAGGGCGTCTCGCCGAGGCTGCCGACGCGGCCGGCGTCGGAGGCCACGAACACGATCTTGCCGCCGCCGCCAGCCATCAACGCCGGGAACAGCGCGCGCGTCAGCCGCACCGGGCCGACGAGGTTGATGCCGAGCACCTTGTCGAGGAACGCCTGGTCGGCCTCCACGAACGGTTGCGTGCGGTCCCAGCCTGCAGCGTTGACGAACGCGTCGATCTTGTCGCCGGCGCGCTTCAGCGCCTCTTTCGCGCAGGCATCGATCGAGGCGCCGTCGGTCAGCTCGAGCTTGACGAACTCGATCGGCGCGCCGCCGGCCATCTTGATGGTCTCGTTGGCGCCGGCCTCGTTGGTGTCGCACAGCAGCACGCGCGCGCCCTCCTTGGCCAGCATCAGCACGGTGGCGCGGCCGATGCCGGAGGCGCCGCCTGTCATCATCACGGTCTTGTACTTGAGCAGCATCGAAGTTCTCCGTTGTTGTCTCCCTCTCCCCGCAAGCGTCCATGCGGAGCATGGCTTCGCCATGACGAGAGGGTCGGGGTGAGGGGCGGCGGAATACTCAACGCCGCAGCACGAGGCCGCCCCTCACCCTAACCCTCTCCCCATGCCTGAAGAGGCATGGGGAGAGGGAATGTTATCGCCGGGCGCCGGCGAGGAAGTCGGCGACGCGGCGCTGGGTCTCCTCGGTGGCGAGCAGGCGGCCGGTCCACTCGGTCTCGGCGGCAAAGCCGTTGCGTTCCGGATCGCGCGCGAGGCGGATGCAGACCTTGCAGGCCGCCAGCGACAGCGGATGCAGGCTCGCCACCTTCTGCGCGATCTTCTTCGCCTCGCCCTCGAGCTCCGCGCGCGGCACGGCCCACTGCACCATGCCGAGCTCGCGTGCGCTTCTGCCGTCGATGTACTCGGCCGTCAGGATCACGCGCGCCGCGACTGCCGGCCCCGCGATCCAGGTCAGCCGCTGCGTGCCCCCACCGCCGGGCAGCAGGCCGAGGCCCGGCTCGGGCAGGCCGACCTTGGCCTCGTTGGCGGCAATCCGCAGGTCGCAGCCGAGCGCCAGCTCGTAGCCGCCGCCCATGGCCGCCCCGCCGATCTCGGCGAGGCTCACCTGCGGCAGGTCGGAGATGCGCTGGAACAGCTCCTGGAACGGCCGCGTCACCTTGGCAGCGGCGTCCATCTTGTCGGGGGCCGAGAAGCGCGTCGAGATCTCGGCGAGGTCGGCGCCGCCAGAGAACACCTTGAGGCTCGAGCGGATGTGCAGCACGCTCCAGTCGCTGCGCTTGGCGAGCGCGTCGAGGTGGCCGTGGAAGGCCGCAAACATCTCGGCGTTGAATGCGTTCACCGGCGCCCGGTTGAGCGTCACCGTGGCGATCCGGTCGGCAACGGCAAGGCTGATCAGCTCGGTCATCTGCTGGCGCTCCTTGAGCGTCCTGGCCTGCTTCCACTGGGCTTAGCTTCAGGATCGAGGCGGCATTGTCAACCGCGCGTGGCCGCGGCCCGTTCGCAGCAGGCCCGCCATTTCACGGGCTTTCCCACGAGCACTGCCCGTGCATAGCATCAGGCAAAAGCGCTTTGGGGAGATGGAACGCCATGCAGGAGGAAACCTTCGACTTCATCGTCACCGGCGCGGGCTCGGCCGGCTGCGCGGTGGCGGCGCGTCTGTCGGAGTCGGGGCGCTACCGCGTGCTGCTGCTCGAGGCCGGCCGGCGCGACAACTATCCCTGGATCCACGTGCCGATCGGCTACCACAAGCTCTACACGCACGAGGGCTACAACTGGAAGTTCGAGAGCGAGCCCGTCGCCGGTCTCAACGGCCGCACCTCCTACCAGCCGCGCGGCAAGATGCTCGGCGGGACGAGCTCGCTCAACGGCATGGTCTACATGCGCGGCACCTCCGCCGACTACGACGGCTGGCGTCAGCGCGGCTGCGAAGGCTGGGACTACGCCAGCGTGCTGCCCTATTTCCGCAAGGCCGAGGACCAGGAGCGCGGCGAGAACGAGTTCCACGGCGTCGGCGGCCCGCTCAAGGTGACGGACAGCCGCTTCAAGAGCGAGATCGTCGACGCCATCATGGAGGCGGCCGTGCAGGCCGGCATCCCGCGCAATCCCGACTTCAACGGCGCGACCCAGGATGGGGTCGGCTACTACCAGATGACGGTCGGCAAAGGCCGGCGCTGGAGCGCGGCGGTTGCCTACCTGCGGCCCGCACGCAACCGCAAGAACCTGGTCGTCGTCCCGAATGCGCATGCCACGCGCATCCTCATGGAGGGCAAGCGCGCAGTCGGCGTCGAGTTCCGCACGCCGACCGGGCTCGAGCGGGCGCGGGCACGCGGCGAGGTTATCGTGTCGGGCGGCGTCTACGGCTCGCCGCAGCTCCTCCTGCTGTCCGGCGTCGGGCCGGGCGCGCACCTGAAGGATATGGGTGTCGCCGTCATTCACGACCTGCCAGCGGTCGGCGCCAACCTGCATGATCATTTCAACTCGTATGTCGCCTGGCGCGCGACCAGGACCGGCACGCTCAACGATTTCGCCCTGTCGCCGACGCGCAAGGTCATGGCGGGCATCGAGTATGTCCTGGGGCGCCGCGGCCCGCTCTCGCAGATCAGCACGCTCGCCGGCATCCTGGTGCGGTCCGACCCTCGCTTTGATCGCCCCGATCTCCAGATGAACATCTTCCTGTGGTCGATCGAGAAACGCGACGCCACCGGCATCTATCCCCACAAGTGGCCAGGCTTCTCGATCTCGCCCGTGCACCTGCGGCCCGAGGGTCGCGGGCGCGTCAGCCTCAAGAGCCCCGATCCGCTTAGCCCGCCCAAGATCGAGTTCAAGTATCTCGAGACGGCGCACGACATCGACGCCATGCTCTACGGCCTGCGTCTCGCGCGGAAGATCGCGAGCCAAACTGCCCTCAAGCCCATCATCGCCGAGGAGGTGCAGCCGGGTGCCGCCGTGACGAGCGACGAAGCGCTGATCGAGGATACGCGCAAGCGCGGCGTCTCCAACCTGCATCCCGTAGGCACCTGCCGCATGGGGATCGGCTCCGACGCCGTGGTCGATGCCCGGCTCAAAGTGCATGGGCTGCGCGGGCTCAGGGTCGCGGACGCCTCGATCATGCCGCAGGTTGTCGGCGGCAACACCAACGCGCCCTCGATCATGATCGGCGAGAAGTGCGCGGCGATGGTGCTGGAGGATGCGGGAAAGAGCGAATAGCGAATAGGGAGTAGAGCTGAAGCAACGCTTTCCTACTCGCTATTCGCTACTCCCTATTCGCTATTGCCTCATCCCGTCAGGCTGCGGCTGATGACCAGCCGCTGGATGTCGTTGGTGCCCTCGTAGATCTTGGCGCCGCGCACACCGCGGTAGATGCGCTCCACGCCGAAGTCCTGGATGTAGCCGGCCCCGCCCAGCGTCTGGATGGCGTCCGAGCAGATGCGCTCCGCCACCTCCGACGCGTAGAGCTTTGCCATCGACGCCTCGACCAGGCAGGGCTGCTTGGCGTCCTTGAGTGCCGCCGCATGCAAGACCAGCTGGCGCGCGGCCTCGAGCTTGGTCGCCATGTCTGCGAGCCGGAACGACACCGCCTGATGCTCGAAGATGGGCTTGCCGAACGCATGGCGCTCATGCGCATAGCGCACGGCTATCTGCAGCGCCGCACCCGCCATGCCGACGCACTGCGAGCCGATGCCGATGCGGCCGCCCTCCAGGTTGGCGAGCGCGATGCGGTAGCCTTGCCCCTCCTCGCCGAGCCGGTCCTCGGCGGGCACGACCAGATTCTCGAGCTGGATCTCGCAGGTGTCGGAGGCGTTCTGCCCCATCTTCTTCTCGATGCGCGACACCTTCCAGCCGGGCGCCTTGGTATCGACCAGGAAGGCGGAGATGCCGCGCTTGCCGCCGGCGGGATCGGTGACGGCGATGACGAGGGCGACGTCGGCCGTGGCGCCGCTGGTGATGAACTGCTTGGTGCCGTTGAGCACGTAGGTGTCGCCCTTGCGCACCGCGCGCGTGCGGATGGAGGCCGCGTCCGATCCGCCCTGCGGCTCGGTCAGCGCGAAGGCGGTGAGCTTCCTGCCGCTCGCCAGATCGCGCACGTAGCGCTGTTTCTGCGCTTCCGTGCCGTAGACGAGCACCGGCATGACGCCCACCGAGTTGTGCCCGCTCATGACGGTGGCCAGCGCCCCGTCGCCTGCCGCGACCTCCATAAGCGCCAATGAGTAGGCGACGTTGTCGGCGCCGGCGCCGCCCCACTCGACGGGGATGGTCACGCCCATCAGGCCGAGGTCGCCCATCTCGCGGAAGATGTCGCGCGGGAAGCGCGCCTCCTGCTCCCACTTCGCCGAGTTGGGGGCGAGCCGGTCCTGGGCAAACTTGCGGGCGCTCTCCTGTACGGCGAGCTGCTCTTCGGTGAGGATCATCGCGGGGCCTTTTTCAGTGGGTGTCCGACCCTCCGGGTCAGACACCATATCGCAAACACATGCATCGGGACGCAATGGTGCAATGGGGTCAGACCCCTTGCCGCAGCCACGGCCGAGAGTACTGTGCGAGCGAATGGGGTCTGACCCCGCCGCCCCCGCCGGAGGCCGCCATGACCAAGGATCTCGTGCAGCAGCAGTTCGGGGCCCATGCTGCGGCCTACGCCACCTCGACCGTGCACGCCAAGGGCGCAAGCCTCGGCCGCCTCGTCGAGCTGGTGAAGCCGCAGCCGCAGTGGCAGGCGCTCGACATCGCCACCGGCGCCGGACATACGGCGGCGGCCTTCGCGCCGCACGTCGCCCGCGTCGTCGCCAGCGACCTCACCGAGGAGATGCTGGAAGAGTCTGCCAAGCTCGCCAAGTCCAAGGGCTTTGCCAACATGGAGACGGCGCGCGCGGACGCCGAGGCGCTGCCCTTTTCCGACAGCAGCTTCGACCTCGTCACCTGTCGCATCGCCGCGCATCACTTTCCGGACGTGCCGACCTTCGTCAGCGAGGTCTGGCGCGTGCTGAGAGCGGGCGGCACCTTCGCGCTCGTCGACAACATCTCCCCGGATGCGGAATCGACTCCCGGCTATCCGAATGCCGAGTTGCGCGATGCGGCGCTCGTCTACAACGCCTTCGAGAAGATCCGCGACCCCAGCCACGGCCGCTGCCTCGGCATGGCCGAGTGGACCGAGGTGCTCTCCGACACCGGCTTCAACGTGCTCGCCAAGGAGCGCATGCCCAAGGACATGGAGTTCCAGCCCTGGGCCGAGCGGATGGGTTGCGATCGGCTTACCGTCGAGCGTTTGCGCAGCATGCTCTCGGACGGCTCGGCGGCGCTCAAGGCGTTCCTCAAGCCGCGCGACGAGAGCGGCAAGCTTTGGTTTACCCTGGATGAAGCGCTGATCCTTGCGCGCAAGCCGGCGTAGGCTTCATTCCTCCCGCAGGAAACTTTCCGTAACTCCTTCACGTTTAGGCTGCGTGCGCAAAGCCGACGTGGAGAGGGTAATGCGTGGCGTCCATCCGGCCGACAAGGCCCACCGCCTGATCGACGAGGCAGAGTTCGAGCTCGACTCGATCAAGGAGCTGATGGCGCAATGCAAGGCTCTCGATCGCACCGGCGCGCCCAAACCGCCGCCGCTGCCGCTGATGCCGCTGTCGCCGCCAGTGGCCGCAGCCCGGACGCCGGAGGCCCCTGCCGAGCTCCCCGAGACGCTCGCCGGCAGGCTGGCGATTGTCGAAGCTTCTTGAAATCTTTACGCGTCATCGGCTATAAGCGTGGCCATGGACCAACTGCGCACAGTGATCGCACTGCGGATTATGGGCCCGGTAGCCTGAGGGCGCCGGGGCTGAAGCCGCTCATTTCCAGCGATCACGTGTAAGGATCCATTCCCATGCCATCCCAAGTCGTTGCCGCCGGCGCCGTTGCGCCGCGCGCCGCAGAGACCGTCCGCGCCTTTTTCTTCGTCACCGCCCCCGCCGACCCGGGCCTGCTGCCGCGCCTGATCGAGCCCGTCGCCAAGCTCGGCGCCGTCCCCTCGCGCGTGCACGCCTCCCGCGAATCGGGCGACGGCAGCGAGCTCAGCGTCGACCTGCGCCTTACAGGCGTTGCCCCGCGCACGGCCGAGCTCGTCGAATACGCACTACGTGCCGTCGTCGGGGTCCGCCAGGTCCTGGCCGTCGTCGAGCCGGAGCACTGAGGCGGACGCCCATCGGACGCCTCTGGTTGCGCCCGCGCCCAGCGCCTATCTCTTGCTGCGTGTGGGGAGCGGGAGAGGGTCACCCATGGCGGGCGGCAGGGAGTGGAGCAGGAAGCAGGCGCCGGGGCTCGCCGAGTTCGAGGAGCTGGCCGCGGAGGCCTGGGCACGCCTGCCGCCCGAGTTCCGCGAGCTTTCCCGCGACGTTGTCATCCGCGTCGAGGACTTCGCAACCGAGGAGGTGCTGCGCGAGCTGAAGCTCGAGAGCCCCTTCGACCTGATGGGGCTCTACCACGGGGTCAGCCTCGACAAGCGGAGCGTGATGGACACGGCCCGTATGCCGGACATGGTATTTCTCTACCGGCGCGCCCTGCTCGACTACTGGGCGGAGGGCGATGAGACGCTCGGCCATCTCGTCACCCACGTGCTCGTGCACGAGATCGGCCATCATTTCGGCTTATCGGACGCTGACATGGCTCACATCGAGGACAACGCAGGCGATTGAGAAGTCACACAGATTCATTCGCTGCGGCTATCAGCGCGGTCGCGGTTGCAATCCCGTAGCGAACCGGCCAAGGTGGCCGGCAAATCTCCAGGGACTGATGACGAGGGGAATCCTGGATTTGAGGGGCACCCATCATCGTGGGCACGGATGCCGTTGGGCGGCGCTCGCAGCGCTGGCCCTGGCCGCTGTCGCCGCGCTGCCTTGCGCCGATGCCGTCGCCGGCCCCACGCCGGAGGAGTACGTGGCCCACGTCGGCGGCGATGCCAAGCTCATCGGCGCCGGCGAGCTGAAGCTCGACGGCCGCAAGGTGCTGTGCGGCCAGCGGCCGACCGTCCTCGACAACAACCTCGACGACTACGGCGCCGCCTATCCGGGCTTCCTGATCCTCAATCCCAAGCTGCTGGGCCGCGTCTCCACCCCGGTCAAGCTGTGGATCCACGCGCACGAGTGCGGCCACCAGTTCCGCGGCCCCGACGAGGAGACCGCGGATTGCTTCGCCGTGCAGCGCGGCCGGCGGCAGGGCTGGCTGACGCCGGAGGGGCTGGAGGAGGTCTGCCGCTTCATCTCCCCCGCCAAGGGCGACGGCATGCACTTCTCCGGCTCACACCGCTGCGAGGTCATGCGCAAGTGTTACGTCGACCCCAGCATCAAGTGACCGGAGCCCTCAAGCCCGCGACGCAGCCACTCTTCCCGTCTCCCAGCCGATCAGCGCGCGCTTGCGCGTGAGGCCCCAGTGATAACCGCCTAGGCTGCCGTCGCCCCTGAGCACCCGGTGGCAGGGCACCACGAACGAGATGGGGTTGCGGCCGACGGCCGAGCCGACGGCGCGCGAGGCGGCCGGCGCTCCGATATGGCGGGCGATGTCGGTGTAGCTCACCGCCCGGCCCATCGGGATCTTGAGCAGCGTCTGCCACACGCGCACGTCGAAGTCGGTTCCGATCATGACGAGCCGCATCGGCCGCTCGCGGCTCCAGCCTGCGGCCTCGAATATCTGCTTGGCGTGTGGCGCCGTCTTGCCGGGCGCCTCGACGTAATGCGCCCTGGGCCAGCGCTGCATCATGTCGGCGAGCGCGTCCTGGCGCGTCTGCCCCTTGTCCTCGTCGACGAAGGCGAGGCCTGCGAGCCCGCGCTCGGTGGCGATCAGGAGCGCCTCGCCGAAGGGAGAGGCGTGGAAGCCGTAGGCCATCTCGAGCCCTTCGCCGCGGCGCTTGTAGTCGCCGGGCGTCATGGCCTCGTGCGAGACGAACAGGTCGTGCAGGCGGCTGCCCCCCGATAGACCCACCTCGTGCGCGGCATCGAGCACGCTGGCCGAGCCATCGAGCAGGGCGCGGGCGTGGTCGACGGTGATGGCCTGCACGAACTCCTTGGGCGAGAGCCCGCACCAGCGCTTGAAGAGCTTCTGGCAGTGCGCGGGGCTCAGCCCCAGGTGCGCGGCGAGTCGGTCGAGCGAAGGTTGCTCGGCCCAGGTCTCCGACAGGAAGGCGATGGCGCGGCGGATGAGGTCGTAGTCGCGCGAGCGGTCGGCAGGCAGCGACTGGGCGGCGGCGTTGGCGATGGATGTGGTGAGCATGGGTCCTTCTCGCGGTTACTAGCGGCGATGCCCATCACATAGGCCCCGACAGCCCCCGGATCGACCCGTTTCCTGTCGGCCCACAAACTAAATCCTGGCGCCGCCGCGGGCGTCGATCAGCGCGCCTTTGAGCGCTGCCGCCAGCTCGCGGCGCTCGTCATCGTTGAGGAAGCGGCCGAAGATCAATTCCTTGCCCTGGGCGATGAGCCTGAGGTCCGTGCGTCCGTCGGGCCATTCGCGCAAGGCAACCCGCGCCCAATAGGGATTGCAGTCGAACTGTTCGCGCTTTCCCGAGGGGTGCACGCGGATCCAGGTCAGCTTCGCAGGTGTGAGCTCGAGGGTCTCGTAGAGGCGCCCCGAGCGGTAGTTGAGCTTGAAGGCCACGTACACGAGGGCGACGTCGAGGCCGAGGAAGCCGAGCACCGGCCACGCCCCCATCATCAGGAAGGCGATGCCGGTGATGAAGCTGACGGCGCCGAGAGCCGCCATCAGCACGATGAAGCCCGTCGGCCCGAGCGACCGGTACGGGGTCAGCACGACGCGGAAGGCGCCGGGCTCGGCCGGCTCCGCTTGCGCTCGCTCCCGGTTTTCGGTCATGACTGCAAGTCTATCAATGCCACCCGCGCACGCGAAGCCCCCATGCCGAAGGCCATCCGACCGGGCCCCACCCCGACACCCGCCAAACGCGCGCGCCCGCGCAAGGCGCGGCCCTCGCCGGGGCGCGTCGCCGAGATCTTCGCGCGCTTTGCCGCAGCCAACCCCGATCCCAAGGGCGAGCTCGAGTACGTCAATCCCTTTACCTTGCTGGTGGCGGTCGTGCTCTCCGCGCAGGCAACCGACGCCGGCGTCAACAAGGCGACCAAGCCGCTGTTCAGGGTTGCGGACACGCCCAAGAAGATGGCCGCGCTCGGCGTCGCGGACCTGCAGGAGCGCATCAAGACCATCGGCCTCTTCCGCATGAAGGCCAAGAACGTCATCGCGCTGTCAGAGCAGCTGATCGCCCGGCACGGCGGCGAGGTGCCGCGGGAGCGCGAGGCGCTCGAGGCGCTGCCCGGCGTCGGCCGCAAGACCGCCAATGTCGTGCTCAATATCGCCTTCGGCGAGCCCACCCTGGCCGTCGACACGCACGTGTTCCGGGTGGCGCATCGCCTCGATCTCGCCTCGGGCAAGACCCCGCACGAGGTTGAGCTGGGCTTGCTGAAGGTGATCCCAGAGGTTTATCTGCTTCACGCCCACCACTGGCTGATCCTCCACGGCCGCTACGTCTGCCAGGCGCGCAAGCCCAGATGCGATGTCTGCGTCGTTAACGACCTGTGCACCTCGGCCGACAAATGGTTCGATGCCCCGCCGCCGGGGGCGCAATTGCAGCGAAAGGCTTCGTCATGACGGTTGCCAAAGGCCGAGAGTTCCTGTCGATCCCCGGCCCCACCAATGTGCCCGACGCCGTGCTCGCCGCCATGCACCGGCCGGCCATCGACATCTACTCGGGCGAGCTCGTCGGCATCACCGACAACTGCCTCGCCGACCTGAAGGCGCTCTTCAAGACCAAGGGTCGCGCCTACATCTACGCCGCCAACGGCCACGGCGGCTGGGAGGCGGCGCTCACCAACGTGCTCTCGCGCGGCGACACCGTGCTGGTGCTCGAGAGCGGCCGCTTTGCGCAGGGCTGGGGAGAGATGGCCAGGATGATGGGCGTCGAGGTCGAGGTGCTCGAGGGCGACTGGCGCCGCGCCGTCGATCCTGCCGCCGTCGAGGAGCGCCTGAAGCGCGACAAGGCGCACGCGATCAAGGCGCTGCTGGTGGTGCAGATCGACACCGCCTCCGGCGTCGTCAACGACATCGCGGCGATCCGCAAGGCCATGGATGCCGCCAAGCACCCGGCCTTGCTGATGGTCGACACCGTCGCCTCGCTCGGCTGCATGCCCTTCGACATGGACGGCTGGGGTGTCGATGTCGCCATGGCGGGCTCGCAGAAGGGCCTGATGACGCCGCCGGGCCTCGCCTTCGTCGCCGCCAACGAGCGCGCGCGCACCATCCACAAGTCGGCCGGGCTGCGCACCCTCTATTGGGACTGGACCTTCCGCGAGGGCGAGATCCACTACCAGAAGTACTGCGGCACGCCGCCCGAGCACCTGCTGTTCGGCCTGCGCAAGGCCATCGACCTCCTGAAGGAGGAGGGCCTCGACGCCGCCATCCGCCGCCACGACCTGCTGGCCGAGGCGACACGCGCTGCCGTCGCCAAGTGGGCCGAGGGCCAGGTGCTCTCCTTCAACATCGCCAACCCGGCCGAGCGGGCCAACTCCATCACCTGCATCGTCATGCAGGGACGCGATCCCAAGCCGCTGCTGGCGTACTGCCGCGACAAGTGCGGCGTGATCCTCGGCATCGGCCTCGGCGATCTCGGCGACAAGGCCTTCCGCATCGCGCACATGGGCCACACCAACGCGCCGATGGTGCTGGGCACGCTGGGCGCGGTCGAGATGGGCCTCAAGGCGCTCGCCATCCCGCACGGCTCCGGCGGCATCCAGGCCGCCGTCGACTACCTCGGCCGCGAGGTGGCGGCTTAGAAATCGGCCGTCGTGTCCGCCAGGCGAAGCGACGAGCGGGCGTCCAGAGGCGGGATACCAGCCTCAGACTTGCACGATATCGGTGACCTGTGCCGGCATCTCGCCGGTGGTGTCTGCCCCCGACCAGACCGCCTCGGCGGTCCGCGTGTTCCCGACCCCGGAGACGACCACCTCCGAGAAACCCGCCTCGCGCAGCTTGCCGGCGATCATCTCGTTGCTAGCCCAGCGCTCGATGCCGCCGAGCGTGATGGTGGCCCGATAGCGCTTTCCTTGCTGCACCGTGAAAGCGGCCATGCCTCTCCTCGCGGTCTGGTGGTTGCTGTTGAAGCGAGGGCCAGCGAGCAGGTGCGCGCGCCGGCCACAGAGACGGACGATAGCCGTTGCACGGCGTATTGCCATCTCCACCGCATTGCACCGCAACAACGGGCTGCACGCGACATCTCCGTTGCAAGCCGACAGCCGATGCGTGAAACTCCGCGTCGTGACCAGCTTCGCAGGATCGACGATAGGCATGCGCATCGACTGCGATATTCATCCGGGCCTCGAGGGCACCAGGACCACCCTGCTGCCCTACCTCGACGATCACTGGAAGGAGCAGGTCACGAGCCGCGCCATCGACGGGCTCGACCTCACTAGCTACCCGCCGAACATGCCGCTGTCGTGCCGGCCCGACTGGCGGCCGAAGAAGGGAAAGCCCGGCAGCAGCTTCGAGGCGCTGAAAGCCCAGGTGCTCGACGGGTTCGGCGCCGACTACGCAATCTGCAACGTCCTTTACGGCGCGCAGGCCGTGTTCGACCCCTACATGGCCGCCGGCTTCTGCCGCGCCATCAACGACTGGATCGCGGCGGAATGGCTGGCGCGCGATTCCCGCCTGCGCGCCTCGATCGTCGTGCCGATGCAAGCGCCGGACCTGGCGGTCGAGGAGATCGAGCGGCTGGCAGGCGACAAGCGCTTCGTTGCGATCCTGGTGCTGGCACAGGGCGAGACGCTGCTCGGCCGGCGCCACTTCTGGCCGGTGTACCAGGCAGCCGAGCGCCACAAGCTGCCGCTTGCCGTGCACTCGGGCAGCCAATACCGAATGGCGCCGAGCTCCATCGGCTGGCCGTCCTATCGGCTCGAGTACTACATTGCCGAGGCACAGGCCCATCAGGCGCAGCTCCTGAGCCTCATCCTCGAGGGCGTGTTCGGCAAGTTCCCCGGGCTCAAGGTGGTATTGATGGAGTCGGGGGTGAGCTGGCTGCCGGCCTTCATGTGGCGCACCAACAAGACGTGGAAGGGCGTGCGCGTCGAGGTGCCCTGGGTCGACCGCAAGCCCGCCGACATCATGCGCGAGCATGTGCGCCTCACGATCCAACCGTTCGATGCCCCGCCCGACCAGGCCGGCATCGACCAGCTCATCGAGCAGATCGGATCGGACAGGATGCTGCTGTTTGCGAGCGACTACCCGCACTGGCAGTTCGACGGCGACGAGCCGATGCCGCCGGGCCTGCCCGCAAGCCTCGTCGAGCGCATGTGCGCCGACAATCCACTGGAAACATTTCCTCGCCTAGCTGCGAACGCCTGAAGGAGACGCCTCATGGCCGACGTACTCGAGCGCACGCATGCCCCGTCCGCCTCGCCCAAGGCCGCCAAGTCGCGCCTCAGGGTGATCGACTGCGACATCCATCCGAGCCTGAACTCGAAGGCCGAGATCTTCCCGTTCCTGCCCAAGCGCTGGCAGGAGCACATGAAGACCTATGGCGACCACCTGCGCACGCCCTTCACGTCGACGACGCCCTATCCGCGCTCCTCGCCGCTGATCTGCCGCAGGGATGCGTGGCCGCCGAGCGGCAGGCTGCCGGGATCGGACCTCGACTTCATGCGCCAGCAGCACCTCGACCCAATCGATGTCGAGTTCGGCATCCTGCAGGTGCTCGACCTCTTCATCTTCTCGCAGCAGAACCTCGAGCTCGGCGCCGCCATTCAGCGCGCCATCAACGATTGGCAGATCGAGTGCTGGTGCAAACCCGAGCCGCGGCTCAAGCCGTCGATCCTGGTCGTCCAGGACGACACCGAGGCTTCGGTGGCCGAGATCGAGCGCTGCGCCGCAACCGGCAAGTACGTGCAGATCAACGTGTGCCCGCGCGCGAACGAGCCGCTGGGGCGGCGGCGCTATTGGCCGATCTACGCGGCGGCCGAGGCCGCCGGCCTGCCGCTCGGCATCCATGTTGGCGGCTACGGCGGCCACGCGCCGACCGGGAGCGGCTGGCCGTCGTACTACAACGAGGAGCACCACTCCAACGCCCACTCGATGGCAGCCCAGCTCACCAGCCTCGTCATCGAAGGCATCCCGGAGCGCTTCCCGAAGCTCAAGTTCGTGTTCATCGAGGGCGGCTTCGGCTGGGTGCCGGCGATTACCTGGCGCATGGACAAGCAGTGGCAGCGCTTCAGGGACGAGGTTCCGCATGTGAAGCGGCCGCCGTCGGAATACGTGCGCGAGCGCTTCTGGTTCACGACGCAGCCGATCGAGGAGCCCGACAACGCCCGCCACCTGCGCGCCGTCATCGAGTGGATCGGCATCGACCGGCTGCTGTTCTCGTCGGATTATCCGCACTGGGACTACGACGACGCGCGCTTCGCGTTCAAGACGCCGCTGACCGACGCCGAGCGGGTCAAGATTTTCAACACCAATGCGCGCGCCGTCTACAAGCTCGACTGAAACCATGGCCCGCCACGTCGTCGCTCGCACCACCGACATCCCCGCCGGCGGCAACAAGGTCGTCAGCGTGGAGGGGCGCGAGATCGTGGTGTTCAACGTCAATGGCGAGTTCTTCGCGCTGCTCAACCGCTGCCCGCACGAGGGCGCGCCGCTGGCGAAGGCCGCCTGCGTCGCCCACCTCGAGTCGGACGAGCCGGGCGAGTACCGCCGCTCGCGCATAGGCGAGATGCTGCGCTGCGCGTGGCACGGCTGGGAGTTCGACATGCGCACGGGCCAGTCCTACTTCGATCCTCAGCACACACGCATTCGCTCCTACCCGGTCGAGATCGAGGATGGAGAGACGCTGGCCAAAGGGCCCTACGTCGCCGAGACGTTCCCGGTGACGATCCAGGAGAGCTACGTGCTGGTCGAAATATAGCTGTGCCGCGCCGTATGCTGTGGCGCTGGTTAGCAGCGCATCTCCGGTTTCCGCACGCTCGGCTGCACAGCTCGCAGGCCTCTTTCGCTCCGGTGCTGGATATTCCGTAAAGACATGATATTGAAGCATTTTTCGTCCCTCAGCTGATGATCCCTCAGGGTACGATCGTTGCCCGCGGCATAAAACGGCCGCTCGCGCAAGCATTTCGAGGCACCCGCGCTTGGATGCCGGCGCGTGCGCTGGGGCCATCGACCGTTCTTGCCATGCGCATCGGCTAGCTGCACTCTGACGTGGTGGTGTTGGGCTCGACCAAGACGCAATAACAACTACGACCCGCACGTTGGTATTAAGGGAGGACTTCGATGACAGCCTTGAGACTCGCCGCCGCCGGCGCGGCTGCGACCGCTATGCTTCTGAGCGCCGCTCCGGCCGGCGCGCAACAGACCATCCGTACGGCCACGTCTTGGCCCGGCGGCGTTCATCTCGAGCAGTTCGCGCAAGGCTTTTCCAAGCAGGCCGACTTGCTGACCGGCGGCAAGATCAAATTTCAGATCTTCCCGGCCGGCACTATCGGCAGCCCTCTCAAGATCACGGAGTCGGTGCAGAAGAAGGTGGCGCAGGCCGGCCATTCGTGGCCCGGCTACGACTGGGGCATCGACAAGGCCGCGGCAATCTTCGGCGGCTACGTCGGATCGCCGCCCGCCGAGGCCCTGCTGCACTGGGTCTACGCCGCCGGCGGCATCGACCTGTGGCGCGAATGGCGCCTGGAGAAGTTCGGCGTGGTGGGCATCCCGTGCGGCGCCCACTCGGACGAGATCCACATGCACTCCAGGAAGCCCATCCGCACCTTGGATGATCTCAAGGGCCTGAAGCTCAGAACCTCGGGTGCCTGGGCCGAGGTTGCAACCAACCTCGGCGCCTCGACCGTCATCCTGCCGGGTGCGGAGGTTTATCCCGCGCTCGAGCGCGGCGTCGTCGACGCCATCGAATGGGCGACGCCGGGCATCAATCTCGGTCTCGGCTTCCACAAGGTGGCCAAGTACGTGATCCTGCCGGGCGTGCATCAGCCGGGCGCAGTGCTCGAGTGCATCTTCGACAAGAGCCTGTGGGACAGCTTCGACGCCACCACCAAGGCCCAGATCGAGACGGCCGCCAAGCAGTCGACGCTCAACTCCTGGATGACCATCAACATGATGGATGCCGATGCGCTCGAGAAGCTCAAGGCGGCGGGCTCCGAGATCATCCGCGTCGACCAGTCCTACATCGACGGCGTCGGCAAGGCGACGAAGGAGTGGGAGGACAAGTACATCGCCTCCGACGGCGGCTGGTTCAAGAAGGTCGTCGAGCACCAGCGCAACTTCATGAATACCTGGAGGCAGACGAACCAGTACCGCACCGAGTTCAGATAGGACCGAGGCACTGGCGGCGGCCCCTTCCCACGGGGAGGGGCCGCGCAGCATAGCGGGGGCAAGCGCACACAAGGGCGCACCCACCGTCGGACGGCTCGGACTCGAGCCAGCTTGGAATAGTCGAGGGACCTCCAAGAATGCGCACTCTGGTTCGTGGCATCGATCGCCTCAGCTACTTTTGCGGTGTGATCGCCGCCTTCCTGGTGATCGTGCTCGTCGTGCTGATGCTCTACGACGTCGTGCTGCGCTACATGTTCAACGCGCCGACAAGTTGGGGCAACGATCTCAACGCATTCCTGATGGGCGGCTCATTCGTGCTGTCCATCGCCTATGCGATGTCGACTGACGCCCATGTGCGCGTCGACCTTCTCTACAACGAGCACACGCGACCGCGCCTGGCCTATGTGGATTTCATCGGGCTCACGTTCATCGTCCTGCCGGCCATGGCCTTCATATCCTGGGGGCTCTTCAAGCATCTCGAGGACGGCATTCGCACCGGCGAGCGTACCGGCTCCGGCGGATGGAACCCGCTGGTGTGGCCATTTCGCGCCGTGATGCTGATCGGCATCGCGATTTTCACGATCCAGATCGTCGCCGAGATCATCAAGCGTGCCGCGGCGATCGCGGGTCGACCGATCACCACGGCCGCGGTGGTCGACGACCATGGCGTCTGAGCAGCTCGCAAGCATGCTCCCTCAGCTGCAGTGCAGGCTTGTTCACCTCCCCATCTCGGCCAAGCCGACGGGCCGATTTTCGCGCAGTCCGGAAAGGACCTCCTGATGTCGCCACTCTGGATGTTCCCGGCGCTGCTTGTCGCGATCCTGACCGGATTCCCCGTTGCGCTCACCATGCTGTCACTGGCGGTGGTCTTCGGCCTGCATTCCTTCGGCCTCGAAGGCCTGCTGCATCAGTGCATCCAGAAGATCGAGGAGACGGCCACCGCTCAGGTGCTCGCCGCGGTGCCGCTGTTCATCTTCATGGGCGCCATGTTCGAGCAGTCCGGCATCGCCAACCGCCTGTTCGATGCGATTCAGATGTGGATCCGGCGCCTGCCCGGAGGCATGGCCGTGGGCACCATTCTGATGTGCGTGATCTTTGCGGCGACCAGCGGCGTGGTCGGAGCGACCGAGACCGTGGTCGGGCTGCTGGCAATCCCTCCCATGCTGCGCTACGGCTACAACAAGGGCCTCATCTCCGGAGTGATCTGCGCCGGCGGCGCGCTCGGCACCATCATTCCGCCGTCGGTGCTCGCTGTGGTCATCGGCCCGACGGCGCAGGCGGACGTGGGCAGGATTCTGCTCGGCATGTTCATCCCCGGCTTGATGCTGGCCGGCTCCTACATCGTCTACATCGTCATCCGCTGCACTATTCGCCCCGAGGACGGTCCGCGCGTGCTGCTCGTCGACGAGGAGCCGACGCTGGGCCAGAAGCTGAAGCTGACGGGCGCCGTGCTCATACCGCCGATCGTCGTCATCATCGCCGTGCTCGGCTCCATGATGGCCGGCATCGCCACGCCGACCGAGGCCTCGGCGACCGGTGCGCTCGGCACCGTGGTGCTGGCCATCATCTACCGACGCTTCTCGTGGGCGGTGCTGGCCGATGCGACCATGCGCACCGTGCGAATCACGGCCATGATCCTGACCATCGTTGCCTGCGGTCAGATGTTCGCCGCCGTATTCGTCGGCTCCGGCGGCCTCCAGATCGTGCAGGAGTTTCTGCTCGCCGGCGGCGTCGGCAAGTACTCGCTGCTGTTCGCAGTCATGACGATCGTTTTCATCGCCGGCTTCATGCTCGAGCCGCTGGTCATCATCCTGATGGTGGCGCCGATCGTCACCCCGCTCATCGTCAATGTCGGCTTCGACCGGGAATGGTTCTGCGTGCTGTTCCTGGTGATGTTGCAGACCGGCTACCTGACTCCTCCGATGGCGCCGTCGATCTTCTACCTGCGCGGCATCGCACCGCCGGAGATCAAGCTGCATCACATGTATACGGGCATCTGGCCGTTCATCGCCCTGCAGCTGATGGTCGTGTCGCTGCTCATTGCGTACCCCAAATTCGTAACGTGGCTGCCGGACGCCGTGCTGACGGGTGCGGCGCGCTGACCGCGCGCCTGCACGCAGGCGCGCGGGCATTCGGGGATCGCGCTAACGCCGCTATTTGCCGGCGGCGAGCCTGGCGAGCTCGGGCGTGACAGCATCGAGCGCCTTGCCGTAGATATCGACGGCCTCCTCGGCCTCGGCGCGCGTCATCGACAGCGGCGGCGAGAACGAGTTGACCTCGATGAACGGCAGCGCCCGCGTCAGCACGCCGTTATCCAGCGCCTTGGCGGCCACCACGCGATGGGCGCCGGACTTGGGATCGAAGAAGCGCCGTTGGGCCTTGTCGGCGATGAACTCGACCGCGATCATTTGCCCCGCGCCCCGCACCTCGCCCACGTAGGGATTGCTGCCGACGCGCTCGGCGAGCAGCTTCTTGAGGTGGGCTCCGACCTCGGCCGACTGCTCGACCAGGCCCTCGCGCTCCATGATGTCGATGTTGACGAGGCCGAGCGCACCGCCGACCGGATGGCCCGAGTAGGTGAAGCCGTGCATCACGGGGCCGAACTCTGCCGAGGCGTCCTTCAGCACATTCCAGACCTTCTCCGAGATTACGCAGGCCGACACGGGGAAGTAGGCTGAGGTGATGCCCTTGGCGAGGGTGACGAGGTCGGGCTTTAGCTTCATGCCGCCGGTGGCGAACCAATGCCCGGTGCGGCCGAAACCGGTGATGACCTCGTCGGCGATGAACAGGATGTCGTGCTTGTCGAGCAGCTTCTGCAGCTTCTCGAAATAGCCCTTGGGCGGGATCAGCACGCCGCCGGTGCCCATGATCGGCTCGGCGATGAAGGCGGCGATGGTGTCGGCGCCTTCCCGAGCAATGATGCCCTCGATCTCGGCGATCATGCGCTTGGTGAAGGCGGCCTCGCTCTCGCCCTTCTCGGCGTAGCGGAAGTAGTGCGGGCAGGAGGTATGCAGCACGCCCTCGACGGGCAGGTCGAAAGCCTTGTGATAGACGGGTATGCCGGTGAGGCTGGCGGCGGCGTAGGTGAGGCCGTGGTAGGCGCCCGAGCGCGAGATGATCTTCTTCTTGGCCGGCTTGCCGCGCAGGTTGTTGTAGTAGCGGACCAGCTTGAAGTTGGTGTCGTTGGCGTCCGAGCCGCCCGAGCCGAAGAACACCTTGGTGAGGTGGGTGGCGCCGGCTTTGTCGTGGAACAGGCCCAGCACGCGCTCGGCCAGCCGGATGATGGGCTCGTTCGAGGCGCCGCCGAAGATGTGATAGTAGGCGAGGTTCTCGATCGCCTTCTTGGCGGCCTCCGCCATCTCCTTGCGGCCGTAGCCGATGTTGACGCACCACAGGCCCGCGCCGCAGTCGATGAGCTCGCGCCCCTTGTGGTCCTTGACCCGCACGCCGCGCGCCTTGTCGACGATGTGGGGGCCCTTCTTGAGATGATCGACGATCGACGTGTTCGGGTGGAACATGGTCTCGCGGTCGATGTCCTCGAGGGGGTAGTTGCGGGCCGCCTTGTCCATACCGAGCCTCTGGTGGGTTTGACTGTCCTGGCGCCACCATAGACCGATGCGGCCGCCCGCGAAACCGGGCTAGTCGAATCTCGCGATCAGGACACCGGCGTGCAAAGCCGAATGCGCGTCTCCCGCCGTGCGGTTATGATCGCCGCCCTTGCTCCGCGAGAGCAGCCGGCAAGACCTTCAGGGAGCACGCCAGGAGCCATGCCCAAGACCCTATTCATCGATTCGACCCCGGACATCGACCGGCTGTGGAAGCGGGTGCACGAGCCGAGCGACATCTCGATCGCGGTCAACATGGGGCCGGTGGCGGAGGCGGAGATACCGAAGGTGCTCGCGGGCTACGATACGTGCATCGATGATGCAACCTACTTCAGTGCCGCCACGCTGGAGCGCTGTGCGGCGGGCGGGCTCAAGCACATCGTCTTCCTCGGCACGGGCGCGGGCAGCTTCATCGACCTCGCCGCCGCGGAGCGGGTAGGCATCAAGGTCTCCAACATCCGCGGCTATGGCGACACGACGGTGGCCGAGCACGCCATGGGCCTCGTGTTCGCCGCGGCCCGCCACATCGCCACCATGCACGAGATCATGCGCGACGGCGGCTGGCAGGTGATGCAGGGCATGGAGCTCAAGGGCAAGACGCTTGGGCTCGTGGGCCTCGGCGGGATCGGCCGCGAGATGGCGCGGCTGGGGAACGGCATCGGGCTCCAGGTGATCGCCTACAACCGCACGCCGGCGAGGGACGCGCCGGTGCCGATGGTGGCAATCGACGAGCTGCTCGGGCGGTCGGACATCGTCAGCCTGCATCTGTCGCTCAACGACGAAACGCGCGGCTTCCTCGACCGGACGCGGCTCGGCAAGCTCAAGTCGGGCGCCATCCTCGTGAACACGGCGCGGGCCGGAGTGGTGGACGAGGCCGCGCTGATCGATCTGCTGCGCTCCGGGCAGATTGGCCACTACGCCACGGACGTGTATGCGCAGGAGCCGCCCAAGGCCGACGAGCCGCTGCGCAGCATTGCCAATGTCACGCTGACTGCGCACGCCGGCTACAACACGCCGGAGGCGGCCATGACCATGTACCGCCGGGCCATCGACCTGGCAGCGGCAGGATGAAAGCGATCGACTGCGCGGGGACCGTCAGGCCAGCAGCAGCGCGACGAGGCTGCCGAGGCCGAAGCCGACCAGCAGCGCCGGTACGAGAACCGACCAAATGCTGGGCTTTCTAGGGACCCGTATCATGGCGGCAGAACGCGTTTGTCCGAGGATGCGTTGCAAGACCTACCGCATCCGGCCCCAATTTTCCGCAAACCGGATCGAGCGACTTTTCGCAATGATTGGTGAAATCATCTAGAGGACTGCCGAGAGGGGTCCGCCAAAAGAGATTCAACTTCTCGTTGATTGTTACGCCCGGTACAGCCGAGCCCAACACCTTCTGGCAACGTGGCGCATGCAACGCCAGGAGGTCAGGCAAATGCCCCGTTCGAATCTAGGCTTGGTGCTCAGTGGATGCGCTGCGGTTACGGTCGGAGTCGCGGGTGGCTGGACCGCACTGGCGCTGCGAGCGCCTGCGCCGGCGAACCCCGTCGCGGTCGAGGCTCCGGCACCACGTGCAACCGATATTGCCGCAGCCGACGAGGTCGCGCGGCCTCCCAAGGCACTGCCGGCTCCGGCAGTCGCGGAGAAGGCGGCCCCCCGCGTGCGCACCGCAGTTGCTTCCGGTCCGTTGGGCGTGTGGATCGACCACACTGGTCGCGGCGCCGTCGAGATCAAGGAATGCTCCGGCGGCCTCTGCGGCCGCATCGTGTGGCTCAAGGACGCGGCCAACTCCAGCGTTTGCGGCACGCAGGTGATCGGCAGCGCCAAGAAGACCGCGTCCGATACCTGGGACAACGGTTGGATCTTCGATCCCGACAAGAACGCCCGCTACAGCGTCGAGCTCAAGACCCTCGGCACCGACAAGCTGCGCGTGATGGGCTACATGGGCAGCAAGATGTTCAACGAGACCTACACGTGGAAACGCGCGAGCGCCGAGCTCAAGTGGTGCGACGCTCCGGCGACAGCCGCCACGCCGACACCCGCGGGCGGCGACCCGAAG
>JBGGME010000120.1:0-11058 GCA_041288195.1 Hyphomicrobiaceae bacterium
TCATTCCGGCCTTCGGTTTGACAAAGAGTTTGATCGCTCCCTCGCCCACGTCGGCTGCCACGCCAATCATCACGCAGTCCTCGATGGCGGGGTGCTTGCGCGCGACATCTTCGACCTCGGCAGCCGCGACGTTCTCGCCCTGAACCCGCACGCTGTCCGTCATGCGCCCGTGAAAATAGAGATTGCCGTCAGCGTCGGCGGAGGCGAGATCGCCCGTGTGGAAGACACCGTTGCGCAGGGCCCTCGCGGTTGCCTTGGGATCGTTCAAGTATCCCCGTGTGAGCGCACCAGGCAACCGCTCGCGCACCACCATCTCGCCTCGCTCGCCGGGCGCGACCGGCATGCCCGCGGCATCCACAAGGGCCACATCGAACCAAGGCAGCGGCTTGCCTACCGAGCCGACGGGACCGTCGAGGTTAGCGGTTGTGAAGCTCGAGCATTCCGTCATGCCGTAGCACTCGCGGATTACGACTCCGAACCGCTCCTCGAACGGCTTCCAGACCTCCTTCGGACATCCCCCGCCCCAGGCGACGCGCGCGCCGTGCCCGCGATCGAGGGGGGCCGGCGGTTGCTTCAGAAGAATCTGCAGGATACCGCCGAGGAAATGGATGTGCGTCGCCTCGCTCGCGCTGATGTCGACCCAGAAGCGGCTCGCGCTGAAGCGCTCGGCGATGACAAGCGTTGCGTCGCGGATGAGCGGCAGTACCACCATCTGCGCGCCGCCGATGTGGAAGAGGGGCTCCCACACGTAGAGCACGTCGCCGTCCCGCGCACCCGAAACCAGGGCCGCTGCCTCGCCAGCGAGGCGCAGCATGCGGTGCGAGACGAGCACACCCTTCGGTCGGCCCGTCGTTCCGGACGTGTACATGATGGCGAATGGGGCGTCGACTCCGACGGACGCAGTAGCGGAGAGCGAATCTGCGGCTTGCCGGCTGGAAGGCAGGCCGCCGGCCTCTACAATTACTGCCAGCCTCATGTCGGCGCCGCAGGCAGCGATTGCTGGCATCAGGTCGGACTCGGCAACGACGATGCAAGGATCCGAGTGCACCAGCACGTAGGCCAGGTTGTCACCGACGGCCTGGGTGTTCAGGGGGACCCAAATCGCACCAATGCGCGCGATCGCGAGCATCATGGCGAGCGCCATCTCGCCGTTGCGCAGCATGAGCGCGACGCGGTCTCCCGGCTGCGCCCCGTTGCGGCAAAGCCAGTTCGCCAGCACCACCGATCGCTGGTCGAGCGCACCAAAGGTCAGTTCGTGCCCCCCGAGTTGGGCGAAGATGCGCTCGGGCGTGGCTGCAGCAATGCGCGTGAACAGCGGCACGAAGCCGTCGTCAGTGGATGGCAGCCCGATTGTTGACATCTTGCCGGACGCCGGCGGCATTGCCGCTCAGCCCTTGCCCTGCGCTTGGGCGCGCGCCTTGCGTCGGTCGGCGCGCTCGGCGAAGAACACGCGCATGGCCGCCTGCGGCTCGCCCGAGGCAAACGCTTCCGCCTGGTAGACGCTGCCGTTCTCGAAGGCTTCATCGAATACCGGCTGCGTGACCTGGCGGAAGCGCGCCTTGGTCAGGCGCATGGCCATGGGCGGCTTGGCCGCCATCATCTCGGCCACCTCGCGCGTCTTGCGCATCACCTGCTCCGGCCTTTCGACCAGATAGTGGATTAAACCGATCGCGCGGCATTCCTCGGCGTCCATCATGCGCCCAGTGAGCGTGAGCTCGATCGTGCGGGAGAGGCCGATGCGGGGCAGCATCAGCATGGGGCCAGTGACGCTCGGGATGCCGGAGTTGATCTCGGCCTGACCCATGCGCACGCCGGGATGGCCGACGCGCACGTCCGTCAGCATCGCCGCCTGGAACGCCGAGCCTGCAGCCACGCCGTTGAGCGCCGCCAAACAGGGCTTATCGAGATCGCGGATTGAGTTGTAGAAGTGGCGCCATGACTGAAACCAGTTGGCGCCATCGTTGCCGGACTGGAATTTCTCGGTCTCGTCCAGGTCCTGGCCCGCCGAGAAGGCGCGGTCGCCGGCCCCGGTCATGACCACGGCACGCACGCGCGTGTCCTCGTTCCATTGGCGGAGCACTTCGGCGATCTCCGCACGCATGGGGGTATCCCAGGCGTTGAGTTTCCACGGCTTGTTGAGCGTGACGGTGGCGATGCCCCCGGTGACATCGGTCAGGACGGGGCGTTCGTTCGTGTTCGACATGAGGTGCGAGTGTCTCCGCATTCGGGGCCAGAGGTTGCGCGGCGGGTGCGAGGGCTGTCAACGCCGGGGTTTGCAGTGCGGGCCTCTCAATCCTGCACAAAGTGCTCGGGAGCCAGGCTGCGATGGAACCAGTGCACCAGTGTTACGATATCGAACACGGGCAGGCCGGTAAGGCGGGCAATATCTCGCGAATAGGGCGCCAGATTCGTGCACTCGAGAATGAGCGCGCCGATGCTGCCATCGGTCCGAGTGGCGCGCTCGGCGGTCTCGAGCACCTCGCGCTGCAATGTGGCAAACGGCACAGACGCATCCCCTTCGCGTATCGCACGCTGGAACTCGGAGCCGGTGGGCATGCCATAGATGGGAGTCGCGGTATCGGCACCAACGGCCTCGAGATGGCGCGAAGTGAGGGACTCGGCCGAGAAGGTGAGGATCGCCGGACGCCTTCCCTTGGGCAGGATGCGCGCCACCATCGGCACCTGCAGCAGTGCGCTTGTCGCCACCGGTACATTGCAGTGCTCGGCAAGCTCCCGCTGATAGAGCGCGAGGAAGCCGCAGGTGGTGGTTATGCCGTCGACGCCGGCATCGATCATCTCGTCCGCGGCTGCCTTGAACGCATCGAGCATGTCGGGTCCTTCGGGGCGCGTAACGCGATTGGGAGTTGCATCGTGCACGACGCGATACTGCACCGGAAACGGCCAGGTGCGCGCATTGCCGACGTCGCCGTTGAAGCGGTGAAAGCGCGTATCGAGCATGAGTATTCCGATGCTGACGCCGTGGTAGATGCGGTTGCGGTCAGGCATTGCCGGCCTCCTGTCGCGTTTGCCGGAAGGTGGCAACGAGCTCGGGATCGAACTCGCTCCACAGCTTCTCATCGGCAACGACACCGTCGGTGAACCGTTCGATCGAGAAGCATTCGATCGAGGTTTGCGACGCACCGTCAACGATGAGGTCGGCCACGACCGCGCCGACGCCGGGCGCGAGTTGGAACCCGTGTCCGCTGAAACCGAAGGCGTGCAGGAGCCCCGGCGTAGTTCGGCTCAAGCCGATCACGGGCAGCATGTCCGGCAGGTAGCCTTCGACGCCCGACCAGACGCGGCCTGTGCGCATGCGCCCGAGGCCTGGAACAATCTCGGCGAGGCGGGCAAGCCCGCGTTCGACGCGATCCTCCGGAACCACGGCCGCACCCGTAGCGATGTCGGCCTTCACGCGCGGGAACGAGCCAGCCACCGCTTCGCCGTTGCGGCCCGGCCGCAACAACAGCGTCCCGTCGACGGCATGCAGCGACGGACCGGCATAGGCGTTCTGCGGCGTGATCGTGAACAGCGGCGGCCCGGCGGCGAACATCGGCACCGGCTCGCCGAAGTGCCGCGCGATGTCGCCCGACCAGGCGCCGGCGGCATTGACGACCTGGCCGCACGTCACGGTGTGCCCCTGCTCGGTGCGCAGGATGAACCCCGCGCCCTTCGGCTCAACGCTGCTGACTTCCGTGCGCTCGAGGAGCCGTGCACCCGCCCGTTGCGCCAGCCGCGCAACGGCCGGCGAGGCCACTGCGGGATCGGCCACGGCATCGCGCTTCGACCATGACGCACCCGTCACGATCCCCGACAAGAAGGGCCAACGGCAACGCGCCGCAGGCCCCTCCAGAAGCTCGACGTCGAGACCGGCGGCACGCGCCTCATGCGCCGCCCGCTCCAACTTGGGCGCATCCGTTGCCGCCAATCCCAGATACACGTGCCCGCAGGGAACAATGCCGCAGTTCTCTCCGGTGAGGCAGGCAAGCTCCTCCCAGATCGCCTGCGCGCGTAAAGAGAGTGGAAATTCCTGGGGTGCGCGTCCCTGCAGGCGCAGATTGCCGAAGTTGACGCCGCTCGCTGCCGCGCATGCGACGCCTTTGTCGATGACGACGACCGAGCGCCCGCGCCGGCGCAGGAAGTAAGCCGAGTAGCAGCCCATCAGCCCGCCGCCGACGATTGCCACGTCGGCCGATGTGGAGGCCATTCCGCGTCCTCTTGGTTGTCTGTACGCTTGGCCGTCGATCGAGATCGCGGCAGCCGGGAACACGCCGGCAACCGAGAAGAGCATATGGCGAAGGCCTGCGACATACTCATCTTGGGCACCGGCCCCTTCGCCCAGCGGATCACCTGCGATTTGGCTGCCACGGCGACCGAGCCGACGCGCGTCGTCCTCGCCGGCCGCAATGCGTTCCGCCTCGCCTGGATCCTGACCGCCGCGCGGGCTCGCGCAGAGATGTTCTCACGGCCCGTTGCGATCGAAGGCCATGAGATAGTCCTGGGCTGCAGCGACGGGATCGCCGAGCTACTTGCGAATTTGCGCGCCAGCGTCGTCGTGCAGGCGGCATCCCTGCAGCCGGCCTCAGTAATTTCGGGTGCCGGCAACGGCTGGACGCGACTAGTCGCCGAGGGCGGGTTGAGCGGGACGGCCGTGTTTCAGGCCGTGCTGACATCGCGTGTCGCCCGCGCGCTGGCGCAGGTCTCGCCGCACAGCCGGCTGATCAACTGCTGCTTTCCCGATGTTGCCAACGGCATTGTCGCGGCGATGGGCCTGCCGGTGGATTGCGGCATCGGCAATATCGCCATCCTCTCGCATGCCTTCGCAGGGATGCTCGAAGGTGATCCGAGGACAAGGCTGCGGATGCTTTGTCACTACCAGAACATCGCAGCCTGGCGCCGGGCTCCAGCGCTGAGGTTGGGGCCGTCGCCCCGAGTGTGGCTTGATGCGGCAGAGGTCGACGACGTCTATGCCCGCTTCGCGGCCGTGCAACTGACCCCCGAGCCTGTGATCGATATCTCGGGAGCGAGCGGTGTGACGCTGATGCTCGCCATGGCGTGCGGGCGCGACTGGTCCGGCCATGTGCCCGGCCCCATGGGTCTGCCCGGCGGCTATCCGATTGCATGGAAGGGCGGCCGTATCGGTCTCGACCTTCCCGAGGGCCTCGACCGGGAGGCCGCGATTGCCTGGAACGTCCAGTTCGAGGCGCAGAACGGGCTCGTGGTCGGCCCGGACGGCCGCGCCCGCTATACCGGCCGCCTGCATGATGCGCTAAGGGCCGAGAGCCCGGACATCGCAGCCGGATTTGACGTGGCCGACCTCGAGCAGGTCTGGCAGGCGATGAGCGCGCTGCGAGATCGGATGCTGGCGCGGCGGGCGTGACCCAGGGGCCGTGGCCCAAAAAACGCGCCGTCGATCGCCTCGACAGCACACCCCCGGACACGGCACAATGGCACGACGCATGGATCGCCGAACTGACACAGGCTTTCCTGCACCTTCAGCCCGAGCCCGGGAGGGACAGCATGCAGCGACGGCGATTACTAGGGGCAGCTCCACTTCTCGCGGTGCTGGTCACGCTTGGGCTCGCACCCGTCAAGGCCCAGCAGGAGCCGATCGTGTTCGGCCTGATCACGCCGCTGTCGCCTCCGGGCGAGACGGCGCTGGGCCAGCTCGCCAAGCGCGGCGCCGAGATCGGCGTCGACTACATCAACGAGAAGGGCGGCGTGCTCGGACGCAAGGTTACGCTTTCGGTGCACGACAGCGCCGGCAAAAACGAGCAGGGCGTCGCCGCCTACCGCCGGCTGGTGTCGAGCGAGAAGGCGGTTGCCGTGTTCGGCTTCATCCATTCCGGCGTCAACATCGCCGTCAACGAGGTTGCCAAGGAGATGGGCGTGCCGACCATGGGCACCCAGACCGGCGCCAGCGACGTGACGGCCAAGAAGTACGACATTGCCTTCCGCACTCACGCCGTCGATGCGCCGCGCGCGGCCGCCTGGCTCGGCTGGATCCAGAAGAACAAGTGGAAGCGCGTCAGCGTCATCGCCGAAACCACCGACTACGGCATCGGCCTCGCCAAAGAGACCGAAAAGCAGAACAAGGAGAAGAACCTCGGCCTCGAGATCCAGACGATCATGTTCGATCGCACGACGACCGATCTCCTGCCTCAGCTGCTGCAGGTCAAAGCCTTCAAGCCGGACGCCATCGTCAATATTGGCGTCGGCCAGCCGCTCGACCTGATGATCACGCAGGCGCACACCGCGGGCCTGCTGCCGGGCGCGCAGATGGTGACCTCCTATGATGCACCGGCGAGACCGCAGTTCTGGCAACTTCACGGCGACAAAGGCGTCGGCATCAACTTCATCGCCTTCTATGCGCCGAAGTCGGAGCTGTCGGATCTGGGCAAAGAATTTGCCAAGCGCTACCAGGCGAAATTCAGCGAGCCGCCGGTCTATGCGGCGTTGAACGGCTTCGCCAACGCCATCGTGTTCGCCGAGGCCATCAAGAAGGCGAACACAACGGAGCCCAAGGCGTTGATCAAGGCGCTCGAGGAAGGATCGTTCACGGGCTGGTCGACGAGCCCCCTCACGTTCCCACGGGCAGAGGGCCCGCTGTGGCACAACTGGTCGCCGCCCCTGATGGTCTTGCGCTACGCGGCCAAGGATCAAACGCCCGCGACGGCCGAGGTGGCCTACGTCCTGGGGCAATAGAAGCTGCTGTTGCTCCGCCGGGCAGGACTGCTCGATGCCATCCCTGATCTCGGCGCGAACGAAAGGCTGCCGGTGATATTCAGCACCGAGCTCCTGGTGCAGACCGTCCTCTCCGGACTGATGGTCGGCGTGCTCTACGCGCTGATGGCGCTGGGCATCACGTTCATCTACTCGATTGTGAAAACCATCAATTGGGCGATGGGCGAGTTCTATATGATCGGCAGCTATATTCAGTTCGTTGCCGTCCACTACCTGCTCGGCGCGCGGTGGTGGTGGCTGGCAGCGATCATATCGGCAGCCGGCACCTTCCTTGTCGGACTGATCCTCGAGCCGATCCTGATCAAGCCGATGTACGCGCGGCCCATGCAGCGTCGCGACGACTATGCAACCGTCGTTACGATCGCCCTGCTGCTCCTGCTGCGCAGTCTGGCGGTTGCCCTGGGTGGACCCAACCAATACCGGCCGGAATCGGATTTGCCGGTCGTGTGGATCGGCCCGCTGCCGCAGGAGGGCGCGCGGGTTGCGGCCTTCATCTGCGCATTGCTGGCGCTTGCCACATTTTGGATCGTCATCAAGAAGACGTGGGTCGGCTTGGCGCTGCGGGCTGCGGCCCAGAACCGCGTGGCCGTGCAGACCTCGGGCGTCGACGTCTATCGGCTCGATGCCATCGCCTTCGCCATCGGCGTGGCCCTTGCCGGCTTGGCCGGCGCGCTGCTTGCCCCACTTTTCATGGTCTTCCCGACCAACGGCGCGGTCACGACCGTGAAGGGCTTCGAGATTATCGTCATCGGGGGACTCGGATCGGTCCCCGGCGCGCTCATCGGCGGCCTGCTGCTCGGGCTCGTCGAGAGCCTGGGGGCGGCCTTCATCTCCTCGCCCTACCAGAATGTCTACGGCTTTCTGCTGGTGATCCTGGTGCTCATCATCCGGCCCAATGGCCTTTTCGGCGAGCGCGGAAGGGAAGCGTGATGGGTGGTCCCCTGCTCGAGGCCGAGGGTGTCACCAAGCGCTACGGCGGTCTCGTTGCCAACGACGCCGTCACAATGACGCTTCAGCCGGGCGAGGTGCGCGGCCTTATCGGGCCGAACGGCGCCGGCAAGACCACCTTCGTCAACCTGCTGACCGGCTTCGAGACGTTGGACGCGGGACGCATCAGTCTAGGCGGCACCGACCTTACGGGGCTGCCTGCAAACCAGATTGCTGCGCGCGGACTCGTGCGCACCTTCCAGGTCGCGCGCGTGTTCGCAAACATGAGCGTGCGCGAGAACCTGCTCCTTCCCTTTCTGGCGGCGGGCAGCCCCGGAGGCGTGCTTGAAGGACAAGCCAGGGCACGCGAACTGCTCGCGGCCAGCACGCTGGAACACATGGCCGAGGAGCCCGCCGGCGCCCTATCCGGCGGCCAGCGCATGCTGCTGCAGGCTTGCGCGGGCTTCATGATCCCATCGGCACGCCTCCACGTCCTCGACGAGCCGTTCGCCGGCATCAATCCGGTAGTCAAGGACACCCTGATCGCCCTGATCGAGCGCGAGAACAAGAGCGCGGGCCGCGCCTTCCTGATCGTCAGCCACGAGATGGCCATCGTGCGCCGCCTGTGCCCGCGGGTCACGGTGATGATCCAGGGCCGAGTCGCGGCGGAGGGCACGCTCGAGGAGGTCGCCCGGCGCCCGGATGTGGTCCAAGCCTACCTCGGAAGCGCCGCGGCATGAGCGTCGCCCGCACCCTGGAAGTCTCGGGCCTCAGTGCCGGGTATGTGCCCGGCGTCGAAATCCTGTCCTCGGTCTCCCTGATTGCGGCGGGCAACGCCGTGACGCTCGTCATAGGGCCTAACGGCGCTGGCAAGTCGACGCTCCTGCGTGCGATTTTTGGCATCCTCAAGCCGAGCGCGGGCCGCGTCATGTTTCGCGGCAAGGACGTGACCGGCGCCAACTCCAGCACGCTCAAGGCCGCCGGCGTCAGCTACGTGACGCAGGACATCAACAGCTTCCCGCTGCTCACCGTGGAGGAGAACCTGCTGATGGGCGCCTGGGTGTTCCGTCGCGATCGGCGCCGCCTGAGTCGGCAGCTCGAGAGCGTCTACGCCATGTTTCCGATCCTGAAGGACAAGCGGGGCGACAGCGCCGGCTCGCTCTCCGGCGGACAGGGCCGCATGCTCTCTGTAGCGCGGGAACTGATGACGCAGCCCTCGCTGCTTCTGATCGACGAACCGACGGTGGGCCTCGCACCCAACCTGGTGGCGCAGGTCTACAGCCTTCTCGCCACCGCGAAGGCTGCGACCGGTGCGGCGATCCTGTTGGTCGAGCAGAATGTGGAGGAGGCGCTGCCGCTGGCGGACTATCTCTATCTCCTCAATCTCGGTCAGGTGAAGGCGGAGGGGCCGGGGCGGGACTTCGACAATTCGCGCGTGCGTGCACTGGTGCAGGAATGTCTGCTGGGCTGACGGGCGGCGTGGGCGCATTCGTGGACTGGCGGCGCGTTGCCGTCGTCCTGGCCATCGCCGCGCCGCCTCTCCTTTGCCTGCCGTTGTTCGTAAGCGAATTCGCGGCGCACGTGCTGGCAATCAGCGCCTACTACGTCATCCTCGCCGCCAGCTGGAACATGCTGGCCGGGTTCACCGGCCAGTTCTCGCTCGCCCAGCATGCGTTTGCCGCGCTCGGCGCCTACACGTCGGGGCTGCTCGTCTATCATCTGCAGACCCCGCTTTGGGTAAGCATTCCCGCAGGAGTCTTTGCGACCGCGGTTGGCGGCCTGCTGCTGGGCCTGTTGGTGCTGAAAATGCGCGCGATCTATCTTTCGATCGCCACCTGGGCGTTCGCGGAGACGCTGCGCATCACGCTCACCGCCGCTTATGAATTCACGCGCGGCGACCTGGGCCTCAGCGTTCCCTCGCTCTACGGGCACGTGAGACCCGCCGTCTACTACTACACCTTCCTGGCAGTCGCTGCCCTTTGCCTGCTCTTGATCTACGTGATGCTGAAGTCCCCAATTGGCTACTTCATGCGCGCCGTCAGGGACGACCCCATGCGGGCTCAGTCGCTGGCTGTGGATACGACGAGAGTGAAGCTCTTCGCGTTCGTCGCTTCGAGTGCGATGGCAGGGCTCGCTGGAGCGCTCTACGCGCACTATGTCCTCACCCTCACCCCCTCAATCGTCGACTTTGGTGAGATGGCGCGCATCATCGTTATGGTCGTGATCGGCGGATTGGGCTCCTTCATCGCTCCGATTATCGGCGCGCCGCCAGTCTACGCGCTCAATACTTGGCTCGCCGCCTGGGGCGAATGGAGCATGGTGGCGTTCGCTGCCATCGTAATCCTGCTAATGCGCGCCTATCCGGCGGGACTTGCTGGCCTTATTTCGGCCATGTGGCGGCGTCGACCTGGCGGACCGTGAAGTGGCCGGACTGATGAATTTCAGTTCGGCTGGCCGCTCGGGGCGCGCGCGTAGCGGCGATGGATGAGCAAATTGGCGGATGCCGTCAGCAACAGAGTGGCCGTCATCAAGACGAACGCAATGGCTGCACCGAATGGCCAGTTGTTGAGGCGAAACTGGCCAAACACCAGGGGCCCCATCATCTTGAACTGCGGGCCGCCAAGTAGCGTTGGGGTTGCGTACGCATTCATAGCCAGAATGAAGCAAAGGATCGCGCCGGCGATGATGCCGGGAAGCGCCAGTGGCCAAAGCACGCGCTGAAACATGACCCAGGGTCCCGCACCCAGGCTGAATGCCGCCTCCTCGACGTTGCGGGGAACGCCCTCGAGCACACTTTGCAGCGTCAGCACCATATAGGGCAGGTTGACGGCAATGATGCCGATAATCACGGCCTTCTCCGTGAACATGATCTGGAGCGGAACATCGATCACGCCGAGCTTGAGCAGACCTGCGTTGAGAGCGCCCTTGGAGCCGAACAGCGTCATCCAGCCCGCGGCGCGCACGGCGTTGCCGACGAACAGCGGCAGCACGACGAGCATCACCAGGACATGCTTGTAGCGGCTCTCGGTGCGGGCCAGCACGTAGGCGAGAGGAAACGCCAAAACCAGGCAAATCAGCGTGCACAGCAGTGCAACACGCAGCGTCGTCCAGAAGATGTTGGTGTAGAAGGGATCGGTGAAGAACTTGACATAGTTCGCAAGCGTCACCGCCTCCACCATCATCACGCGGGGCTCGAACTTGTTGAAGCTGTAACGGAATAGAATGAGGATCGGCAGCAGCAGGCCGATCAGAACAACGACAGTTGCCGGCGCGAGCAGGGTGGAGGCGGAAAGGAGCGAACCGCCGCGCTCCTCCTCGATAGTTCCCGGTCTTTTGGCGGCAAGCTCGACCATTGTGCAAGCGGTCTTTCTCGGGGCAGCTGCGGCAGCG
>JBGGME010000121.1:0-5059 GCA_041288195.1 Hyphomicrobiaceae bacterium
CCGAGGCCAGAACCTCGTCGAGATCGTAGTCGTAGTCTTCCGGCTTCGGTTGCACGATATCCAATCTCTGCAGATGCCAGCACAAACCCTTGCAGAAGCTTACCGCGCCGTGCCCGCCGCTGCGAGCCCCGATCGCAGGCAGGAAGAAACAATTGGGCCGACATTTCAGTTCAATTCTAAGTTAGCATCGCTCCTATCCTCCAGTCCGCCGCCGGTGCACCGCGGCAGACATCGCCGGAGCGTAACGTCGCCGCTCGCCCAACTGCCCGAGAGCTGCCAATGGCCGTGCTGTTTGCCTTTCTGCACCACCTCGCCGCGTTCACCCTGTTTGCCGCCCTCGTCGTCGAGCTGATCCTGATCAGGGAGCAGCCGACCGCCGGCACCGCCCGCCGCTTGCTGACCGCCGACATGGTGTTCGGAATTTCCGCCGGCATCCTGCTCGTCGTCGGCCTGACGCGCGTCTACTATTTCGAAAAGGGCGCCACCTACTATTTTCACACGTGGACCTTCAGCGCCAAGCTCACGCTGTTCATCCTCATCGGTCTCCTGTCGATCGTGCCGACGCGCGAGCTGCTGTCGTGGCGTGCCGCGGTCCGGCAGGGCCAGGCACCGACCGTGAGCGCGGCGAGGCTGCGCAGGCTACGGACGATCATCCACCTGGAGCTCATGGGCGTCGTGCTGATCCTGCTGATGGCGGCGCTGATGGCGAAGGGGATCGGGTTGATGATCTGACCCGCTTGCGCATATCTCGAATGCGCAAGCTGCGGGTCCACTAGCGGAATTGCGCCTCAAGATCGTCCCATTTCAATTGGCAACATCGGTTGTCGATCGCTGTTCGTGCTTGCGACTACCAAGGGGGCGGCACACGACGACGTGACCGGATATTCGCGGCGGGGTGGTTGCGAATTTCGGGTCGAAGCGGGACGGCGCAATCCTTCCTTGGCATCGCCTCGCGCGCAGGCCTCATGGCCCACGCGCCTCGAGCCCGTTCGCGGCCGGCCGGCATTTCCGGTCGGTCCCGTGCACCTATTTCCCAATCAACCAACCTGGAGCTGGAAATGACCACAAGTCGCTCGAGCCGTGTAGCGCTGCTGTGCGCTGGGATCATCCTTGCGGGCTGCGCTTTGGCATCCGACGCGCAGACCGAGACGCCCACAGCGCCATCTGTGCCCAGCGCGCAGAGCGCCCCTGCGCCCCAGAAGGTCGCGCAGAAGACCGAGAAGACCGCGCAGAAGAAGGCGGCGAAGTCGGACGCCGCGGTAACGCACAAGGTCGCCATCCAGGTCAATCAGAACGACAAGGCGGTGATGGACCTGGCGCTCAACAACGTGCGCAACATCGCCGAGTACTACAAGCAGAAGGGCGAGACGGTCGCCATCGAGGTCGTCACCTACGGCCCCGGCCTGCACATGCTGCGCTCCGATACGAGCCCCGTGAAGGATCGCATCGCGCCGATGGCGCTCGAGAACCCGAGCGTTACCTTCATCGCCTGCGGCAACACGCAAACCAACCAGAGCAAGGCCGAGGGCAAGCCCGTCGCGCTGGTCAGCGAGGCCAAGGTGGTGCCTTCGGGCGTCGTGCGGCTGATGGAGTTGCAGAAGCAGGGCTACGCCTACATCCGGCCCTGATGCGCATCACGCGCTTGCGGGAAAGGTCGGTCGGGCAAGCAATGGGAAGGAGAGTGCAATGCGTCCCGCGTCAAGCATAGTCGCAGGCCTCGCGGCCATTCTGATCCTGGGCGCGCCGGCGGCTCTGGCGCAATCGCCACCTAACCGTGTCGGGGCGCCTCCCACCAAGGGCCTGCCGGCGCAGGCGACCGACCTGGCGCAGGCGCCCAAGGCGCGCGCGCCTGTCGCCCGCCCTGCCCCGGCCCCCGTGCAGAGCGAGCAGGCGCACAAGGACCGCATCAATGCGTGGACGGTCGGGCTCGCCGCCGGCCGCCTCGAGGGCGCGCCGCTGCAGTTTGCGGCGGAGCTCGCGCGCGTGCTCGACGACGGCGACAACATGCGCGTGCTGCCGATCGTCACGCGCGGGCCGTTCGACAACGTCTACGACCTGCTCTACCTGCGCGGGGTGGACGCGGCCATCGTCTACGGCGACGTGCTCGACCATTTCAAGTCCAAGCCCGAGTTCGCCAATGCCTGGCGGCGCATCAACTACCTCGTGAACCTCTTCCCCTCGGAGGCGCACGTCTTCGTCAGGCCCGAGATCAAGTCGATCAAGGACCTCGCGGGCAAGGTCGTGAACTTCAATACCGAGGGCACCGCGGCGGCCTATTCGGGGCCGATCATCTTCAAGCAACTCGGCATCCAGGTGAAAGCGACGTTCGTGCCCCACAACATCGCCATGGAGAAGATGAAGACGGGGCCGGAGGTGGCGGCGACGTTCTGGATCTCATCCAAGCCGCTCGCCCCCTTCCTCAAGGGCAAGTTCCCCGAGGGCTTCAAGTTCCTGCCGATCGAATACACCGACAAGCTCGAGTACTACGCGCCGGCGTATCTCGAGCATGCCGACTATCCGGCTCTGATCCCGCAAGGTCAGCAGATCGCCACCATCTCGGTGCCGGCCGTGCTCGCCGTCTACGACTGGCCCAAGAATACCGACCGCTACCAACGGCTCGACCGCGTCGTCGAGTATCTCTTCGAGCGCTTCGAGAAGCTGCAGAAGGAGCCCGGCTACCACGAGAAGTGGAAAGACGTGAACCTCGCCGCCAGCGTGCCGGGCTGGACGCGCTTCAAACCTCTGCAGGACAGGCTCGACAAAGCCGCGATCGTATCCTCGCGCAGCGTCGATCCTGCGCAGCTGCGCGCGCAGGCGGTGCGCGCGGCGCCGCACGATCCGGTCGAGCAGGAGCGCCTGTTCCGGCAGTTCCTCGAATGGAACAGGAAGCAGAGCAAGCAATGACGGCGCACTGAGCGTGCCGTCCGCTCCAAGGAGCGCAGAAGGGGACATGGGGGTGACTGGGGCAGGCAGGGGACGGGCGGCCGACAGGATAGGAGAGCGGCCGAACCCCGCAGCACTCGCGCCGAGACGGCGGCGGGAGAGATCCAGATCGCCGTCGCGGCATGGGCTCGCAATAGTTGTCGGGCTGGTATCGGCGTTGCTTGCGACAAACAACGCCGCACACAGCGAGGAGAGCTCGTCAGTAACTCAGCTCGTGCAGGCGGGCCCTTCCGAGAGCCTGCGCATTGCCGTGGCGCAGGCGATCCTCGTGCAACCTGCGTCTCAAGCCGCCCTGACGATCCGCGTCGGGCCCGCCGACGCCCTGCCCAAGAACAGCTTCGTGCGCGTGCGCGGCCTGCCTCCGACCGTGTCGCTGTCGGAAGGATACGCCACGGCGCCCGGCGCCTGGGCCGTGCCGCTCAATGCGCTCGCGAGCCTGCAGATGATCGTGCCGGCGGGCGTGACGGGTCGGGCCGAGCTCAGCATCAGCCTGGTCAGCGAGGACGGCGCGCTGCTCGCCGACGCCAGGGTGGCGCTGACGGTCCAGGCCCCGCAGCCCGCGGCTCCAGCCCAGGAGACCAAGGCTCAGCTTCCTCCGCCCGCGCCGGCCCCGGCGCCGCCGCGCGCGCCGATGCTGTCGCCGGCCGACCGCGAGGCGGCCGAGCGCTTCATCGCGCGCGGCGAGCAAGAGATCGAGAGGGGCCAAGTTGCCGTCGCCCGTCAGTTCTTCCTGCGGGCCGCGCAGGCGGGCTTGGCGCGCGGCGCCCTACTGCTGGCGGCCACCTACGACCCGCGCGAGCTCGCCCGCTGGGGCGTCCAGGGCGTGCTTCCCAACCTGCCCGAGGCCCGCAAATGGTACGAGCGCGCCCGGGAGCTCGGCGCACCCGAGGCCGACGAACGGCTGGCACGGCTCGGCTCCGGTTAAGGAAGCTCTTGCCCGGCGCCCGCCCGGGGCCTCCGCAAAGGCTTTTTGGCCCATTCCCCGGTTGACAGGTCAGGCCGCCTCGCTTATGTGGAGCGCGGCTGTTGGCACTCACAATTGAGAAGTGCTAACAACCAACCCATCCCATCTCTCGCTTGCGGGGGGAGAGCCTCTCAAGCCCTTGAAATTAGGAGAACTTTAACCCATGAAGTTCCGTCCGTTGCACGACCGCGTGGTTGTGCGCCGCGTCGACAGCGAAACCAAGACCGCCGGCGGCATCATCATCCCCGATACGGCAGCCGAGAAACCCCAGCAGGGCGAGATCATCGCCGTCGGCCCCGGGGCACGCGACGAGAGCGGCAAGATCGTCCCCCTCGATGTGAAGCCGAAGGACAAGGTGCTGTTCGGCAAGTGGTCGGGCACCGAGGTCAAGATCGACGGCCAGGAGCTCCTCATCATGAAGGAGAGCGACATCATGGGTGTGCTCGACAAGTGAAACACGCGTGAGTGGTCAGTGGTGAGCGGTCAGCCGTGAGTTCACTCTTTGCGCTGCCGCCGCCCTTCCACTCACCACTGACGACTGACCATCTGACGAGTTCCCCCAAATCCCGAGAAGCTAGGAGCTAGTTCGAAAATGGCTGCCAAGGACGTCAAATTCTCCGGCGATGCCCGCGAGCGCATGCTGCGCGGCGTCGACATCCTCGCCAACGCCGTCAAGGTGACGCTGGGCCCGAAGGGTCGCAACGTCGTGCTCGAGAAGAGCTTCGGCGCGCCCCGCACCACCAAGGACGGCGTCACCGTCGCCAAGGAGATCGAGCTCGAGGACAAGTTCGAGAACATGGGCGCGCTGATGGTGCGCGAGGCCGCCCAGAAGACCAACGACGTGGCCGGCGACGGCACCACCACGGCGTGCGTGCTGGCGCAGTCGATCGTGCGCGAAGGCATGAAGGCGGTGGCCGCCGGCATGAACCCGATGGACCTCAAGCGCGGCGTCGACAAGGCCGTGGCGCAGGTGGTCGAGGACATCCAGAAGCGGGCCAAGAAGGTCAAGAACAGCCAGGAGGTCGCCCAGGTCGGCACCATCTCGGCCAACGGCGAGAAGGCGATCGGCGACATGATCGCCGAGGCCATGCAGAAGGTCGGCAACGAGGGCGTGATCACGGTCGAGGAAGCCAAGAGCCTCGAGAGCGAGCT
>JBGGME010000122.1:0-3671 GCA_041288195.1 Hyphomicrobiaceae bacterium
ATAGTAGTCGGGATGGATCTCGCTGAAGGCGAGGAAGCCGTGACGGTTGCCGCCATACTCGACGAAGGCGGCCGGCAGCGAGGGCTCCACCCGCGTGATCTTCGCGAGGTAGATGTTGCCCTTCAGCTGGAGCTTGGTCGAGGTCTCGAAGTCGAAGTCGACTAGGTAGCGGTCATCGAGCACCACTGCCCGGGTCTCTTCCGGGTGGGTGGCGTCGATCAGCATACGCTTGACCATGGATGGAAATCTCCGGTAGCCGCCTTGCCAACCGCAGCAGCAGCATCCGGCAGTGGCGGCTCGAGTTGGGGGAGGCCGGCGGTGGCCGTTGCGATGAGCTGCAACCGGCCGGCGCGCAACCGAACGTGGAACAAAGGATCGAGGGACGAGGGCCAACCATGCCAGGCAACACGCGTCCAGCGCGGCCCTGCCTTGGCAGCGGCGATGGCCCGTCGGCCGGAACCTGTTGATTGAGACGGCCAGTGGTAGGCACCAATTCGCGACCGGGGATCAACCCATTGAGCGCGAACGATTCTTGCCAAGCCCGGACCATCACGGTGGTGACTATAGTAGCTGTCCCATGCATCCACAATCGCGTAATCTCCCCAAGGAGATGAACCTGCGCCTGCATCCAAGGGTCGAGCTGCCGGAGCGAACAGCTTGGCTTCGTGCCGTTGTCGGGGCCGTCACAGTCATGCGGCTGCTGATCCTGTGGCTCGCCTGGACTGCTGCTCCCGGTCAAGCTGCGGGCTGGCCCGAAGCCTCCGGCCTGCGCTTCGGCGAGAACGGAGCCCGCACCCGGATCGTGCTGGACCTTGATCGCAAGGTGAGCTTCGCCACCAAATTGGAGGCCGATCCCGACCAGCTGATCGTCGAGCTGGACGAAGTCGTATGGCTGCTTGGCGCCGACGCCGGGCGGCCCTTGCGCGGCTTGGCGCGAGGCTACGAGGTCTCGACGTCCAATGGGCGTTCGATCCTGGCGGTGGCGTTGGCCAAGCCCGTGCGCGTCGTCAACAGCATCATTCTGCCGCCAAACACGGACAGCCCTTTTCATCGCCTGGTCATCGATGTGGTGGCGGAGAAGGCGGAGACACGGCAACCGGTGGAGAGCGCGGCCATTGCCGCCGTGGTGGCGCCGACTGTGGTGGCGCCTGCGCTGGGCAGCAGGCCCGCCCCGGTCCCGGCCTCCCGACCAGCCACCCTTGCGGCGCTGCCGTCGGTCGCTGGTCCGGTGAACGGGCATGCAGCTCCTGCCGCTGGCCCGCGCAAGCGCGACCTGCCGGTAGTGGTGCTCGACCCGGGGCACGGCGGCGAGGATCCCGGTGCTACGTCCGTGGACGGCCTGTACGAGAAGGACCTCGTCCTCGAGATGGCCCGCGAGTTGCGTACGCTGATCGAGCGCAGCGGGCGCTACCGCGTCGTATTGACGCGGGATAGCGACGAGTTCATCCGATTGCGCGATCGGATCGCCGCCGCGCGCAAGCTCGGTGGGGAGATCTTCATCTCGCTCCATGCCGACAGCCTGCGCCTGAGCGAGCAGCGCGGCGCTTCCATCTACACCCTGTCGGAAAAGGCTTCCGACGAGGAGGCGGCCAAGTTCGCGGCACTGGAGAACAAGGCCGACGTCCTGACTGGCGCCGATCTTTCCCAGCACGATGTCGTGGTCGCCACCATTCTGATCGACCTCGCGCAGCGCGACACCAACAACAAGTCGATTGCATTCGCCGACATCATGGCGGAGGAACTCGCGCGCGTGACCGCGCTGGTGAAGCGGCATCGCCGGTTCGCGGGCTTTGCCGTGCTGAAGTCGCCGGATATCCCCTCGGTGCTGCTTGAGCTCGGCTATCTGTCAAACCCGGACGACGCGCGCAATCTGGCACAACCCGACTATCGAGCCAAATTGGGGCAGGCGATCGTGCGGTCGCTGGACCAGTACTTTGTCGTGCCGAGGACGTGAGACCGCCAGCCGTTACCGTGCCTGATCGAGGACAGGGATCGTGAAGCGCCTTTTCCGCCTGCTGTCGGCTGCCATGATGATTGTCACCCTGCTGGTGATGCTGGGCGGGGCAACAGTGCTGTATCTGGTCAACAACTACGGCGGCGGCCTGCCCGATCACCGCGCGCTCGCCGACTACGAGCCGCCGACATCGACGCGCGTTCATGCTGGCGATGGCCGGCTACTGGCGGAGTATGCCCGGCAGAATCGCGTTTTCGTGCCAAGCGAGGCCATCCCCGAACGGGTGAAGCATGCATTCATCGCTGCCGAGGACCAGCATTTCTACAATCATCCCGGCATCGACGCGTTCGGGATTGGCCGGGCGCTGGTGAGCAATCTCGAGCGCCTGCGCAGCAACCGGCGACCTGAGGGCGCCTCCACCATCACCCAGCAGGTCGCCAAGAACTTCCTGTTGAACAGCGAGCTGTCCTATGAGCGCAAGTTCAAGGAGATCCTCCTGGCACTGCGCATCGAGCGCACCTTCACCAAGGATCGAATCCTCGAGCTCTATCTGAATGAGATTTTTCTGGGCAACCGCTCCTATGGTGTCGCGGCCGCGGCGCTGAACTATTTCGACAAGTCAATGGACGAGCTGACCATCGCCGAGGCGGCATTGCTGGCCGGCCTGCCCAAAGCCCCGTCGAGCTACGATCCGATCGAGCATCCGGACGCCGCGCTGGCGCGGCGCGACTACGTGCTGAGCCGCATGCGGGACGACGGCTACATCACGCCGGCCGAGGCCACCGCCGCGCGCGCCGAGCCCATTGCCCTGCACAAGCGCTCGGCGACCCAGACCGCAGAGGCCGACTTCTTCATCGAGGAGGTCCGGCGCCAACTGGTCGCACGCCTCGGCGAGCAGGGCTTCTACGAGGGCGGCCTTTCGGTCCGCGTCACCCTCTCCCCGGCCCTGCAGGCTGCGGCCGACCGGGCCCTGCGGCACGGCCTCGCCACCTACGATCGTCGCCAGGGCTGGCGGGGTCCCTGGGGCACGCTCGACGTCGCGGCCGCCGGCGACGATTGGCAGCAGCAGCTGATGGGGCTCGACCCTGGCTTCGAGCTGGGCGCCTGGCACCGCGGCGTCGTGCTGGGGACCGAGGGCGGCCGGGTGGAGGTTGGCCTCGACGACGGGCAGCGCGTGCCGTTGAGTGGCGACGACGTGGGCTGGACCAAGCGGCAGCCGCTGGCCGTGGGCGACACGGTCGTCATGGAGGAGGTCGGCGAGCCCGATGTGCGCCGCTGGGTGCTGCGCCAGCGCCCGAGCGTGGAAGGCGCGGTCGTGGCGCTCGACCCGCACACCGGCCGCGTGCTGGCGATGAGCGGCGGCTTCAGCTACCGCCAGAGCAAGTTCAACCGCGCGACCCAGGCCCACCGTCAGCCGGGCTCCTCCTTCAAGCCGTTCGTCTATCTGGCGGGGCTCGAATCGGGCATGACCCCGGTAAGCATGGTGCTGGACGCGCCAATCTCGATCAGCCAAGGCGCCGGGTTGGCACGCTGGGAGCCGGAGAACTTCAGCAACGACTTTCTCGGGCCGATCACACTGCGGGTGGGGCTGGAGCGGTCGCGCAATCTGATCTCCGTCCGCGTGGCACAAAAGGTCGGGATGGACCACATCATCGAGCTGGCCCGACGTTTGGGTCTGGGCAGCCAGGTACAGCGCAACCTGGCTGCCTCGCTCGGC
>JBGGME010000123.1:0-21836 GCA_041288195.1 Hyphomicrobiaceae bacterium
GCGAAGTCCAAGGAACACCTGCAGGTCCTCGATGAACTCCTCGGGCTCGAGGGTAATCGCGTCGATGGCGCGCGCGACCTGGAGGCGATCGCGGGGGTCCTCCGCGAGGCGACGGCGCTGCTCGACCACTGCCCGCGCCAATGGCTTGGTGAAGCGCCGCTCGGGCAGCACCATCTCGATGGGGGCGCTACGCCCGGTCTGGCCAGCGAGGTCCTTGGCCGCCAGCGACAGCTCGACCGTCATGCCGGCCCAGATGTGGTCGCCGATCTCGTGGAAGCTCTGTCCCTCGGCCTGCTTGGGATAGGCGCGCGGCAGGCGCAGCGCCAGTGCGGGCGGACGCTCGTGCGGGGGCCGCGGCCCTTTCTTGGCGCTCGGCCGCGCCCAGGCGGTCGAGGTCCTATCTTCCTTCGGCCGCACGCGCCGGATGCGGGTCTCGGCCGAGACCACGCCGTAGTCGTCCTCGACCTTGTAGAACAGCTTGAGAGCGCCGCGCGGGCTCTTCTCGGCGTCCTTGGTGAGCGCAATCTTGGGGGGATTATCGGGGATGACCTGGAACGGCCAGCTGAGCAACGGGATGCCGCCAGCCAATACCGTCACGGTGCCCGACTTGCGCACCTCGACCTTGAGCTCGGAGACGTCGGTGGCGTTGGCCGGCGCCGGAGCCTCCATCCGCTCGGCCGCGCCGTTGCTGCCTGGAAATTCCAGCGTTAGCCCGCCGACGCTCGCGCCCGTGCCGCGAACGACCAGAACGCTGCGATCCGGGATCTCGTATGGCCCCTCGGGCCTGACCTGCGGCCGATTGAGACCATGCGAGCCGTCGGCCAGCATGACAGGCGGCCTGCCGGTGTAAGCCGGTGGCGTGACCCAGGCGTCGATGCGGGCCTCTGCCCCCTTGGCCAACGCTCCGAAGCGGAAAGCCGAGCGCAGCCGGTCCGAAGCGCTGTCGCCGACGGCGACCAGCAGCACGAACACGCCGAGCAGCAGCAGGCCGCGCAGCGCGAAGGGGTCATAGCGGTCCGTGCGCGGCGAAGGAGGGCCGACGCGCAGCTTCTGCAGCATTGCCGCGAGCCGTGCGCGATGCACGCGCCACAGCGCCTCGGTGCGGGCATCCCCGGTGCCGAGGGTGAGGGTGTCCTCGTAGGAGGAGGCGGGGCGATGCTTGATCCCGGAAATCGCCTCGACACGGCGTATTGCCTGCTCGCGGCTGGGCCAGCGCACCCGCGCCAGCGCTACCAGCGCACCTGCGAACGCCAGCCCGAACAGGCCCAGGACGATCTTGTGCGGCAGCTCGGGGAGGCGCGGCCACAAGCCTGCGAGCGAGGCGCCGATGAACAGCCCGGCAAGTCCGAGGACGATCCAGGCGCGGGGCCAGAGCTGCTCGAACAGCAGCGCCCACTTGCTCAGGCGAATCTTGCGCTCGAACACCCGCTCAATGGCGGTTGCCGGTACCCGCTGCCCCGCCGATGGGGGTACTTGCCGTGCTGCCATAGCCTTCACTCTAGCATGCCGCGGGCCCGTGCGCCCAACACATTAACGGTTTTATTTGCAACAGGTTGCGAGGGCAATGGGGCGGGATGGCGGCGGGCATTCTGCAGCTCTCTGCCCAACCCGCGGGCAAATTCCGCCCTGTGCACCGCTTGTCTCGGCCCCCGTGCGCGCGCAGGGACCCCTCTACGGCCCCGCTCACGCCCGAGCTGCTCCGATCGGCAAGAATGGTTATCGACGGACGGGCGCTCAACGCCGGGCGTTGTACACCACCCCGCCGCATCTCGTGATGTCGTAGCCGCCGAGCGACGCGGCTCGGTCGCGGAAAGGCTCCGTGCGGCAGAAGGCGAACAGCCGCTGCACCGGCGGCTCGAAATACTCAACGCGCCGCACCACCAGGTCGAACCGCTCCCACTGCAGGGGGACAAAATCGAGGCCCTGCTCGCGTGCCACAGCCTCGATGGCGAGGCCGACGTCGGCCTTCCCCTCGCGCACGGCGACCGCGATGTCGGTCTCGCTGCTGACGGGCTGTCCGGCGACCTGGAGGTCATCGAGCGCCAGGCCCGCGTCCGCCACCAGCTTCGAGAACAGCAGGGCGCTGCCCGATCCCTGCTGCCGCGTGGCGATGCGCAGGCCCTTGCGGCGCAGATCGGCCACCGAACCGACCTGCAGAGGATTGCCTGGAGCCACGATCAGCCCCTGCTGACGCCGCGCCCATTCGATCACCACGAAATCGAGCCCCGGGAGGCTTCGCGCCAGCAGGCCCGCGTCGTATTCGCCCGTCACCGGATCGATCAGGTGCAGCGCGCAGGCGGTAGCCTGGCCCGCCTGCAGCCGGTGCATGCCGGCGGTGCTGCCGTCGACCAGCAGCGCCAGCTCGCACTTGGATTCGCGTGCCGCCCATTCCAGCAGGGGGTCGTGGCTGCCGGCAATCACCAACGGCGGCGCGGCGAGGTGGGTAGCGGCTTGCGGGTAGTCCGCCGATTGCGCCACCCACAGCTCGATCAGGCGCTTGGGGAACAGGAGCTTGCCCGAGAGCTTGCAGCTCGGGATGCGCTGCGTACGCACCAGCTCGTAGATGGTCCGCTCCCGAACCCGCAGATAGTCCGCAACCTCGGTCACGGTCATCAGGTCGGGGGTTTCCTGGGTGTTCATCGGCACGTGGCGCTGCGCAGCTCCGGATCAGCCACGTATATGCGCACGGAACCGGTGGAACAACTGGCGATGCCAAGGGAACCGCTGGGCAGGCAGTGGTAGGCTGGCGCATGGTTCCAGCCCTTCTCATGTTCGGGACGGCGAGCGTCGGATTCGGCGGCCACCCGTGGATTGCGTTTGCGGGAGGCGCGCTTCTCCTGATCGCGTACAGCATTCCGGAGAAGATTCAGTACCTTTGGCGCCATCGACATGAGCCGAATACGGACATTGTTCTCAAGACCCTATGGGCGATAGGTCTCAGTCTTGCGGGTGCGTTGGGCAGTGCGTGGGCCGGATATGGCATTCGGCTGCTTCTGAGGTTGCTCCTGAGGGTGCAACAGCCATAGTCGAGGGAGCGCCTTCATCTGCGGTTCAGATGGGCGCCGCTCGCACGCCGTAAAATGGCGCAACACTTGGCGGATGCGAATCCTGCTCGTTCCACTGCTCTTCGCTTTCGCCGTCGTTGTCGCGCTTGCTGTGCTCGCCACGCCGCCGAAGGCGATCCCAGCGAACGGCATCACGTCGGACGCGGGGCACCGGTAGCTCGGTGAACGCCAGGGGGCGGCGGGTAGAGCCGACCGGAGTGTATCGATGCTTGCGCGCGCGCTGCTCCTCGTCACTGCCGCCATCCTGTTGGCGGGATGCGTCGACAGTCAGCGGCTGCGGAGCAACCTCGGGGGACCTCCGGCCCCCTCCGAGTCGCGGCAGGACTCCAAGAAATAGGTAAGTTCTCGCGATCTTTGAACCTGCCGGCGAGCTTCCCGGTTTTGCTCGTTGGGAGCACTGACGTCGAACTTTCACCATCGTGAAAGCGGATGTGCAGACCGTGGGGATCAACTAACGGGAATTTGCGATGCAGGCCACGCGTCGGTGTGCGACTGCCGGTCGCTCGATCAACGGTCTCCGCCTGCGTGCTCCACTCGCCGCCGCCATCGCGACAGCGGCGCTCTTTGGTTGTGCCGAGTACCGACACGACGGTTACGCCATGGCCCCGGGATCGTCGCCGGTTCGCTCGACGAAGCGAGCTGCGCCGGCGCGCATCTCGCTCGCGGCGCCTCTGGCCGCGCACGAGGCGAAGGCGCCGCTCGAGGAGCGCGTGCTGACCGGCGAGAACGAGGCAAAGTTCGTGGTGCTGCACGACACCGAGGCGATCGGCCGCTCACGCAGCTTCAACGGCGGGCAGTCGAATCCGGACACCTGTGCCGCGCAATGCCTGGCGCAGAGCGGCTGTGACGCCTTCTCGTTCGCGAAGGAGACAAAGGTCTGCTACCTCGTCACGCAGGTCACCGAGCTGAGCACCGACGCGTCCTTCGTCTCGGGCCGGTTGCGGTAGCAGCTCGTCGGCATGCCACCACTTTCGTCATCCCGGCGCCGCGCGGGCTCGATAGAGCGCTCGTGGGACTAGGCCGGGAACCATGCACTTCAATCCAGTGGACAGATAGGTGGACTGGGTCCCGGCCTTCCTCCGCTCGCAAGACTTCGCTTGCGAGCGGCGCCGGGATGACGCCACTCCTCAGGCCGCTGCCACCAGCGGCAGATTGGTGAGCAGGTTCTGCGGCTTCATCTTGACGCGCTTCCTCGCGTCCATGGCGAGGCCGAGGTAGATGGGCCGACCCTTGACGCGATCGAGCAGCAGGCGGTCGTCGGGGATGCGCATGCGGAAGAGGCCGACGATGCTGGCCATGTCGTCGAGCCCCGGCGTCTTGCCCTCGTAGAGCGTGTTGAGAATGCGGGTCGACTCGCGGTCGAGGCCGATGTGCCAGCGCCAGTCGGGGTCGTCGAGCCTCGGGCGCGGCTCGACGCGGGCCTCGATCCTGAGCAGATGCTCGAGCCAGGCTTCGACGACGCGAGCGAATGCGTCGGGCGCGGGCTGCTCGAAGCGGAAGTCGACGACGGTGTCGAAGCGGTCCGAGCGCGACCAATAGATCTGCGCGTTGTCCTCGTCCAGCACATCGAGGGCGACCGACTTCATGGGCGTGCCGGTCTCGGCGAGCAGCTGGCCGAGGCCGGTCTCGGTGCCCGTGCGGGCGTGCATCTCCACGATCTCCTCGTCCGCCAGCATGATACGGCCCTCGTCGGTGGTGGCGCTCTGCTCGCGGAAGAACAGCTCGGCGGCGCGCAGCCGCATCGGGTCGTTGGTGCCGTCGAGCATGTTGCGCAGGATCACGTGCACCATCTGGTCGACGAACACCGGCGGAATGGCGATGCTGGCCTGGCGCATCAGGCGCAGGTAGGCGCCCTCGACGGTGCCGGCGTGCGCGAGCACATCGCGGAAGGCGAGCACCACGCGGTAGTTGTCGGCGGCCTCGGTGTCGGCGATTGCGGCGAGCTCCGCATCCGCCACCGGCCGGAACGGGTCCTCCATCAGCGCGTCGTGCAGGGCGATCTCCGCGGCGCAGGAGGTGTCGAGCGGGTGCACCTCGGGCCGCGTGAAGTAAGCGCGCAGGAATTGCGGCGTAACCCTGAGCCAGCCCTCGCCGTCTCGCTCCAGCAGGTGCATGCCGGCCGACTTCCAGAAGTCATGGGCCATCGTCGACCACCGTCCATATCCTGGCGTGCTGGGGCTCGCCTGTCGGCGGGCGAATGGTGCGGAACACCTCCTTTATGCGGCCCTCCGCGTCCCACGTGCGGCGCACCGTGAAGACCGTGTTGATCGGCGCATCGCGGGCAAGCTCGGCCACGAACGCCGTCTCCTCCTCCGCCGCGGCGTGGGCGGCCGCCTCGTCCGGTGCGCCGTAGGCCGAGACGAAATGCCGGGCGAGCGCCCGCTCGATCGCCTCGCGGTCGGCTGGCTCGGCTTGGGCGACGGTGACGAAGGTCGAGCGGCCGAAGCTTGCAACCCCGAGGAAGCCGTTGGCGAACGCCTGGCGCGACTTGCCCGTCAGGCTGCCGGGCGCGGCGCCGGCGAACGCGAAAGCTCCCGACACGGCCCATTCCTCCGGCGCCGCCGCTACGTCGAAGACGAGCCCGTCGGAAGCGTCGAAGCGGATGGTGCGGAGCAATTTCATAGGGGCGTCGATGCGGCGTCGCGAGCGCTCACCGCTTCTCCTCCTTGGGTGCGTCGGGCTGATCCCCGCGCGTGGCGACCTCGAGGTAGGCGATCAGGGCGTCGCGCTGGGCCCGGTCCGTCATCTTCTGCAGCGGCATCTTGGTGCCGGGCGTGAACTCCTCGGGCCCGAGCTCGAACAGCTTGCCGATAGTCTCGGCGCTCCACACGATGTCGAGCTTCCTCAGCGCCTCCGAATAGGGATAGCCGTCCAGCGTGCCGATCCGGCGTCCGAACACGCGGTGGAGCGTGGGGCCCGCGCGGTTGCGGCCGTCGGCCTGCACCGTGTGGCAGACGCTGCACTTGCGCGCAAACTGCAGCTCGCCGGCGGCAATCTGGTCGTTGCCGGTGTCGCCGCGGACCTGGAAGCGGCGCGGGAAGGAGCTCTCGATCGGCTCGAACGGCTCGCGCGGGGTGATGCGCCAGAGCGTGGCGAAGTCGTCGAGCCCGCCATAGTAGAGAGCCGTGCCCTCGCCTGCGAACGCCAGCGCCCACACCGGCCCGTAGGAGTTGCGGTATTCCTCGATCTGCGAGCCGTCGGGGTAGCGCAGCACGCGGATCACGCCGTCGCCACCGCCGGTGGCGATGATGCCGGGCTTGTCCAGCACCGCCAGGGCCAGCACGGGGCGGTCGTGCGCGGGCAATTCCTTGACGACATCCCCCTTGTCGCCGTCGACGATCGCCACCGAGCCGTTGAGCGCGCCGAATACCAGGTGCTCTCCGCCCGGCATGCGCGCCAGCACGTTGATGCCCCAGCCGTGGCGATGCAGCGGCCGCTGGAAGGTCCCCGCCTGCCGGCTCCACAGGCCGATGCTGCCGTCGGCGCTGGCGGTATAGACGCGCATGGAGTCTGCGGAAAAGGCGACAGCGTTGACCGGCCCCGTATGGCCCTCCAGCACGGGGCCCGCCTCGCGCTTTGCCAGATCCCAGATGCGCGCGGTGCGGTCCCAGCTCGCCGAGGCCGCCCAGCGGCCATCCTCGGATACGGCGAGCCCCACGATCTTCGCCTGATGCCCCTCGAAACGGTGCGCGAGCTTGGCCGTAGCCAGGTCCCACAGCGCCACGGCGCCGTCGTCGCCGGCCGCCAGCGCCAGCTTGCCGCCGGGCACAAATGCGACCGCGTTGACCGCGCCGTTGTGGTCGTCGAGACGATGCAGCCGCTGCGGCGTCTCCCGGGCGATGTCCCAGCCCATCATCGCATAGTCGAAGGAGCCGGTGAGCGCCCGGCCGCTCGCGGCATCGACCGCCAGCGCCTTCACGGGACCGCCGTGGCCGACGAGGTTACCCGGGCGCGCGCGGCGCTGCTTCTCCTCGGCGCGGCGGTCGGCCTTGGAGGACGTGCCCTGGATGGCGCCGGGAGTGCCCGGCAGCGGCTTGTCCTGCGCCGATGCTGGAGCGTGCGCCCACACCAGCGCGGCGAGCACCGCCACGGCGGCGCCGCCCACGCCCAGCCCCGCAATCGTCGGCAACCCGCCGATCGATCGACGCGTGGGGCCGCCGCACGTCATGCCTACCTCCCGGCACATTCATTCGGAGGCGGGAAGGTCGAGGCGCCACGAGGCGTTGTCAACTTCGGCGATCCCGGCGGGTCGGCAGCGGCGACGGCTAAGCTCGCACGTGCGCACCCCAGTCGGGCAGCGGCCGCTCCTCGTAGGGGCGGTCCCAGGCCTCGCAGTTGCCGCGGTCCACCACCTCGACTGGCAGCATGACCTCGGCCGGCACCTTCTCTCCGCGCAGAATGCGGACGGCGGCCTCGGTGGCAAGGCAGGCCATCTTCATGGCGTCGAAGGCAGCCGAGGCGAGCAGGTCGCCGCTCTTGATGGCGCGCACGCCTTCGGGGGTCGCGTTGACGCCGACGATCGGAGCCTTGCGCCCGTTCTCCCGCATCGCCTCGATGGCGCCGAGGGCCGAGAAGTCGTTGGCGGCGAGCACGCCGTCGATTTGGGGCACGTCTTTCAAGAGCGCTGCCATCGCCGTCTTGCCCTCGGCGAACTGGAAGTCGCCGTCGCGCGAGGCGGCAATGCGGATGTTGGACCGGCCCGCCGCCGCGTCGCGAAAACCCGCTGCGCGGGGCGCGGTGGTCATGGCGTTGGGATGGCCCTCGATGGTGACGATGGTGCCGCCCGAGGGCATGCGGTCGAACAGGTAATCGGCGATGCCGCGGGCGATGGCTCGGTCGTCGGAGCCGACGAACGCCTTGGGCACGATGACCTCCGGCCGGCTGACGGCGCAGAGCAGGAGGATGCCGGCCGCCTCGATGCGGCGCAGGATGTCGTTGAGCGCCGTGCCGTGCGTCGGCACCAGCAGGATCGCGTCGGGGCGCTCGGGGAGCACCGCCTCGAGCAGTGCGCGCTGCTCCTCCACGTTGTCGGGCTTCACGGGCACATGGTGCGTCAGCGTCGCACCGAGACGCTCCGCCACGCGGTCCGCGCCGAGCCGCGCGCCCATATACGCCGGATTGGTCCGGTTCTTGGTGAAGAGTGCCAGCCTGTATGCGCGGCCACCGGCACTTTCGCTCACGCCGTCCGCTCCAGGATGACGGCGATGCCCTGGCCGACGCCGATGCACATGGAGACGAGCGCGTAGCGCCCGCCGGTGCGCTGCAGCTGGCGGGTGGCGGTGAGTGCCAGGCGCGCGCCGGAGGCGCCGAGCGGATGGCCGACCGCGATCGCCCCGCCGTTGGGGTTGACGCGGGAGTCGTTGAAGGGAATGCCGAAGCCCTTGAGGCAGCCCAGCACCTGCGCCGCGAACGCCTCGTTGATCTCGATCACGTCCATGTCCTTGAGCTCGAGACCTGCCCGCTCCAGCGCCTTCTTGGCGGCGGGCACCGGACCGAAGCCCATGATGCGCGGCGGCACGCCGGCAACGGCGGAGGCGATCACGCGTGCCATCGGCTTGACGCCGGCGCGGTCGCCGGCATCGCGGCTGGCGATGAGAAGCGCCCCGGCGCCGTCGTTGATGCCCGACGCGTTGCCGGCCGTGGTGACGCCGTCGGCGAACAGCGGCTTGAGCTTCTGCAGGTTGTCCATCGTGGTCTCGGGACGCGGATGCTCGTCCTCGGCCACGACGAGGTCGGGCTTGCCCTTGGCCTGCGGGATCGACACGGGCTGGATCTCGCCCTTGAAGAAGCCGTCCTTGCTGGCCTTGGCGAACTTCTGCTGCGAGCCCAGCGCGAACTCGTCGCACGCCTCGCGCGTCAGCTGGTACTCGCGGGCGAGGTTGTCTGCCGTCTGCGGCATGGTGTCGGCGCCGAACTTGCCCTCGATGCGCGGGTTGGGGAAGCGCGCGCCGAGCGAAGAGTCGAACACCTTGAAGTCCTTGGCAAACGGCTGCTCGGCCTTGCCGACCACGAACGGCGCGCGCGTCATGCTCTCGACGCCGCCGGCGATGCACACATCGGCCTCGCCGCAGGTGATGGCGTGAGCCGCCCCGACCAGCGCGTTGAGGCCCGAGCCGCATAGCCGGTTGAACACGGCGCCCGGCGTCTCCACCGGCAGGCCCGCCAGCAGCAGCGCGTGACGGGCGACGTTGCGGCTGTCCTCGCCGGCCTGGCTCGCGCATCCAACGGAGACGTCGTCGATCGTCTCCGGCGCGAAGCCCGAGCGCGCCACCACTTCCTTGACGACGCCGGCCAGAAGGTCGTCCGGGCGCACCCGTGACAGTCCTCCCGCATTGCGGCCGAACGGCGTGCGCAGTCCACCGTAGATGTAGGCTTCGAGCATGGCGCGGCTCCCCCCAGGGCTACAGTTTTTGGAACGGCTCGCGCCGGCCGCAGGGCTCGATCAGGTGCGGGGCGCGTCTGCCGCTTTGTACACCTTGGGCCCGCGCAAGGCGAGCACCAGCTGGGCCATGATGGAGATGGCGATCTCCTGCGGGCTCTGGGCGCCGATGTTGATGCCGACGGGCGAGTGGATGCGCTTGATCTCCTCGTCGCTGAAGCCTGCGGCCTTCAGGCGCTCGGTGCGCTTGGCGTGGTTGCGGCGGGAGCCCAATGCGCCGATGTAGAAGCAGTCCGAACGCATGGCGAGCTTGAGGGCTTCGTCGTCGATGTGGCCGACATGGGCCAGCGCCACCACCGCCGTGTAGGGGTCGAGCCCGATCTTGGGCAGCGTGTCCTGCGGCCATTCGGTGTCGAGGCGGATGTCGGGGAAGCGGGCCTCGGCGGCGAAGGCCGTGCGCGGATCGATCACCACCACCTCGTAGCCAGCGATCTTCACGAGCTGCGCCAGGATCTGGCCGATGTGGGTGGCGCCGATGATGAGCACGCGCGCCGGCGGCACCAGGGCGTGCACGAACACCTCGCCGTCCGGCGTCTCGATGAGCTCGCTCTCGCCGCTGTCGAAGCGCTCGCGGATGCCGTCGTCGGCGCCTTTGTCGTCGCGGCCGAACACCTCGTGATTGCCGTCCTTGAGGCGGGTGCGCACGACGATCCCGCGGCGGTTGACGCGGGCATCGAGGGCACGGGCGACGAGCGGGAGGCCGTCGCCCTTCTCCAGCCGCTCGAGGAACACCTTGATCTGGCCGCCGCAGGGCAGGCCCACCTGCCAGGCGGTCTCGTCGGCGACGCCGAACTCGAGCGTCTTGGGCGCACCGCCGGCCATGATCTCCTCGGCCTCGGCGATCACCTCGCCCTCGACGCAGCCGCCCGATACCGAGCCCTCGAACTTGCCGTCCTTGGCAACCACCATCTGTCCGCCGACGCCGACCGGGGCCGAGCCCCAGGTGCCGACGACGGTCGCGAGCGCGACGCGCCCGTCCTTGTCGAGCCAGCTGCGCGCAGCCTCCAGCACGTCATGGGCTTTGGCACGGTGAAGATTGGTCGGTGGCTCGGACATGGCTGCCTCGGCTTTCTGTGGCTCATACCGGCGCCGGCTCAGCGCCTGCGCGGCGAGCGATGGGGGATACCCCAAGAACCAGCGGCGCCGGGTGATCCGCCAGCGCCGCGCCGAGTGCGTTATATCCGTTTGGAGCGAGCGCCCGCAATGCCTTTCAAACGCGCATCAGACGCGCGCCAGGCTCTCGTCGAACAGCCGCAGGATCGCCTTGCGTGAGGAGGTCGGCGGGCCATCGTTGATCGTGTAGATCTCCTCGTAGGCGTCCTCCGGCGTCTCCCGGCCGGTCATCCGCATGGCGGCATTGCCCGCCAGCTCGCGGGCCTTGTCGGCATTGCCGGTCAGCTCGTAGCCCGCGCGCACGAGCGCGCCGAAGGCGCAGAACCGGACCGCTTTGGCGTCGGTCGGCTCGCAATCCCTGTTGTTGCCCGTGAGCGCCAGCGTGTAGCGCGTCCAGGTGGACCGGACGGCCACGTAGGCTCGTGCCCGCTCGATGACATGCGTGAGGATCGGTTTTGACATCCGCGTACTCCTTACCCCTAGCCCTTCCTTCGTTGGTGGTCGGATGCAGGAGCAACCCGACCCGGCTATCAGACCAGCTTTCCCAGTCCCGTCAAGCCGCTGATCGACCGTGATTTCTTTTTTGATTCAGCCAATTGAGCCTATCCGCCATCGGACCAACACGGATTTGCCGGGCTCTGCCTCGCCAGGGCCTAGCATTTGCCATGCGAATCTCGCAGATTCTACCTATGCGCGAGTTCAAGTTGGTGTATGCAACTCATGGGCTAGTGGCGTTCGCGCTGGCCGTGGGTGTCCTTTCGGTGGCGTCGCTCCAAGGTTGGGCGCGCGGCGATGCAGTGGGGCAGGGCGTCAAAGGCCCTGTGCGGGTCATTGACGGCGATACCATCGACGTCGGCGAGACGCGGATCAGGCTCGAGGGCATCGACGCGCCGGAGGCGGGCCAGAGCTGCAAGCGCAAATGGTTCGGCTGGTGGGCCTGCGGCCACGAGGCAACCGCGGCGCTGCGCCGGCTGACCGAGGGGCGCACCGTCAGCTGTGATCCGCGCGGGACGGACAAGTACAGCCGCGTGCTCGCGGTCTGCTACGTCGACGGAGTGGACATCAACGCGCAGATGGTGCGCCAGGGCCATGCCTGGGCTTTCGTCAAATACTCGCAGAGCTATGTGCGCGAGGAGACGCAGGCGCGCGCCGCGGGCCTCGGCATCTGGCAGGGCCAATCGGAGCCCGCCTGGGAATACCGCGCCAAGCGCTGGGCCGCCGCGGAGGACAAGGCGCCCGAAGGCTGCGCCATCAAGGGCAACGTCACCAAGACCGGCAGGATCTATCACATGCCCTGGAGCCCCTGGTACTCGCGAATCAGGATCGAGCCGGAGAAGGGCAAGCGCTGGTTCTGCTCGGAGGCGGAGGCGCTTGCGGCGGGCTGGCGGCCGGTGCAGGTGCACTGAATTCCCGACTGCAGGCGGTGTGTTGCCACGCGCTTGAGCGAACGGCGGCCCTCTGGCAGGATCGGCCATCGATCCGTTCTTCCAGCCGGGGCCCATGACGGTCGTCCCATTCCGACGTGTGCAGACGCCCACCCGCGCCCCGCGGCCCACCCGCTTTACCAAGATTGAGCCGCCGCCGGCGCTGACGGCAGATGCGGGTGCGTCCGTGCGTTCGCTGCCCGACCCCGCCGAAGACCGGCAGCGCATGCGCGAGAATCTGGCTGCGCTTGCGGTGGTCGTCGTGTTGCTGCTGTTCGGTGCCTGGCTGATCGAGCGCCTGAGCGCCTACTCGCGCACGCTGGCCTGCATCGAGTTCGGCCACCGCAGCTGCCTGAAGCTCGACGTGGGCCAGCTCCCGCCCCGGTGATCCTGACGCGAGCCTTCCTCGACCCGGGATTCAAACGGACAAGTACCGGGAGCGCACCTGCTCCTCCTCGGCGCGAAACCGCTGCGGGTCGGCCGAGTAGACGATGCGGCCCTTGACCATGATGTGCAGCTCGTCGGCCACGACCTCGGCGAGCTTCATGTTCTGCTCGATGAGCAGGATGGTGACGCCGGCGTCGCACAGCAGGCGGATGATGCGCGCCAGCTCGCGCACCACCAGCGGCGCCAGACCCTGGCTCGGCTCGTCGAGGAGCAGGACCTTGGGATCGCTGACGAGGGCGCGCGCTATCGCCAGCATCTGCTGCTCGCCGCCCGAGAGCTGGGAGCCGCGGTTGCTCTGGCGCTCGCTGAGCGAGGGGAAGAGCGTGAGCAGGCGCTCGAGCGGCCAGGCCTTGGCGGGCGTCCGCTCGGCGACGCGGATGTTCTCCACGACGGTGAGATCGGGGAATATCAGCCGCCCTTCCGGCACGTAGGCGACGCCGGCGCGCGCGACCCGGTGGGGGGGCCAGGCGGTGATGGGACGGCCTTCGAGCGCGACCGTGCCCGAGGTCGCCGGGACGAGCCCCATGATGGTCTTGACGGTGGTGGTCTTGCCGACGCCGTTGCGGCCGAGCACGGCGGCGATGCGGCCGCGGGAGAGCTCGAGATCGACCCCCTGGAGGACGTGGCTCGCGCCATAGTGCGTGTTGAGGTTCTGGATGCTGAGCATCAGTCGATGCCCCCGAGGTAGGCCTGCTGCACGCCGGCGTCGGCCTTGACCGCCTCCGGCGGCCCATCGGCGATGACGGCGCCGCGGTGCAGGACCGTAATCTTGTGGGCGAGGCGGAACACGACCTCCATGTCGTGCTCGACAAGCAGCGCGGTCACACGCGAGCTCTCCAGGAACCGCGATAGCGTGTCGACGGCCTGGGCGGTCTCCTCGACCGAGAGGCCCTGCGTCGGCTCGTCGAGCAGAAGCACCTTGGGGTCCTGCGCCATGGCCATGGCGACCTCCAGGAGCCGCTGGTCGCCGTGGCTGAGAAGGCCGGCAGGCCGGCCCGCGACGTGCTCGAGGCCCAGCAGCTCGAGGGCGGAATCTCCGGCATTCTGCGCGTCCGCGAACACGCTGTCGCCTCCGAACGGCATCCAGCGCCTCGGGTTGCGCGCCTGCGCCGCCAGGCGAACATTCTCGCGGGCCGTCATCTCGGGGAAGAGGGAGGTCAGCTGAAATGTTCGCGACAGTCCCCGCTGGCAGATGGCGTGCGCGGGCAGTCCCGTTATGTCCTCGCCGGCAAAGCGCACGCTGCCGACGGTCGGCTTCACGACGCCGGTGATGAGGTGAAACAGCGTGGTCTTGCCCGCACCGTTGGGCCCGATGACGGCGCGGATCTCCCCGCTCGAGACCTGCATGTCGACGTTGTCGACGGCGATGAGGGCGCCGTAGCGCTTCGTCAGGCCGCTGACGGCGATCAGGGGTTGCGCCGATGCCCGCTCGACGGCGCTGTCGGCCTGCCTTGCTCCAGCGTCAGCCATGCAGGCTGCCCTTCGCCTTCGCCGCCGCGTCGCCGCGCTTGAACCATCCCGTCGCCAGGCCCCAGATGCCCTCCGGCGCGAACAGGATGAAGCCGATGAAGACGAGGCCGAAGAACAGGGCCCAGGCTTCCGTGTAGGAGGAGAGCTGGTGCTCGAGCAGGAGGAAGAAGGCAGCGCCGAGGATCGGCCCGATCAGCGTGCCGGACCCGCCGACGATCACCATGATCAACACCTGGCCCGAGAGCAGCCAGAACAGCAGCTCCGTGTTGGCGAAGCCCGCGAACGGCGCGTAGAGCGCGCCGGCCAGGCCCCCGAACGCGTAGGCGATGGCGACGACGGCGATCTTGTAGAGGCGGGTGTTGTAGCCGAGGGCAAGCGTCTTTGCCTCGTTCTCGCGAATCCCGCGCAGCACCGCGCCGAAGGGCGAGGCGACGAGCTTGCGGCACAGCAGGAACGATCCGACCAGGCAGGCGAGCGCGAAATAGTAGAACCCGGTCTTGGTCGTCAGCAGCGTGATGCCCATCGGCCCCGCGCGTCGCGGGATGCCGGCGAGGCCGTCGGAGCCGCCCGTCACCGAGGTCCACTTGAAGGCGATGGCATAGAGGAGCTGGGCGAACGCAAGGGTCAGCATCGAGAACGACACGCCGGTCGCGAGCGTGCACACCCAGCCGACGCCGATGGCGACGATGCCGGTCATCAGCGCGGCGAGGATCACGACAAACGGCAGCGGCATCGACGAGTTGAGCAGCATGAATCCCGAGGCATAGGCGCCCAGCCCGTAGGCCGCCACGTGTCCGAAGGAGATCAGCCGCGTGTAGCCCACCATCAGGTCGAGGCTCATGGCGAACAGGCCGAGGATCACGAGCTCGGTGAGCAGCGTCATGGCGAAGGCGGGAAGCCCGAGCGGAGCCGCGATCAGCAGCGCCAGGACCGCGAGCCCGAGCACAGTCGACCAGCGCATGGCCTCAGGCCTCCTTGCCGAGGAGGCCGCCGGGCCGCACCACCAGCACGAGCAGCATGACGAGATACATGAAGGCGAGGGCGAAATCGGGCAGGTAGTAGTTGCCGAACACCTGCACGAAGGCGATCAGCAGGGCGCCGATCAGGGAGCCCAGGAAGCTGCCCATGCCGCCGATGATGACGATGACGAAGGCATCGATGATCACGGTTGCCGCCATGCTGTGGGATGCGGTCACGAGGGGCGCCGCCAACACGCCGCCGAGCGCGGCGAGCCCGCAGCCGATGCCGAATACGCACGATCGCACGAGGCCGACGTCGACACCCAGCGCATGCACCATCTCGGCATTCTGCGAGGTGGCGCGGATCAGCAGGCCGAGCCGCGTGCGTTCGAGCAGCTGCCAGATGGCGAACGCGACCACGATTCCCGAGACGGCGAGAAACAGCCGATAGACCGGAAACGGCTCGCCGAGCAGGAAGATGACGCCCGACAGCAGCTTGGGCGCGGGCACCTGCAGGGCATCGGGTCCCCAGATCAGTCTCACCGCCTCCGTGACGACCAGCGCGAGGCCGAAGGTCACCATCAGGAAGGCGTGAGCGTCGCGCCGGTAGAGTCTGCGCAGGATGGAGAGCTCGAACGCCCAGCCGACCAACCCGACGACGACCGGGGCAAAGGCCAGCGCCACCCAGAAGCTCCCCGTCCAGCGCACCAGCGAGTAGCCGACGAACGCGCCCAGCATGTAAAGGGCACCATGCGCGAAATTGATGATGCGCATGATGCCGAAGATGAGGGTCAGCCCGACGCCGAGGAAGAACAGCAGCGCAGCCTGCGACAGCGCATTGACGCTCTGGTTGAGAAGGAAGGCGAGCGTGCTCATGGGCCGTCGGAGCGCGGATACTCGGTTTGATCGGGGTGGGCCTTGCCTAGGAACAAGCAAGGCCCCAGAGCTGCGCCCGAACCCGGATCAGTTGTCGTAGGAGGTCTTCTTGCAGCCCGGCGTGGTGCGCTCGCCCGGGAAGGTCGCGATCACCTCGGGGACAGGGGTATCGAAGCCGTCCTTCTTCACGACCTTGACCATGAAGCCCTGCTGCACAGCCTGATGATCGCACTCGCGGAACTTGATCTTGCCCTTGATGCTTTCGATCTCGACCGACTCGAGGGCCTTGCGCAGCGGCGCCGTGTCGGTGCCTTTCGCCGCCTCGATGCCGGCCTGGATTGCCTGCATCGCCTGCCATGTCTCGCCCTCGAAGGTATCGGGGAGCCCGCCGCCGTGCTCCTTGCGCCAGAGCTCGACGAACTCCTTGTTCTTCGGATGGTCGTAGCTGAACGAATACCGCGAGGAGCCGACCAGACCGAGAGACGCGTCGCCCACCGCCTTGATGCTCGCCAGGTCGACGATCTCGGTCAGCAGGGTGACCTTGTCGGGCAGGCCGTATTGGCGCGACTGCGACAGGAACGCATTGTTGTCGTCACCCTGCAGCACCAGGTAGCAGGCATCGGCGCCGGACTGGCGGATCTTGGTGATGTAGGTCGAATAGTCCTTGGTGCCGGTCGGGGCGAAGATCTTGCCGATGAAGTTCTTGTTGGCCCGCTTCATCTCGTCTTCGAACACCTGCACGCTGTTGTGGCCCCAGGCGTAGTCGAGACCGAGCGCGTAGACGCCGCTGACTTTGGCCTCCCGCAGATACAGCGACACGGCGCGGGCCCCCATGGGGCCCGAGATGTTGGCGCGGAAGAAGTTCGGCACGAAGCTGTCGGCGGTAAGGCGGCCGTCGCCGTTGATCCCGGATACGAAGATGGCATCCCACTCCGCCAGCTTCGGCACCACCGCCAACGCTTCTGACGACAGGGTGAGGCCGGTGAACATCTTGACGCCGTGCCGCTCCACCATTTCCTGCGCCTTACGCACGCAGTTGGCGGGATTGCCGGCCGTATCCTCGATGAGCAGCTCGATCTTGCGCCCGAGAATGCCGCCCTTTGCGTTCTGCACCTTGGCGTAGAACTCGGCGCCGCGCTTGGTCTGCTGGCCGACGGTGCCGAGTGGGCCGGTGAGGGCGGCGGGAATGCCGATCTTGATGGCGCTGCCGGCTTGCGCCTGGGCGCTGGTCCAGATGTAGGGCGAGGCGACGGCTGCGCCCGAGCCGGCGAGAACGGCGCGACGCGTGAAGCGTGGCTTGGAGGTCATTGCGTTTTTCGCTCCCTGAGGGTGCCGCATTTTCGCACGCGGCTGCTGGACGTCAGGCTAGCGGCGCCTCGGGGCGGACGCAACCAAACTCGGACGCATCTCGGGCGCATGCCGCGCCGGGCAGCGGGCGGCGAAAAGCATAGCTCCAGGTTGCTAGCGCTTGGCTGGCCCGGCGCCGACCTGCCCCTTGGCGATCCAGTCGGTGAGCACGTGCCTTCTCAGCTTGCCGGTCGCGGTAAAGGGCAGCTCCTCGACGATGTGCATCTCCTCGGGAAGCTTGTAGTCGGCCACCTGACCCTTCAGGTGCGCGATCATCTCGGCAAGGGTCACCTCCTGCCCGGCCTTGGGGATGACGCACAGGCAGTTGCGCTCGCCGAGGCGCTGATCGGCGACGCCGACCATGGCCGCGTGCATGACCTTGGGATGCGTGTAGAGGACCTCCTCCACCTCGCGCGGGAAAAACTTCTTTCCCCCACGGTTGATAATCTCCTTGCGCCGGCCGACGATCTCGACGTTGCCCGCCGCATCGACGACCCGGCCGAGGTCGCCCGTGCGGAACCATCCTTCCGTCGTGAACGCCTCCTCGTTGGCCGCGGCGTTGGCGTGGTAGCCGAGATGGACGCTGGGGCCGAGGGCGGCGATCTCGCCGACCTCGCCCTTCGCCACCTCCCGGCCCGGCTCGTCGAGAATCTTGAGGTCCATGCTGGAGACCACGCGGCCGATGGTGCCGTTGACCTTGGCAGGGTCGTCGCTGAAGCGCGTGTAGGTGTGGAAGCCCGTCTCCAGCATGCCGTAGAGCTCGATCAGATGCCCGGGCATGCGCGCCTGGTAGTCGCGGATGGTCTCGATCGCGGCCGAGGCGCCGCCGGTGATGACGACGCGCAGGGAGGCGACATCGTAGCCGGCGAGGCCCGGCTCGTTGAGCATGGCCACGATCGAGGCCGGCGCCGTGGCGATGTAGGTGACGCGCTCGCGCTGGATCAGCTCGAGCGCGGCCTTTGCCGAGAAGCGTTCGAGCAGTACGGCGCCGCTGCCGGAGACGATCGCCTGCAGCAGGCAGAGGTAGCCCCAGTTGAGACACACCGGCAGGTAGACGAGCTGCACCTCCCGCTCCGTCACGCCCATGTCGGCGTTGATCTGGCGCACGGCCGGCAGCGTCGTGTTGAACGAGTGCAGCACGCACTTGGGGTTGCCGGTCGTGCCCGACGTGAAGGCCATGCGGAAGACCTCGTCGGCGCTCATGCGCACGCGATCGGCGGGGGCGAGCGGCTGGCTCTCCGCGATGCCCTGCTCCAGGTTCCATTCGCCGTCGACGGCCGCGCCGGACACCACCACGTGCTCGAGCTCGGGGATGGCGTCGCGCAGCTGCCGCGCCATGCCGACATAGTCGAAGCCCTTGAAGGAGGCGGGGCAGACGAAGGCGCGGCTGCCCGAGAAGCGCAGGATGTAGTCGAGCTCGCGCACGCGGAAGTCGGGGTTGACCTTGTTGACGATGGCCCCGATCAGCTCGAGCGAGAAGAAGACGATGGGAAAGGCGATGCGGTTCGGCAGCTGGATGGTGACGACGTCGCCGCGCTTGATGCCGATGCGGCGCAGGAAGGCGGCGCAGCGCTCGACCTTGTCCTTCAGCGCGCCGAAGGTGATGCGGTCCTGGCCGTCGACGAACACCTCGCGGTCGGGGTGCCGCTCCGCCTGGCGGGCGAGGAGGTCGAAGAAGGTCTCGTTGCGCCACTCCCCTGCCTTGCGCCAGCGCTCGGCAAGGTGGGGTTTCACGACCGTGGTGAAGCTCATCGGTGCCTCCTCAGCGGCTCCTCAGCGAACGCCGCGCAGCAGGCCGCCGTCGACCTGGATGGCCGTGCCGGTGATGTAGCGCCCGCGCGGCGAGACCAGCAGCGCGACGATGCCGGCGATGTCCTCGACGGTGCCGATGCGTCCCATCGGCACCTCGGCCTCGAGCTTGCGGCGCACGACGTGGGGGTCCTGGCCGCCGGCCGCGAACACCTTCTCGAGCCGCTGCGTCTCGATGTAGCCGGGGCAGATGGTGTTGACGTTGATGTTGTCGCGCGCGACCTCCAGCGACAGCGTCTTGGCAAAGCCGATGACGCCGCCCCAGGTGGCGACCGAGAGGCCGAAGCCGGGGATCGGCTGGATGGCCGAGATCGCGGTGATGTTGAGGATGCCCCCGCCGCCGCGCGCCTTCATATGCGGGACGACGGCGCGCGTCATGCGCACGACGTACATCAGGTTCTGCTCGACCGCCTTGGCCCAGGCCGCGTCGTCGAAGCTTGCGAGCTCGCCGAGCGGAGGGGCGCCATCGTTGTTGACGAGGACGTCGATGCCGCCGAGCCGGGCGACCGTGGTCTCGACGACGCGCGCGCAATCCTCGGCGCGGCGGCAGTCGGCGAGGATGGGGAGCACCTCGGCGCCGGTCTCGGCGCGCAACCTCGCAGCAGCCTCCGACAGTCCCGGATCGCGGCGCGCCGTGATGGCGACGCTCGCGCCTTCGGCTGCCAGCTCGCGCGCGATGCCGTAGCCGATCCCCATGCTGGCGCCGCCGACGATGGCGACCTTGCCTCCAAGCCCGAGGTCCATGATCAGGTCCGCCCCTTGAGCCCGGCCTCGGCCAGGAAGCGCTCGGCGTTCTGGTAGAACACCTTGTCGAGAACCTCCGGCGGGTAGCCCTCCGCGCGCCAGTCCTTGACGAGCCGCTCGTAGGAGAAGAGCGGATAGTCGCCGCCGAAGAGTATGCGGTCTTTCAGCCGGCGCGGAATGTCGTGCTTGAGATCGGCCGTGTGATACTTCGGCGACCAGCCGTGCAGCTCGTACCAGATGTTGCGCTTGTGCATGAGCACGGCGATCACCTCGGCCTGCCAGGGCCAGCCTGGTCGCGCGGCGACGATCTTGAGGGCGGGGTTGCGCGCGGCGACGAGGTCGAGGTGGCGCGGGTGGCAGTAGTCGAGGATGACGCCGTCGCCGCCGGGCAGGCCGGCGCCTAGTCCGGTGGTGCCGACGAAGATCAGCACGGGAATGCCGGCCTCGGTGCACAGGTCGTAGTAGGGCTTGTAGTCGGGCTCGCTGGCTGGCGGCGACAGCGAGGCTGAGACGGCATAGCCGAGGAAGCCGATCCTCTTGTCGATGCAGCGCCGCAGCTCCTTGACGCCGTCGGGGCCGGCGCGTTGCGGGTCGATGTGGACCCAGTGCCCCAGGATGACGTCGGGATGGGCCGCCTCGGTCTCGAAGGCGTAGTCGTGCAGCGCGCGCATCTCCTCGAGCGGGCGATACTTGGCGTAGCCGAGATCGAGGATGGCCCGCACGCCACTGTCGCGGAAGTAGGCCGCCATCTCGGCCTCGGTGTGGTAGCGCGGCTCCGAGTTCCAGGTGGCTCGCTGCTGCGCCAGCTCCTTGTCGGTCTGCAGCGGATAGCCGCGGCGCGTTCCCCAGTGCGAATGGACGTCGATGATCTTCATTAGCTTTGCGTCGCCCTAGCGGTGATGCGCTGCACTTTGTCGGGAAGGCGCGGCGGCCATGCGGCTTGCCTGCTCCCGCCCGTCCTCAGATATCCACCCCCAACGCGTCGTAGGTAAAGAGCCAATCGTAGCGCTGCTCGATCTTGGGCTCGCTCCATTCGGCCGCGATGTAGTCCTCGGCGCCGCCGTCGTCGGCGAGTCGCGGATTGTGGAAGCGCCGCGCGTTCTCGGCCGAGCCGTCGACGACCCTGGTGGTTCGGAGGAGGCGCACGGCCTCGTAGCGCGCGAACGCGGTCTCGTGGTCGGCGCCGTATTTCGCAAGGCAGCGCGCCAGCACGATGCCGTCCTCGATCGCCATCACGGCGCCCTGGGCGAGCATCGGCAGCGTGGCATGGCAGGCGTCGCCCAGCAGGGTGACGCGGCCCTCGCTCCACCGCGACATGGCGGCCCTCGTCATCAGCGCCCACTTGAACGGCACGTCGATGGACTCGATCAGCCGGCACACGTCCCCATGCCAGCCGGTGAAATCGGCGAGGCATTCCCCGCGCGTGCCCTGCGCCGTCCACGACTCGATCTGCCAGTCGTCGCGCTCGACCACGCCGACGAAATTGAGCAGCTCGCCGCGCCGCAGCGGGTAGTGGACGACGTGGCGGCCGGGGCCGATCCAGTTGGTGCCGGCAAGCGGCATGCGGCCGGCTGGCAGCCGCTCGCGCGGGATGACGCCGCGCCAGGCCATGAGGCCGGTGAATTCGGGTCGGGCGGCGCCGAACACGGCCGCGCGCACGGCGGAATGCACGCCGTCGGCGCCGATCAGCAGGCGGCCTTGCGGGCTTCGGCCGTCCTCGAGGCGGAGACGGACCGCGTCGGCGCTACTCTCCAGGCCGATGCAGCGCGCGCCCAAGCGGATGGCCTCCGGCTTGTGGGCCTGGACCGCGTCGGCGAGCAGTCGATGCAGATCGCCGCGGTGGATGAAGAGGTAGGGAGCGCCATAGCGCTGCTCGGACACGACACCCAGGTCGAACAGCTTCCAGGTGCGCCCGCTCCTCCAGTGCCGGATCTCCTTGGCGTCGGGCCGCACCGAGCAGGCGTCGAGGGCGTGCGCGAGGCCGAGGGAGTTGAGCACGCGCGTGCCGTTGGCGCTGATCTGCACGCCGGCGCCGATCTCGCGCAGCTCGGTTGCCTGCTCGTAGACCTCGACGTCGATGCCGCGCTGCAGCAGGGCGAGCGCGCAGGTGAGGCCGCCGATGCCGGCGCCGACGATCAGGACG
>JBGGME010000124.1:0-35815 GCA_041288195.1 Hyphomicrobiaceae bacterium
CGGCGACGGTGGCTCCCGGCGACAAGCTGATCGACCTCGTCTACACGGTGAAAGCCGGCTACCGCGGCAACGGCACCTTCGTCTTCAATCGCGCCACCCAGGCCGTGATCCGCAAGATGAAGGACGCCGAGGGCCACTACCTCTGGCAGCCCGCAACCAAGGCCGGCGACCCCTCCATGCTGATCGGCTATCCCGTCGCGGAATCGGAGGACATGCCGGTCATCGCCACCGACAGCTACTCGGTGGCCTTCGGCGACTTCCGCCGCGGCTACCTGATCGTCGACCGCGTCGGCATCCGCGTGCTGCGCGATCCCTACAGCTCCAAGCCCTACGTGCTGTTCTACACCACTAAGCGCGTCGGCGGCGGCGTCCAGGACTTCGAGGCCATCAAGCTCCTCAAATTCGCCGCGTAGGTGCGCAGTTCCCTCTCCCCGCTGGCGGGGAGAGGGAGATCTGCCCCCCAATTTCGCTCGAGCGCCCTCCGGCCCACGCAACCGGCAGCGGCGATGGCTGCGCGCCCGCCCCGTCGCAGCCCTCGAGCGAAGCGAGCGGGATCGCACCGCCGGCGCCCCTCCCCGCAGGCCGCGGTCCCGCTCGCCCCCAATCAGGGATCAGGTGTCAGGTTTCAGGGACCAGACTAGGCAGTGCATCCCTAGTCCCTGACCCCTGACCCCCAGCCCCTGAGTTCCGAAGGAACGTCTCATGGCCCTCGTCCTCACCAGCGCCCCCGCCATCGAGCCCGTCACGCTCGCGGAGGCCAAGGCTCACCTGCGCGTCGACGGCAGTGCCGAGGACACGCTGATCCTGAGCCTGATCGTCACCTCGCGGTTGCACATCGAGGCGGCGCTGGGCCTCGCCCTCGTCACCCAGAGCTGGTCCTATTTCCTCGACGCCTGGCCCGCGCGCTCCGAGGTGGCGCTGCCGGTACGTCCGGTGCAGAGCATCGCCGCCGTCAAGCGCTACGCCGCCGACGAGAGCGTCACGACCGTCCCCGCCGACACCTACCTCCTCGACGGCGCCGGCTCCCCGCCGCGGCTCGTGCGCCGCGCCAGCCTCGCGTGGCCGTCGCCTGGCAAGGTCGCCAACGGCATCGAGATCGCCTTCGTCGCCGGCTACGGCGCCGCTGCGGCCAACGTGCCGGCGCCGATCCGCAAGTCCATCCTGCTGCTCGTCGCCCACTGGCACGAGCACCGCGAACCGATCGCCATCGGTGCGCCGGGCGCGCCCGTGCCGCCGACCGTGTCCGACCTGCTCCAGCCCTACCGCCAGGTGCGCCTATGACCGGCAAGCCGCCCAGCATCGGCGCCCTGCGCGAACGTCTCACGCTGCAGTCGCCGAGCCGCACGGCCGACGGCGGCGGCGGCGCGGCCGTGACCTGGGAGACGGTCGCCGAGCTGTGGGCGCACGTGCGTCCCATCTCCGGCGACGAGCGCCTGCGCCATGACGCGGTGGCCGGCCGCGTCACGCACGAGGTCTGGATCCGCCACCGCAGCGACGTCGTCCCCGCCATGCGCTTCACCGACGGCACCCGCATCCTCGACATCGTCGCCGTCCTCGACGCCGGGTCCGCGTCTGGCCGCCCCGACCGCCTCCAATGCCTCTGCGAAGAACGCCATCTCTGATGCATTCCCGGACGACGCGCAGCGTCGAGCCGGGACCTTGCCGCCTGATTGGTTGCCGGGCCCCGTAGGTTGTCCCCCCATGAAGCTCACCCTCACCCTCGACGGCCTGGCGCGCCTCCCCCGCTACGACGCCACCCGCCTCACCGCCCGCCTGCAATCCGAATTCGAGCGCGAGCTGCAAGCCACCGCCGCAACCTCCGCCGCCCCTCTCGACGCCCAATCCCACCGCGCCGCCCTCGACCGCGCCCTCACCCGCCTCTCCACACGCTGACGCGTGTGCACCCCTCCCCCTCAAGGGGGAGGGCGATGCGTCCGCGGCTTAGGCCGGCCATCGCAAACCCGTCCGCGCATGCAACAGCCGGCGTAAGCCGCTGGACGCATCGGGTGGGGGTGACACCGCACGGAGCAACCCATGCCCTCCGCCAGCTGGGCCCTGCAGCAGGCAATCTTCGCCACGCTGACGGCCGACACTCCGCTCGTCGCCCTGCTCGGCGGCGCGCGCGTCTACGACGACGTGCCCCAGGGCGCCGCCTTCCCCTACCTCACCTTCGGCCAGAGCACCGCGCGCGACTGGTCCACCGGCAGCGACGACGGCAACGAGCACATTCTCACGCTCCACGTGTGGTCGCAGGCCAACGGCAAGCGCCAGGCGAACGAGATCATGGGCGCCATCCGCACCGCGCTGCACGACCAGCCGCTGACCCTCACCGGCCACCGCCTGATCAATCTCCGCCACGAATTCTCCGAAGCCCGCCGCGACCCCGACGGCGAGACCACCCACGGCATCGCCCGCTTCCGCGCCGTGACCGAGCCTTCGTAGGTTGGGTTAGGGCGAAGCCCGTAACCCAACACCTCCGAGTACCAGCCAATGTTGGGTTACGCGCTGACGCGCTAACCCAACCTACGACTGACACCATGGGAATGGGGAGTAGGGAGTGGGCGGCTCCCTATTCCCTACTCCCTACTCCCTACTCCCTCACCTCCACCGCGTTCCCCAACGGAGCCCCCAAATGTCCGCCCAGAAAGGCAAAGACCTCCTGCTCAAGGTCGACAGCGACGGCGCCGGCACGTTCGTGACCGTCGCCGGCCTGCGCTCGCGCTCGATCGCCTTCAACACCGAGACCGTCGACATCACGCACGCCGAATCCGCCGGCCAGTGGCGCGAGCTGCTCGCCGGCGCCGGCGTCAGAAGCGCCAAGGTGCAGGGCGCCGGCATCTTCAAGGACGCCGCCTCCGACGCCCTCGTGCGCAGCTACGTGTTTGCCGGCACCATCCGCGACTGGCAGGTGATCATTCCCGACTTCGGCACGGTGGAGGGCCCGTTCCAGATCGCCGCCTTCGAGCTCACCGGCCGCCACGACGCCGAGGTCGCCTTCGAGCTCTCCCTCGACTCCGCCGGCGAGCTAACCTTCGCCGCCGCCTAGCCCCCCTCTCCCCATGCATGGGGAGAGGGCTGGGGGTGAGGGGCGGCCCCACGCTCACCGCCGCTCCCCGAGCGCCAAGTTCCCAGACATCGGTCCCAGCGGGCCGCGCTTGACGTCACCGCGGGCGAGCGCCAAGTACTAGCGGCAGCAACGCTAGTATCAGGAAGCAAAGATGGCCAAGAACCGCGGCACCAGGTCCGCCACGTACGACAAGAAGAAGTCGCGTGGCACCGAAGCCTGGACCATCCGCGCCTCGGATGGCGCATCCAAGACCGTAAAGACGAGCCGCGCCTCCGCTGCCTCGATCGACAAAGCTGCAAAGCGCTACGCCGGCGCGATGAAGCGCCTTGCCAAGCGGTAGGCGGCATTACCGGATCACTCTTGCGGACGCTCTCAGCGCCCACGACCGAGCCCTGCTTGCGGGCGGCCGGCCGGGCATCCATGACCTTGATGCCCTGCTGTCGGCGATCGGGCGCCCGTACACTGGATATTATCGTTCGATCGCTCGCAAGGCAGCTGCTCTCATGCAGTCGATTGCCACCAACCACCCATTCAACGACGGCAACAAACGGACGAGCATCCTGCTGACCGACCTGTTCCTAGCCCGTAGTGGCTATCGACTGGAAGGAGTCGACGCGACGGAAGACCTGGAGCAGGCCATCGAAGACTTCGTCGTAGAGTCCGTAGTCGAGGACAGGACTTCAATCGATGCCATCACAGCCTGGCTCGAGCCACGAATACACAAGGCCTGAACAGCGCCAGTCCTGAGAGTCACGAAACAATGCCCAACCCCCACCGCGGCGAGATCGAGGCCTGCCTCGATGGCAAGCCGTTCCGTCTCTGCCTGACGCTTGGCGCGCTCGCCGAGCTCGAGTCCGCCTTCGGCAACGCCGACATGCTGGCGCTCGCCGAGCGCTTCCAGGCCGGCCGCCTCTCCGCCCGCGACGCGCAACTCATCATCGGCGCCGGCCTGCGCGGCGCCGGCCACGACATCGCCGATGCCGCGGTCGCCCGCATGCAGGCCGACGGCGGCGCCGCCGGCTTCGTCGACATCGTCGCCCGCCTGCTCACGGCGACATTCGGGGTCAGACCCGATACGCCGGGAGCTCCCCGCGACCTCGGGCGCAGAAGCGGGTCTGACCCCATCACGCCCGCGTCCCCGGAGGTACGCTCCGCCCCCGCCCCTTTCCCTGGCGCGACGTGATGGCCGCCGGCCTCGGCCTCCTGCGCCTGCCGCCCGCCCACTTCTGGTCCATGACCCCGCGCGAATTCGAAGCCGCCCTCAGCGCCCTCCTCGGCCCCGCCCACGCCGACGCACCTCTCCCACGCTCCGCCCTCGCCGAAATGATGTCCCGCTTCCCGGATTGATACTCGCGAGTGGTGAGATCGTGAGATGGTGAGTAGCGCGTACGGAGATGCGCGCACGCGGGACACCTGGGCCAGCGCCTCACTGCCTACTCCCTACTCCCTACTCCCTACTCCCTACTCACCACTCACCACTCACCACTCACCACCTCACCCCCAAATGGCCGACGAACCCCAACCCACCCTCACCGTCCGCATCGAAGCCGACACCCGGCCGCTGCAGGACGATCTCGTCGAGGTGGCTCGCCTCGGCCGCCAGTTCGGCACCGCGCTCTCGACCTCGTTCGTCGACGTCGCGCTCAAGGGCAAGGGCCTCGGCGACGTCCTGCGCTCGCTCGCGCTGCGCCTCTCCGAGATCACGCTGAAGGCCGCGTTCAAGCCCCTCACCGACGCGCTCGGCGGCGCGCTTGCCGGGGCCCTCACCGGCGGCGGCGTCGCCTTCGCCAAGGGCGGCGTGGTGCGCGCGCCGCTGCCGCAGCCCTTCGCGCAGGGCGGCGTGATCGCCAGCCCCATCGCCTTTCCGCTCGGCGGCAATCGAATGGGCCTCGCCGGCGAGCGCGGCCCCGAGGCGATCCTTCCCCTCGCGCGCGGCCCCGACGGCGCGCTGGGCGTGCGCGCGGCCGGCGGCTCGGGCGGCATCAGCGTCACCTTCAACGTCTCCACGCCCGACGCCGACAGCTTCCGCCGCTCCGAGACCCAGATCGCCGCCCTCCTCGCCCGCGCCGTCGGCCACGGCAACCGCAACCTCTGACCGTAGGTTGGGTTAGGCCGAAGGCCGTAACCCAGCATTCCCAAGCACAAGACGATGTTGGGTTACGCGCTTCGCGCTAACCCAACCTACGCGACCACTCACCCAATGTTCCACGAAACCCGCTTCCCCACCGCCATCTCCCGCGCCGCCCACGGCGGCCCCGAGCGACGCACCGACGTCGTCGTGCTGGGCTCCGGCGCCGAGGAGCGCAACGCCCGCTGGGCCAACTCGCGGCGGGCCTGGAACGCCGGCTGGGGCGTGAAGTCGCTCAACGACCTGCACGCCGTCATCGCCTTCTTCGAGGAGCGCCGCGGCCGCCTGCACGGTTTCCGCTGGCGCGACCCGTCCGACTTCAAGTCCTGCCCGCCCGAGGACACGCCGACCGCGCTCGACCAGCCGATCGGCACCGGCGACGGCACCACCGTCTCCTTCCAGCTGAAAAAGACCTACGGCTCCGCCTTCAATCCCTGGACGCGCGACATCACCAAGCCGGTCGCCGGCACGGTCCTCGTCGCCGTCAACGGTGTCGTGCAGACGCCAACGACGGCCTACACCGCCGACCCCGCCACCGGCCTCGTCCTCTTTCTCGCCGGCCACACCCCCGCATCCGGCCACGCCATCACCGCCGGCTTCGAGTTCGACGTCCCCGTCCGCTTCGACACCGACAAGCTCGAGATCGACATCCAGGGCTTCCGCCACGGCGCCATCCCCTCCATCCCCATCGTCGAAATCAGGGTCTGACGATCGCCGCCCGATTCCCCTCCCCCTTGTGGGGAGGGGTTAGGGGTGGGGGGAGCCACGCCAGCAGACGTTCTGCAATCCCCCCTCCCTGTCCCTCCCCACAAGGGGGAGGGGACGATGAGGCACAATGAAAATCCTCCCCGCCCCCCTCCAGGCCCACCTCGACACCGGCACCACCACGCTCGCCTGGTGCTGGCGCGTCACGCGCCGCGACGGCGTCGTGCTCGGCTTCACCGACCACGACCGCGATCTCGCCTTCGACTCCACCACCTTCGCCGCCGCCACCGGCTTCACGGCGAGCGAGATCAAGGACGCCGTCGGCCTCTCGGTCGACAACCTGGAAGTGGAGAGCGCGCTCAGCGACGACAGCCTAAACGAGCACGACCTCGCCGCCGGCCTGTTCGACGACGCGGCGATCGAGATCTGGCGCGTCAACTGGGCCGACACCAGCCAGCGCGTGCTGATGCGTTCCGGCTCCATCGGCGAGGTGCGCCGCTCGGGCCGCGCCTTCGCCGCCGAGGTGCGCGGCCTCGCGCACTACCTGCAGCAGCCCAAGGGCCGCCTCTTCCAGTACGGCTGCGACGCCGACCTCGGCGACGCGCGCTGCCAGGTGAGCCTCGCCGACCCCGCCTTCCAAGGCACCGGCACCGTCGTCGCCACCTCCAGCCTGCGCCGCCTCACCGCCAGCGGCCTCGGCAGCTTCGCCGCCGGCTGGTTCGACCGCGGCCTCCTCACCTTCACCTCCGGCGCCAACGCCGGCCGCTCGCAGGAGGTGCGCCGCCATATCGCCGGCACGCCGGCGACGATCGAGCTGTGGCAGCCCCTCGCCCACGCCATCGAGCCCGACGACGGCTTCACCATCACCGCCGGCTGCGACAAACAGTTCGCCACCTGCCGCGCGAAGTTCGCCAACACCGTCAACTTCCGCGGCTTCCCGCACATGCCCGGCAACGACTTCGTCACCGCCGTCGCCCGCCCCGGCGACACCGCTAACACCGGCGAGTCCTTCATCGGGTGAGATGGTGAGTGGTGAGGTGGTGAGATGGAAGTTGCGCACGGCGATCCGGACTCCATCCGCTATCTTCCGGTCTCGTCGTGGCGGGAGCGCACGCTCGCGTCTCGAGCAAGAAGTTAGGACGATATCCTCGCCACTTGCTCGGCCCTCCACTCACCACCTCACCACTCACCACCTCACCCCCCAAAATGCGCCCCCACATCGTCGCCCTCGCCCGCTCCTGGCTCGGCACGCCCTACCACCACCAGGCAAGCGTCAAGGGCGCCGGCGTCGACTGCGTCGGCCTGATCCGCGGCGTCTGGCGCGAGCTTTACGGCCGCGACGCCGAGGCCGCCCCCGCCTACACCCGCGACTGGGCCGAGGCGACGGGGCGCGAGACGCTGCTGGAAGCCGCGCGCCACCACCTCATCGAGATCGACCCGAGTGCCGCCGCCCCCGGCGACGTCCTCGTCTTCCGCTACCGCGGCTCTAGCGTCGCCAAGCACGCCGCCATCCTCGCCACGCCCGACACCATGATCCACGCCATGGAAGGCGCCCCCGTGTGCGAGGTCTCCCTCTCCCCCTGGTGGCGCCGCCGCCTCGCCGCAGCGTTCCACTTCCCCCTCTCCCCGCAAGCGGGGAGAGGGTTGGGGTGATGGGCGGCCACAGGCGGCCAGACGAGCTTCTGCCCTACTCCCTACTACCTGACCCCTAACCTCCCCCCAAATGGCCACTCTCGCACTCGCAGCCGCCGGCGCCGCGGTCGGCGGCGCACTGCTGCCGGCCGGCGTCACCCTGTTCGGCGCCGCCATCGGCGGCGCCACGCTCGGCGCCCAGGTCGGCGCGCTCGCCGGCGCCTTCATCGACCAGTCGCTGCTCGCCCCGTCCGGCCAGCCGACCGTCGCGCACGGCCCCCGCCTCTCCGACCTGCGCGTCACCGCCTCCTCGGAAGGCGCGCCCATCCCCCGTCTCTACGGCCGCGCGCGCCTCGGCGGCCAGATCATCTGGGCCACGACAATCGAGGAGGAGGTGGTGCAGCAGGGCGCTGCCGGCGGCAGCGGCAAGGGCGGCGCCGGCGAGGCGACCGCCGCCACCACAGCCCGCATCGAGTACCGCTACTTCGCCAACTTCGCCGTCGCCCTCGCCGAGGGTCCAATTACCGGCATCGGCCGCGTCTGGGCCGACGGCTCCGAGCTCGACCTCTCGCAATTCACCTGGCGTCTCTACGTCGGCAGCGAGGACCAGCTCCCCGACGCGCTGATCGAGGCCAAGGAAGGCGCGGGCAACGCGCCCGCCTATCGCGGCCTCGCCTGCATCGTGTTCGAACGCATGCCGCTCGCCTCCTTCGGCAACCGCATCCCGCAGCTCTCCTTCGAGGTCACGCGCGCCGTCGACGACTTCAATCAGAAGGTGCGCGCGGTCTGCCTGATCCCCGGCGCCGGCGAGTTCGTCTACACGAGTCAATCCGTCTCGCGCAAAGTCGGCCTCGCCACCAACGTCTCCGAGAACGTGCACACGCGCCAGGGCGGCAGCGACTGGGACGTGGCCCTCGACCAGCTGCAGGCGATCCTCCCCAACGTCGGCGCGGTGTCGCTGATCGTCGGCTGGTTCGGCGACGACCTGCGCGCCGGCACCTGCACGATCCGCCCCGGCGTCGACGCCGCCGACAAGGTGACCGCGCCGCTCGCGTGGAGCGTCGCCGGCCAATCGCGCGCGAGCGCCCACCTCGTATCCTCGGTCGACGGCCGCGCGGCCTACGGCGGCACGCCGTCCGACGAGACCGTCGTCGCCGCCATCCAGGACCTCGACGCGCGCGGCATCGCCGTCACGGTCGCGCCCTTCATCTTCATGGACGTGGCGGCCGGCAACGCGCTCACCGACCCCTACACCGGCGCCGCCTCTCAGCCCCTTTATCCCTGGCGCGGCCGCATCACCTGCTCGCCCGCATCGGGCCAGCCCGGCAGCCCCGACAAGACCGGCGCCGCCGCCACCCAGGTCGCCGCCTTCATCGGTTCCGCCGCCGTCTCGGACTTCGCCATCGTCGATGAAGAGGTCGTCTACTCCGGACCCGCCGAGTGGTCCTACCGCCGCTTCATCCTGCACTACGCCCACCTCGCCGCCGCGGCCGGCGGCGTCGACGCCTTCCTGATCGGCTCGGAGATGCGCGGCCTCACCTGGGTGCGCGACAGCGCCAGCACCTATCCGTTCGTGGCCGCGCTCGCAGCCCTCGCCGCCGACGTCAAAACCGTCCTGGGTTCCGGCACCAAGGTCAGCTACGCCGCCGACTGGTCCGAATACTTCGGCCACCAGCCCGCCGACGGCACCGGCGACGTCCACTTCCACCTCGACCCGCTGTGGTCCTCCGCCGACATCGACGCCGTCGCCATCGACGTCTATTGGCCCCTCTCCGACTGGCGCGACGGCTCGAGCCACGCCGACCGCCTGGCCGGCGCGCCCTCGATCTACGACCTCGATTATCTCAGCGGCAACATCCTCGCCGGCGAGGGCTACGACTGGTACTACGCCAGCTCAGGTGACCGCGACGCGCAGATGCGGTCGCTCATCACCGACGGCGCCTACGGCAAGCCCTGGGTCTACCGCTTCAAGGACATCCGCTCCTGGTGGCTGAGCCAGCACTTCAATCGCCCGGGCGGCGTCGAGTCCGGCTCGCCCACCGCCTGGGTGCCGCAGTCCAAGCCATTCTGGTTCACCGAGCTCGGCTGCCCCGCGGTCGACAAGGGCGCCAACCAGCCCAACGTCTTCATCGATCCCAAGAGCTCGGAGTCGTTCCTGCCCTACTACTCGCGAGGCACGCGCGACGACTTCATGCAGCGCCGCTATCTGCAGGCCTTCCACGAGGCCCTCGATCCGGCCGACGCCGGCTATATCGCCGGCGCCAACCCTGTCTCCTCCGTCTACGGCGGGCGCATGGTCGATCTCGACCACGTCCACGTCTATTGCTGGGATGCGCGGCCCTATCCCGCCTTCCCCACCAACACCGAGGTATGGGGTGACGGCCCCAACTGGCGTCTCGGCCACTGGGTCACCGGCCGCCTCGCCAACGCCCCGCTCGGCGCCGCCATCGCCGCCATCCTCGACGACTACGGCTTCACCGCCTACGACACCGGCCAACTCGCCGGCATGCTCGGCGGCTTCCTCATCGATCGCGTGCTCTCCGCCCGCGAGGCGCTGCAGCCGCTGCAGCTCGCCTTCTTCGTCGATGCGCGCGAGAGCGAGGGCCTCATCGCCTTCACCCACCGCGGCCAGGGCGACCTCGCGGCCGAGCTGATCCCCGACGACCTCGTCGAGAGCCGCCCCGGCGCCGCGCTCGCAACCCTCACCCGCGCGCAGGAGACCGATCTCCCCTCCGCGGCCAAGCTCACCTTCATCTCCGCCGCCGGCAGCTACGACTCGGCGGTGGAGGAGGCGCGCCGCCTCGCCGGCCACAGCGGCCGCGTTGCCGTCGCCGATCTGCCGCTCGTGCTCGACGCCGAGCAGGCGGCGGAGATGGCCGAGGTCTGGCTGTTCGAGGCCTGGGCCGCGCGCGAGCGCGGCGCCTTCTCCCTTCCGCCGTCGTGGTTGGCGCTCGAGCCCGGCGACATCGTCTCTTTCGCCTCCGACGGTCGCTCGCGCCTCCTGCGCATCACCGAGATCGGCGAGCACGGCGCCCGCGATGTCGAGGCCCGCGGCATCGACCCCGACGTCTACACCGGCTCACCCCCCGCGCCGCGCCCTGCGCGCATTCCCCCGCCGCTCATCGTCGGCCAGCCGTTCGTGCTGTTCCTCGACCTGCCGCTACTCACCGGCAGCGAGCCCCCGCACGCAGGCTACGTCGCCGCCATCCAGAACCCCTGGCCCGGCGCCATCGCCTTCTATCGCTCGCCCGAATCCTCCAACTTCTTGCTGAAGGCCGTCGCCCTCGCCCCTGCGGTCACGGGCGTCACCCTCGACGCCTTGCCCGCCGGCCCGATCTCGCGCCTCGATCGCGCCAGCAGTTTCCGCGTCCGCCTCGACGGTGGCGCACTCGGCTCCGCCACCGAGCTCGCCCTTCTCGCGGGCGCCAACATCGCCGCGATCGAGAACGTCGACGGCGAATGGGAGGTGCTGCAGTTCCAGTCCGCCGTCCTCACCGCGCCGTCGACCTACCAGCTCTCCCTCCTCCTGCGCGGCCAGGCCGGCACCGAAGGCGCCATGCGCTCGCCCGTTGCCGCCGGCGCCCGCTTCGTTCTCCTCGACGGCGCCCTCGCGCGCGTCGACATGGGCCCCGACGAGGTCGGCCTCGCCTACACCTGGCGCTGCGGCCCTGCCAACCGCAACATCGGCGACGCCTCCTATCTCGACACCACGCACGCCTTCCGCGGCCTCGGCCTGCGCCCCCTGAGCCCGATGCACGTCCGCGGCTCGCGCTCGGGCAGCGATCTCATCCTCTCGTGGGTCCGCCGCACGCGCATCGGCGGCGACAGCTGGGGCTCGGTGGACGTCCCGCTCGCCGAGGACACCGAGCGCTACGAGGTCGACATCCTCGACGGCCCCGACGTCGTGCGCACCATCTCCAGCAGCACGCCGACCCTCACCTACACCGCCGCCGAGCAGACCGCCGACTTCGGCGCCCCGCAAGCTTCCATCAGCTTGCACGTCTACCAACTCAGCCCCGTCTACGGCCGCGGCTCCCCCCACGCCGCCACGCTGTAATGCATTCCCGGAGACCGCGCCGCGGCCATCCGGGACCTTCCCAGCGAAAGGACCCCGCCCATGCCCACACCCGACAGCCCCGATTCCTCGACCCCTGCGACCCCCAAGTGGTGGGGCCAATCCCTCACCATCTGGGGCACGATCATCACCACACTGTCGACCGTCGTCCCCATCCTCGGCCCCGCGCTGGGCGTCAACATCGGCGGCGAGCTCATCCGCCAGCTCGGCGACAACGTCGTGCTCCTCGCCCAGGCTGTCGGTGGAGTTGCAGGCACCGCCATGGCCATCTGGGGCCGGATCCGCGCCTCCCAGCCCATCGAGCGGCGTCCGTTCACCATCAGCCTGTGACGGCGCCACCTAGCTTGAACGCTGGCGGTGCCTGTATATTCGCCCGGTCGCACCGAACCCTTCGCCACTGCTCTGGCGTGATTCGGCGCTACCGTCGGCGACGGGTGCAGCCCGTTCGCCGCGCCCCTACGCCGCCCTTGTGGCGGTCAACACCTGGGAGGGTGTCTTGCGCGTCCTGGTCGTGGAGGATGATCGCGATCTCAACCGCCAGCTCGTCACGGCGCTGACGGACGCGGGCTACGCCGTCGACTCCGCCTTCGACGGCGAGGAAGGCTACTTCCTCGGCGAGACCGAGCCCTACGACCTCGTCATCCTCGACACCGGCCTGCCGAAGATGGACGGCATCAGCGTGCTCGAGCAGTGGCGCCGGGCCGAGCGCAAGATGCCCGTCATCATCCTCACCGCCCGCGACCGCTGGAGCGACAAGGTCACCGGCATCGACGCCGGCGCCGACGACTACGTCGCCAAGCCCTTCCACATGGAGGAGCTGCTGGCGCGCATCCGCGCCCAGGTGCGCCGTGCCTCCGGCCACGCCAGGAGCGACCTCGAGTGCGGGCCGCTGCGGCTCGACACCAAGACCGCCCGCGTCACCTTGAGCGGCCAGCCGGTCAAGCTGACCTCGCATGAGTACCGCCTGCTTGCCTACCTCATGCACCACAACGAGCGCGTGGTATCCCGCACCGAGCTCGTCGAGCATCTCTACGAGCAGGACTTCGATCGCGACTCCAACACCATCGAGGTGTTCATCGGTCGCCTCAGGAAGAAGATTCCGCCGGACATGATCAAGACCATCCGCGGTCTCGGCTACCGGCTCTCGCGCGAGGTCGATGACAACTAACTCGCTCGCCTTCCGGCTGTTTGCTACCGCCGTGGCCTGGACCCTGCTGGCGCTGCCGATCGCGGGCGCCATCATCTATTCGCTGTACGCGCAGGAGGTGGCGACCAGCTTCGACCGCCGCCTGACCGTCCTGCTCACCGTCGTGCTGTCCGACACCATCGACCACGGCGACCAGGAGCCCGGCGACCCCAAGGACGTGGGCGAGCCTCTGTTCGAGGTCACCCATTCCGGCTGGTACTGGCAGATCAAGCCGCTCGACGGCAGGCCTGGCCGCGAGATCAAGTCGCGCTCGCTCGCCGACATGTCGATACCGCTGCCGAGCGAGAACAACGTCGAGCCCAACGAGCGCGAGGTTCGCATCGCCAGCCTCGACGGGCCGCTGGAGCAGCGCCTGCGCGTCGCCGAGACCATCTACGTGTTCGGCGAAGGCAAGATGGCGCAGCGCTACTCGGTGGCCATCGCCGGCACGCTGGGGGAGGTCGACACGAGCCTGCGCAACTTCCGCACGCGGCTCGCGCTCGCCTTGTCTCTGGCGGGCATCGGTTTCCTTGCCCTCACCCTGTTCCAGGTGCGCTTCGGTCTGTTTCCTCTCGCCAAGGTGGAGAAGGGTCTGACTGCCATTCGCTCCGGCGACGCCACACGCCTCGACGTAGGGCTGCCCCAGGAAATCAGGCCGCTGCAGCAGGAGCTCAATGCGCTTCTGAAATCCAACCAGGAGATCGTCGAGCGGGCACGCACCCACGTCGGCAACCTTGCTCACGCCCTCAAGACTCCGCTTGCCGTGATCCGCAACGAGGCGCGCGACGACCAGAGCCCGCTCGCGCGCAAGGTCACCGAGCAGGCCGACATCATGACCGACCAGGTCAACCTCTACCTCGACCGCGCGCGCATGGCGGCGCGCGTCGGGGTCATCGGCCGGGTCACCGAGGTGCGTCCCGTCAGCGAGTCGATCATTCGCGCGCTGGAGCGCATCTATCACGACAAGCAGCTGTCCTTTTCCACGGACTGCTCGCCTGGCACCCGCTTCCAGGGGGAACGCCAGGATTTGGAGGAGATGCTCGGCAACCTGCTCGACAACGCCTCCAAGTGGGCGCGATCCAAGGTCATCTTGGCCGCTAGCCCGCTGCCCGATTCCGGCAACGGCGCCGGGCACTGGCTCGAGATCCGCGTCGACGACGACGGGCCCGGCCTCACGCCCGAGCAGATGGCCGATCCCGTCATCCGCGGCCGGCGGCTCGACGAGACCAAGCCGGGCTCCGGCCTCGGCCATTCCATCGTCGCCGACCTCGCCCACTCCTACAGCGGCAAGCTGGAGCTCGCCCGCTCCGAGCACGGCGGCCTGTCCGCGCGGCTGATCCTCCCGCTGGCGACTTGACCCCCATACAACCGGAGCTTTAGTGTCGCGAGTGTTTGTGAATCGCGAATCTGGGCGATTCTACGGGGCTCGGGGAGGTCAGGGGCCGTACTTTCGCCCGAATCCGATTGCGAATGTCGGATGGGGAGAATGTGGGGATTCCGCACACGTATGCGGCAGTGACGGCGTTCCTGGGCAAGGACGGGGAGTTCCTCATGAAAGCTGTTTCGCTGGCTGCAGCACTTGCCGCCCTCGTGGCCGTTCCGGCCTGTGGTCCTGATGTGAGCAAACAGGATTCCGGCACGGTGGTCGGAGCCATTGCCGGCGGTGTCATCGGCAATCAGTTTGGGCAAGGCGGCGGCCGCGTCGCGGCCACGCTCGCCGGCGCCGTGGTCGGCGGCATCGTCGGCAACGAGATTGGCCGCTCGCTCGACGCCCGCGACCGCGAGCTTGCCCGACAGGCCGAGCTCGATGCGTGGGAACGCGGCTCCTCCGGCCGTCCCGTGCGCTGGCGCAATCCGGACAATGGCCGCTACGGCGAGGTGATCCCCGACGCACCCTACAAGCGCGGCGGCAATGACTGCCGCGACTACACGCACAGGGTGTACATCGACGGCCGTCCCCAGGCCATGCGCGGCACCGCCTGCCGCAATCCGGACGGCACCTGGACCCCGGTTGCCTGAGGCTCCGGCCCACGCTCGCCACCGTCGCTCTCGATTTCTCCCGCCCCGGCCCAACGGCCGGGGTGGTTTTCATTTTGAGCCGGCTCTACCGGAAGTCGCTTTACATTCGAAGGCCTTGACGGAACTCGCATTCCACGCAATTACGAAGCCTGCGTCATATGCCGCGCCCAGGATATCCCCACCGCCCCGGTTGGCCTTATTGCCGCACTGCCAGACGTCGGAAATATGCTACAAGACTAACGTCTTAAATCTCGAGGGTGTTGTCGATGCGTGAGGCCGTCAACTCCGCTGCTCGTGATGCGCAAACCCAAGCCCGAGAGACGTTCTGCCCGCGTTGCGGCTTGCGCCTGCAGCTGACCTCGCGGACCACCGGGCAATGCTCGGTCGGGTATTCCATCGAGACCTGGTCCAAGCGCTGCGAACGACTGGAGTTCGACAGCCCTCTGGCTTGCCTGATGTCGGCAAGCGCTGAACGCGACCTTTCTTAGTCCGCGCTTCCTCCCCCTTTCGACATGGCCGACAAGTGCTGCCTGGTAAGGTCGCACTCGGCCACGCGCCACTCGGCCGGCCGACCGTCGCGTGTCGTCACCACGCGATCGAGGACGAGGACGAGCGATCCCTCCTCGACGCCCAGAACCTCTCGCGCCTCCGCCGACGCCGCGGCGATCGACGCATTCTCATGTGCTGCGCCAAGTGCAATCCCTCGCATGCGGGCGAGGTCGAGGATGCCGTGCGGTGGAAATGCGCTGTCGGCGAGCCCCGGAAACAACGCTGCGGCAAGCGTCGTGCGCTCCGCCATGAACGGCACCCCCATCGCGAAGTGCACGCGCCAGGTGCGAAACACGCGGTCGGTCGATCTCAAGTGCAACCGCACGCACTCCGTCTCGTCCGGCCAGCCCTCGGTCACGGGCTTCGACTCGACCTCGGACGGCGCGCCGGCATCGCACGCTTCATGGGGCCCCACGCGAATCTCGCGATGATCGGACTCGGCCGCGGCAACGAAGGTGTGGCCGTACTTTCGAACGATCGTGCATTCACGCTCGAGGAGTTCCAGCGCGCTGCGGACCGTCCCGCAGCTCACACCGAATTGGTGCGCAAGCACGCTCTCGCTCGGCAACTCCTTGCCGGCATCCCACTCGCCGGCCGCAATCTTCTGCGCAAGCAAGTCCCTCACCCGCAAGCAGGCGAGGCCCTTGAAAAACCGCTGCGAACACATGGTATCTAGTCTGCAATTGGAGCCGCTGCCCGGAGCCGCAATATTGACTCGCTTTCTCCGGATCACATTGCAGGCGGCCTTGCACGGGGTCCGACTTTGGCCTCGGACTCGACCCTCTCCCTTGCTGGCCTCCAGCGTTCACACTAAAGCGCGAAAAATTGCGCGCGTCTGTTGTCGACCCAACACAGGAACCCGAAGTTCAGCGCAACAGACGGCGCATGCGGTCGCGAATCGCGCCGTAGCATTCGCACGATGTCTTCTCCAGGGCGTCACGATCGATGATCGACAGAACACCGCGGCGATAGGTGATGATGCCGGCACGCTGCAGCTCGGCGGCCGCCAGGGTCACGCTCGTTCTGTTGACGCCCAAGTGGCCCGCGACGAATTCGTGCGTAAACCGCACATTGCGGCAATGCGCGCGGTCCTGAATCGAGAGCAGCCAGCGCGCCAGCCGCGCCTCGACGGAGTGGCGCGACGCGCATAGCGCTGATTGTTGAGCCTGATAGTAGACGTTCTCGATGTGCCGCAAGAGGGCCGAGCGAACTCTCTCGCTGCGGCCGAACTCGGCGCGCAACCAGCGGACAGGCACACGCACGGCCTTGCCGCTCACCAGCACGACAACCTTCGTCGAGGCGTCGCAGCTGCCGACTGCGCCGAGGACGCCGGCGGCACCCTCCGGGCCAAACATGCTGACTTCCAGGGTCGACCCATCTGTCAAGCCGGCGAGAGAGGACAGGACGCAGCCGATAGGGAAAAAGGCGTAGCGCACCCTGTCACCGACAGTGAAGAGCACCTCGCCGCGGTCGAGATCGACAGTCTTCCAATTGGCATGGGGCCCGTCAGGGCTATCAGCCTTCATAGCTTCAAGAACAGCATTCGACGTAGTACGCTCACGTGCCGGTTGCATCGTGGCAGCTCGCCCCCCAAGGCGTTAGTCCAGCAGTTTCTGATGGTTCTCCCCGCTCAAGGCTTAGCTTGAGCTTCACTGGTCTGGCGCCCCAGTCGCTAAGGACTGGTTACCCGGAATGTTCACTAAACCGTGATCAGTATTCCCCGTATCGCCTTGCCAGGACTGGATTTTCCACTGCAGGGCAGTCGGGTCCGCGACACTTGATCCGACGCGACGACCCGCCTTGCCACCAATTCTTCCCCATCCTATTGCAGTCAATTGCTAGGTTTGCGGTCACTTCGCACCAACCTCGCGCGGCTCATGCTCCTGTGGATTGCTTTCGCTCTCATGACTGCGGCAGCGCTTGCAGCCGTGCTCCTTCCGCTTGCGCGTCCTGCACGTCGGGATGAGCTCGATAGCGGGGCGCTTGCCGTCTACCGCCACCAGCTCGAGGAGATCGAGGATGAGCGCACGCGCGGACTCGTCGATAACGGCGAGGCTGCGGGTGCCCGCGTCGAGGTCGCCCGCCGGCTTCTGGCGAGCGCGGACCGCATGGACGCCCAGTCGCCTCCGCCTCCGCTCCCCGAATCCAAGCGCGCCACCGTCGCCCTCGCCACGGCCGCCGCCATCCCCCTCTTCACCCTTGCCCTCTACCTCACGCACGGCTCGCCGGGGCTGCCGTCGTTCCCGGCCACGGCGCGCACGCAGATGCCGATCGAGCGGGCCCAGATAAGCGACCTCGTCGCCAAGGTCGAGGCACGCTTGCGCGAGCATCCCGAGGACGGCGACGGCTGGGACGTGATCGCGCCCGTCTACTACAAGCTCGAGCGCTTCCGCGACGCCGCCAATGCTTATGCGCGCGCCGCGCGCCTCAAGGGCGAGACCGTCCGCCGGCTCGCTGGCCTCGCCGAGTCGGCCGTCCTCGCCGCCGACGGCATTGTCACCGAGGAGGCCCGCGCGGCCTACGAGAGGATCCTGGCGCTGGAGCCGGGCCGGCCCGAGCCCCGCTTCTGGCTGGCGCTGGCCAAGGAGCAGGACGGCAAGCTCGAGCCCGCACTCTCCGACTACCGCGCTCTATTGTCGGACGCGCCCGCCGACGCACCGTGGCGCGCCGCCGTCGAGAGCCGCATCGCCGACGTCGGACGCCGCATCGCCGGCGTCGACAAGCCTGACCCCCGAGCGCCCGGCCCCAGCGCCGAAGATATCGCCGCCGCCGAGAAGCTCTCGCCACAGGACCGTACCAAGATGATTGCCGGGATGGTGGACGGCCTCGCCGAGCGTCTCAGGCGCGACGGCCGCGACCTCGCCGGCTGGCAGCGCCTGATCAACGCCTATGCCGTCCTCGGTCGCAGCCAGGATGCGCGCACTGCGCTGGCTGAGGCGCGCAAGAACTTCCCCGCCGACGCGGCCGCTCAGGCAGCCCTCGCTGCGCTCGCAAAAACCCTGGGACTCGACTCATGATTTTGCGGATGATGAGAGCGCGTGGATTCCCCTCCCCCTTGCGGGGAGGGGCCAGGGGTGGGGGGAATCCAGCCGCTCAATCGAGGCAACCCCTTCGATGACCCGCAAGCAGCGCCGCGCCACCTTGATCGCCGTCTGCGTCGCCGTCCTCTCGGCCGCCGTGCTGCTGGTCGCCGTTGCGCTCCGCGACACGATCATTTTCTTCCACACGCCGAGCGAGGTGGCGCAGAAGCAGATTCCCGCCGGCAAGCGCATCCGCCTCGGTGGTCTCGTCGCCGAAGACAGCGTCAAGCGCGGCGTCGGCACCTCGGTCGAGTTCGCCATCACCGACACCGCCAAGACCATCGCCGTCACCTACACCGGCCTCCTGCCCGATCTTTTCCGCGAGGGCCAGGGCGTCGTAGCCGAGGGCAAGCTCGATCCCGCCGGCCGCTTCCTGGCCGACACCGTGCTCGCCAAGCACGACGAGAACTACATGCCGCCCGAGGTCGCCAAGGCCCTCAAGGAGCAGGGCGTCTGGAAGCATTCCGGCAAGGACTCCAAGGGCAGCGTGACCAATTGACCGACCGATTGGGATCGATGCGCGCGCCGCGATCTGCCCCTCCCCCTCGAGGGGGGAGGACGGCGCGCCATGAGTTAGCTCCGATCTTGCGCTCCCGTCCAACCAAGCGCTCGACCGACGGAGCTAACTCATTCGGCGCGCCTGGTGGGGGTGACTTGGTGCCCGCTTCATGATCACCGAACTCGGCCATTTCGCGCTGATCCTGGCGCTCGGCGTCGCCATCGTGCAGATGGTCCTCCCCGCCTGGGGAGCGCACGTGCGCGAGCCGCGCCTGATGGCGGTCGGCGAGCCCGCCGCGCTCGCCCAGCTCACTCTCATCACCATCGCCTTCCTCTCCCTCACGCACGCCTACGTTACCTCCGACTTCTCGGTCGAGAGCGTGTGGTCCAACTCGCACTCGATGAAGCCGCTCCTCTACAAGGTCTCGGGCGTGTGGGGGAACCATGAGGGCTCGATGCTGCTGTGGGTCCTGATCCTCGCGAGCTTCGCCGCCGCCGTCGCGCTGTTCGGCGGCAACCTGCCGGCGACGCTGCGCGCCAACGTCCTCGCCGTGCAGTCGGGCATCGCCGTTGCGTTCCTCGCCTTCATCGTACTCGCGTCCAATCCGTTCACGCGCATACCGCCGCAGCCCGAGGGCCGCGGCCTCAATCCGATCCTGCAGGACCCCGCGCTCGCCTTCCATCCGCCGTTCCTCTACGCCGGCTACGTCGGCCTCTCGATCGCCTTCTCGTTCGCCGTCGCCGCGCTGATCGAAGGCCGCACCGACGCCGCCTGGGCGCGCTGGGTGCGACCATGGACGCTCGCGGCCTGGATCTGCCTCACCCTCGGCATCGCCATGGGCTCCTGGTGGGCCTACTACGAGCTCGGCTGGGGCGGCTGGTGGTTCTGGGACCCGGTCGAGAACGCCTCGTTCATGCCGTGGCTCGCCGCCACCGCGCTGCTGCACTCCGCGCTCGTCATGGAGAAGCGCGAGGCGCTCAAGGTGTGGACCATCCTGCTCGCCATCCTCGCCTTCTCGCTGTCCCTGATGGGCACCTTCCTGGTGCGGTCCGGCGTCCTCACTTCCGTGCACGCGTTCGCCGTCGATCCCAGGCGCGGCGTCTTCATCCTCGCCATCATGGGGCTGCTCGTCGGCGGCTCGCTCGCGCTCTACGCCTGGCGTGCGCCGCGTCTAGAGCAAGGCGGCCTGTTCGCTCCCATCAGCCGCGAGGGCGCCCTCGTCCTCAACAACATCCTGCTCACCACCGGCTGCGCGACCGTCTTCATCGGCACGCTCTATCCGCTGCTGCTCGAGTCCTTGACGGGTGCCAAGATCTCCGTCGGCCCGCCCTACTTCAATCTCACCTTCGTGCCCGTCATGCTGCCGCTGCTGCTGGCGATGCCGCTCGGGCCGTTCCTCGCCTGGAAACGCGGCGACCTCGCCGGCGCGCTGCAGCGCCTGTCCGCGGCGGCGCTTGCGGCCCTCGTGATGCTCGTCATCTCGTTCGCGCTATTCTGGCGCGGGCCGTGGCTCGCACCGTTCGGCATCGCGCTCGGCGTATGGGTCGTGGGGGGCGCGCTATGCGAATGGGGAGCGCGGGTGAAGCTGTTCGCCGCCGGCAACGAGGAGGTGCTGCGCCGCGCCCGCTCGCTGCCGCGCTCGGCCTATGGCGGGATGCTGGCGCATGCCGGTATCGGCCTCAGCGTGATCGGCATCGTCGCGACATCCGCCTGGCAGAGCGAGAGCGTCGTCGCCATGAAGCCCGGCGACCGTACTGAGATTGCCGGCTACGAGCTCACCTTCCGCGGCGTCGCGCCCTCGCAAGGCGCCAACTACAAGGAGCAGGTCGGCCTCCTCGCCGTGTCGCGCGGCGGCGCTGCCGTGACCGAGCTCACCCCCTCCAAGCGCATTTACGACGCCCCCCGCCAGGCGACCACGGAAGCCGCCATCCACGTTGCGATTTCCGGCGACCTCTACGCGGTGCTCGGCGACGAGATGACGGACGGCAGCGGCTTCGTCGTGCGCCTCTATTTCAACCCGCTGGTGCGGCTCATCTGGCTCGGCGCCCTCGTCATGGCGCTCGGCGGCGCCCTCTCCCTCTCCGACCGTCGCCTGCGCATCGGCGCACCCCGCCGCGCCCGCCGCCCCGCACCTTCCCCGGCAGAGTGATCGGGTCATGTTTGTGCTGCGCCCTCACCCCAAGCGTCATCCCGGCGGAGGCCGGGACCCAGTACACGTTTCCGTCGCCATTCTCGTCGTCACCGCGCTCATCGCCCTTTTTTACGCCCTCTCCCCCGCCCACGCCGTCGAGCCCGGCGAGATGCTCAAGGACCCCGCGCTCGAGGCCCGCGCGCGCAGGATCAGCCAGGAGCTGCGCTGCCTGGTCTGCCAGAACCAGTCGATCGACGATAGCAACGCCGAGCTCGCCCGCGACCTTCGCGTCCTCGTGCGCGAGCGCCTCGCCGCCGGCGATTCAGACGCGGCCGTGCTCGCCTTCGTCGAGGCCCGCTACGGCGAGTTCGTGCTCCTGCGCCCGCCGCTCAAGCTGCACACGTTCGTGCTGTGGGCCGCACCGCTCCTGCTGCTTGTCGGGATCGCCCTCTACCTCTTCCGCCGCACCCGCCAGCGGCGCGCGCAAGCCGGCGGCGCCAACCAACAGCCGAGCCAGCTGACATCAGCTGAGCAGCAGCGTCTCGACGCGCTCCTGAAACGCCCGCCAGCGTGAGATGCTCCGGCCGGAGCTCAGATCCTGGTCCGCCGCGTCGTCTTGCGCTCGCCCTTGGTCGGCTCGACCACGCCGCTGCCGCCCAGCCGCTTCAGGATCGTCATCGTCGCGAGCCCCGTCACCTGCAGGCCCTCGGCCTTCTCGTAGCTCTCGATCGCCGTGCGCAGCTCGGCGCCGTAGGTGCCGTCGCTCTTGCCGGTGAACAGCTGCCGGCCATGCAGCAGCGTCTGCAGCTCACGCACTTGCGCCGGGCTCGTCAGCAGCGGCGCGCCGCGGAACGCCTCGAGCTTGGCAGCGAACGCACCCGCCGCCACCGCCGTGTTGGCCACCGCGTCCGCCTTGAGCCGCTTCATCACCTTGCCTTCCTGCATCAGCACCTTGGATTGCACGTAGGTGCCGACGTTGATGCCGATCACCTCCGGCCCCTCCGCGCTGTCGAGCAGCAGAGGCGAGCCCGAGGAGGCGCCACCGGTGTCGCAGGTGTGCAGGATCAGAGCGTCGGGATCGGCGAAATCCTGCGCGATCGTGCTCCAGTCTGCCGTGTCGAACTTCTTGGACACGCCGCACGGCCGCGCGTAGGCGAGCTTCCAGGGCACATAGTCGCGATGATAGGAAATCTGGAACACGCGCTTGGCATCGGCCTCCTTGACGATCTCGTCGACGCTCATGGTGCGCACCGGCAGCACGCCCTTCGTGCATGCGGGCCGCGCCAGCCGCACCAGCGCCCAGTCGCTCGTTGCCTGGATCGGCGGCCGCACGCTTAGCGTCATCGCGCCCGACATCACGTTCACGGCTGCCGTGCCGTTGCCGTGGCCCGCGATATGGGAGATCTCGCGCACGGTGTCGTAGTTGCGCAGGAACCAGAAATCGCCGATGCGCGGGGCCTTTTCGCCGGCGATCTTGAGCAGGCAGTGGCCGGCCGTCGCCACCACGTCGCTGGCCACGCAGAACGCCGTGCATACGGACCGTCCGCGTACGCTGAACAGCAATCCGATCTTCTCGCGCACCTCCCGGTACTTGGCCGGCAGCGGCCCGCGGTCGTCGCTGCCGAACACCGCCACCGGCTCCACCGTCGCGACTGCCGGAAAGCTGGGTCGCGACTGCCAGGCAAACGACGAGAGCGGCCCCGCGACCACGCAAACCAGCGCCGCCAGACCCAAGGCCGCGCGCCGCTTCAGCGCCCGCGCCATTGCCCCAAAGGTTCTGATTCTCATGGCCATGGCTCGATTATTACCAACTTTTAATAGCCCCGAAAGGCCACGGTAAGGCCGGCCCACCTATATGCTCTCAGGACAGAGTCGCCACCATTCATCGCAAACGCTCACTCCGAGGTCGAACGCATGCAGCTCCATTCTCCCAACCATGACGCCGCGCGGCTCAGGACGCGGCGCCTGGCATACGCTTCCGCGCTGGCCGGCGTGGCGCTGGCCGGAGTGGTCGGGCTCGGGCTACCCCGCTCGGCCGTGCTGGCGCAAAAGGCCGACGTCGGCATCCAGATGCCGGGACGTGCGCCCTTGTCGTTCGCCGACATCGTCGAGCGCGTCAAGCCGGCCGTCGTCAGCGTCAACGTCACCAATGGCAGCCCCAAGGTTGCACAGGGTCCCGCAACGCCGAAGGGGGCAAATCCGAAGGGCTTCAGCCCGAAGGACCTCATGCCGGATCTGCCGGATGACCATCCATTCAACGAGTTCTTCAAGAACCTGCCCAAGGACTGGGGCAAAGGCGGCGGCCAGCCCAATATGCGACCCTCGCTGGCTCAAGGCTCGGGCTTCGTCATCTCCCCTGACGGCTACGTCGTCACCAACAACCACGTGATCGACAACGCCAGCAAGATCCAGGTGAGCTTCGACAAGGACAACAAGTACGAGGCAGAGCTCGTCGGCGCCGACCCGCGCACCGACATCGCGCTGCTGAAGATCAAGTCGTCGCAGACCTTCCCGTTCGTCAAGTTCGCCGACAAGCAGCCGCGCGTCGGTGACTGGGTCGTGGCCGTCGGCAATCCGTTCGGTCTCGGCGGCACGGTCACGGCCGGCATTGTCTCGGCACAGGGCCGCGACATCGGCTCGGGTCCCTACGACTACATGCAGATCGACGCGGCGGTGAACCGCGGCAACTCGGGCGGCCCGACCTTCAACCTCGACGGCGAGGTGGTTGGCGTCAACACCGCCATCTACAGCCCGTCGGGCGGCAACGTCGGCATCGCCTTCGCGATCCCCTCGCGCACGGTCACCGACGTCGTGTCTCAGCTGCGCTCTTCCGGCTCCGTCAACCGCGGCTGGCTCGGCGTCAAGATCCAGAACGTCGACGAGGATACGGCTGCGAGCCTCGGCCTGACCGAGCCCAAGGGTGCGCTGGTCACCGAGGTCACCGCTGCGGGTCCCGCCGAGGAGGCCGGTCTCAAGAACGGCGACGCCATCCTGTCGGTCAACGGCAACAAGATCGACGACAGCCGCGACCTCGCCAGGCAGATCGCGGGCTTCTCGCCCAACAGCAAGGTCGACGTGCGTGTCCTGCGCGGCCAGAAGGAGCAGAACGTCTCCGTCAAGCTCGGCAAGTTCCCGTCGGGCAAGGAGCTGGCCAAGGCCGAGACCGGCAAGCCCGATCCCGCGGTGGAGCCGAAAGGCACGGAGATGGACCAGCTGGGCCTGACCGTCGCCCCGGGCACGGGCGCCAACAAGGACGGCGTCGTGATCACCAACATCGACGGTGCCTCCGACGCGGCCCAGAAAGGCATCAAGTCCGGCGATGTGATCCTCGAGGTCGGCGGGACCAGCGTGAAGAAGCCGGAGGACCTTGCCAACGGCATCAAGGATGCCACCAAGCTCGGGCGCAAGGCCGTGCTGATGCGGGTCAAGTCGGGCGATCAGACTCGCTTCGTGGCGGTGCAGCTTAAGAAAAGCTGAAGCACCACCTCCATGGTGTGCCAAGGCGGGGCGGCCTGTTCCCTACGCGAGCAGGTCGCCCCGCTTTACTTTTTGGCGCTAGATTGAGGCCTGCCGAATGCGTGACTCCTTGCTGCAAAGCCAACCGTCGATCCGTCCCATGCGCGTGCTCGTAGTCGAAGACGATCGTGAGACTGCCCAGTTCCTGCAGCGCTCGCTGCGGGAGAGCGGCCACACCACCGACATCGCCGGCGACGGCGAGAGCGGCCTGGCGATGGCCCGCGAGGGCGGCTACGACGTGCTCATCGTCGACCGCATGCTGCCGCGCCGCGACGGGCTGTCCGTGGTGCAGACGCTGCGTGCCGAGGGCGCGCGCACTCCTGTGCTGATCCTCTCCGCCCTGAGCGAGGTCGATGACCGCGTCAAAGGCCTGCGCGCCGGCGGCGACGACTATCTCACCAAGCCCTACGCCTACACCGAGCTGCTTGCCCGCATCGAGGCCCTGGTCCGGCGTCCGGCGCCCGAGGAGCAGACCACGCGCTACAGCGTCGGCGACCTCTCGCTCGACCGCCTTTCCCACAAGGTGACGCGCGCGGGCGACCCGATCCTGCTGCAGCCGCGCGAGTTCCGCCTGCTCGAGTACCTGATGAAGCACGCCGGCCAGGTGGTGACGCGCACCATGCTGCTGGAGAACGTGTGGGACTATCACTTCGACCCGCAGACCAACGTCATCGACGTCCACATCTCGCGCCTCAGGGGCAAGATCGACAAGGGCTTCGCCAAGCCGCTGCTGCACACCGTGCGCGGCGCCGGATACATGATCCGTGACGGCGCTGACTAGACTTCTCAGCTCGACCCCGTTTCGCCTGACGCTCGCCTACATGGGCGCCTTCGTCCTGGCGGCGGGCCTGGTCGTCGGCTTCGTTGCCTGGCGCGCCAACGACCTCCTCACCAACAAGGTCATCGAGACGCTGGAGGCAGAGGTCACCGGATTGCGCGAGCAGTTCCAGGCCGGAGGGGTCGAGCGCCTCGCATCCGTCATCGCGCAGCGCTCCACGCAGCCGGGCTCGAGCCTCTACCTTCTCGTCGATACCGCGGGCCGCAAGGTCGCGGGCAACCTCAATCGCGTGCCTCCGGAGTTCGAGGCCGCACAGCGTGGCGCCCTCTTCAACTACGCGCGCGCCGGAGAGGAAGGCGGCCGCGCGCAACGCCATGCCGTCGGCGTCTCGCTGCCGGTTCCAGGCGGGCTGGTGTTGATCGTCGGCCGCGACATCGAGGACCTGCATCGCTTCGCCGGCACCATGGGCCAACTCGGACTGTGGAGCATCGTGCTGCTCGCCCTGCTCGGCATCGGCGCCGGCCTCGCCGTCAGTCGCAGCGTCCTGCGACGCATCGAGGCGGTCACGGAAACGAGCCGCACCATCATGGCGGGCGATCTCTCGAAGCGCATCCCGCTCGACGGCTCGGGCGACGAGCTCGATCGCCTTTCCGAGAGCCTCAACGCCATGCTCGGCCGCATCGAGGAGCTGATGGTCGCCCTGCGCGAGGTCTCCAACAACATCGCCCACGACCTCAAGACGCCGCTCAACCGCCTGCGCAATCGCGCCGAGGCAGCGCTCAGGGATCCGGACAACCCGGCCTCCTACCGCGACGGCCTCGTCAAGACCATCGAGGAGGCCGACGATCTCATCAAGACCTTCAACTCGCTGCTGCTGATCGCCCGGCTCGAAGCCGGCGCGGTGGCCGAGAGTATGGAACCGCTCGATCCCGCCTCGGTCATCGCCGACGTCGCCGAGCTCTACGAACCGGTCGCGGAAGAGGCGGGCCTGCGCCTCGATGTGAACGCCCGGAAGGGCCTCACCCTCACTGCCAATCGGGAGCTCGTCGGCCAGGCGGTCGCCAACCTGGTCGACAACGCGATCAAATATTCGGTCGACGATGCCAAGCCCGAGGCGGACGGCGCGACCCGCCGCAGCATCGACATCTCGCTCTCGCGCGCCGGCGACGCGATCGAGATCGTCGTCGCCGATCGCGGGCCGGGCGTCGCGCCGCAAGACCGCGAGCGCGCACTGCAGCGCTTCGTTCGCCTGGAGAAGAGCCGCTCGCGCCCGGGCAGCGGCTTGGGGCTGAGCCTCGTCGCCGCAGTTGCCCGGCTGCACGGCGGCACTATTCGCCTCGAGGACAACGCACCCGGCCTCAGGGCCGTGTTGACGCTGCCTATGCGCAGCGCGCCCGCGAAAGAACCCCCGAGCGCTGCTTCCGAACTCCGCCAACCGAAAGTCGCGGCCTCGCCTACAGCCGCGGATTGACCAGCCGGTTGCGGATGTACTCGAGCTGGTCGAAGTTGCCGAAGCTGATGGTGAGCTGGCCGCTCTCGCCCGAGCCGCGCCGGATCTCGACCCTCAGCCCCAGCGCATCCGTCATGTCCTTCTCGAACGCGCGCGTGTCGGCATCCTTGTCGCGGGCCGGCTTCGATTTGGATTTCCCGCTGCCTTCGCCATCCTTCTGCTGCTCCTGCACCAGCAGCTCGACCTCGCGCACGTTGAGGTCCTCCTCGACGATGCGCCGCGCGATGGACATCGCATCGTCGTGGCCGATGAGAGCCCGCGCATGGCCGGCGGTCAGCTTGCCTTCCTGCAGCAGCACCTGCACCGGCATGGGCAGCTTCAGCAGGCGCAACATGTTGGCAAGGTGGCTGCGGCTCTTGCCCACCACCTCCGACACCTGCTCCTGCGTATAGCCGAAGCGTTCCATCAGCTCGCTGTAGCCGGCAGCTTCCTCGATCGGATTGAGGTCGGAGCGCTGCACGTTCTCGATCAACGCAAACTCGGCCGCCTCGACGTCCGAGAGGTCGCGCACGATCACGGGCACACTGTGCAGCGCCGCCTTTTGCGCCGCCCGCCAGCGCCGCTCGCCGGCCACGATCTCGTAGCCGCCACGTTGGGCGTCGGGGCGGGCAATGATCGGCTGCAGCAGCCCGCGGCTGCGCATCGAGTCGGCAAGCTCCGCGAGTTCGGCCTCGGCAAAGGTTCGCCGCGGGTTGAAGGGACCCGGATGCAGCTGGTCGATCGAAAGCAGCCGCTGCTCGCCGTGAGCGGGCAGATGTGCCTCGGCTTGCGGGCTCTCGCCGATCAGAGAGGCAAGCCCGCGCCCGAGTCGGCCTTTTTGCAGAGGGATCGCCATGGGCAGTCGTTTCCTCAGAAGGGTCAAGTCTGTTGGGCCTGCGCTCGGCAGACCCAACCTGCGCCTACGCCGCCCTCAGCTGCCGCTCGCGCTCGATGATCTCGGTGGCGAGCTTGATGTAGGCTTGGCTGCCCGGGCAATCGTAGTCATAGAGCAGTATCGGCTTGCCGTGCGAGGGCGCCTCGGCCACACGCACGTTGCGCGGGATCATGGTCTCGTAGACCTTGGCCCCGAAGAAGGCGCGCACCTCGGTCGCTACCTCCTTCGACAGGCTCGTACGCGCATCGTGCATGGTCAGCACCACGCCCTGGATCTCGAGGCCCGGGTTGAGCGTGGCCTTGATCTGGTCGATGGTCTGCTTGAGCTGCGAGATGCCCTCCAGCGCAAAGAACTCGCACTGCACGGGCACCAGCACCGCATGCGCCGCGACCATGGCGTTGAGGGTGAGCAGGTTGAGGGAAGGCGGGCAGTCGATCAGGAGGTAGCTGAACGGCACCTCCGCCGGCCGCGCCTTCTGATCGGCAATCAGCGCCGCAACCGCATCCCGCAGCCGGAATGGCCGGTTCGCCTCCGCCATCATCTCCGATTCCAGGCCCACAAGGTCGGCATTGGCCGGCACCAGGCCCAGATTGGGCACCAGGGTGCGGATCGCAGCCTTGGCGATCGTCGACCTGCCGGACAGCACATCGAAGCTGGTGACGGGCCGGGCATCCTCGGCAATGCCGACACCCGTGGAGGCGTTGCCCTGCGGGTCGAGATCGAAGATGAGCACTCCCTCGCCGACCGCGGCGAGCGCGGTGCCCAGGTTGATGGCCGTAGTGGTCTTGCCGACGCCGCCCTTTTGGTTGGCGATGGCAAGGACGCGCAGACCGGATGGGGAAGTTGCGCGGCTCACGGGATCGATCCTTTGGCTTTGCCCTGTGGCTCGAGGTCGCGGACGGCGACCACATGGGCCCCGGCCTCGGTGCGGCTGGGGATCAATTCAGCGTTGAAACTCCACGATTTTCTGGCAGCCTCGAGCTCCGTTGCGGCGTCGCGGCCCTTCAAGAACAGGCCGACCGTGCGAGACGCAAATAGCGGCGCGGAGAGCTCCAACAGCCTGCTCAGCGATGCCAATGCCCGCGCCGCGACCACGTCCGGCCCGGCCAAACTAGCTTGAGTCGCCGCAGCCTCGATTCTTGTCGACAGGATATCCACAGACACGCTCTGCGCGACCCCGGTCTGGCGCACGACCTCGCGCAGGAACGCGCACTTGCGCGCATTGCTCTCGATCAGCGTCATTCTCGGAAGTTCGACGATCCTTCGCGAGGGTCCCCCTCCCCCTTGCGGGGAGGGGCTAGGGGTGGGGGGAGCCGCAACAGCGAGGGAGGTGGTAGGCACCCCCGCCAGCATGATCGCCGCCACCAGCCCCGGAAACCCCGCTCCCGACCCCAGATCGACCCACGTGCGTGCGCGCGGAGCCAGCGCCACCAGCTGGGCCGAGTCCGCGAAATGGCGGTGCCAGACCGCATCCAACGTGCTGGGCGCCACCAGATTGATGGTCTTCTGCCATTGCCGCAGCAGGGATTCGTAGACGGCAAGCCGGTCGACGACCTGGCGCGACACCGCAAAGGCCGCAGCGAACTCCTCCGGGCCGCGGATCGGCGCTATTTGTCCATCCCGCTTGCTCATGTGCCCGCCTTACCGCAATTCGCGCAATTGGGGCAGGCGTTGTTTCACGTGAAACAACTCATCGTTCAATTGTCATCCCGGGCGCGGCGCAGCCGCGACCCGGGACCCAGCCACAGCTTCTAAGCTGTCTTCTGCCTCGGCCCCTTGCGCAGGTGCGCCAGCAGCAGCATCAGCGCGGCTGGGGTCATCCCCTCCATGCGGCCGGCTTGTGCGAGGGTGGCCGGCCGCAGCGCCGCCAGCTTCTGCCAAATCTCGGCCGACAGCCCCGCGATCTGCTCGTAGGCGAGGTCCGGCGGGATACGAATGTCCTCCTCCCGGCGCAGCGTCTCGACGTCGGCCTCCTGCCGATCCACGTAGGCGGCATAGCGGGCATCCACCTCGAGCTGTGCCGCAATCGCGGGCGCAATCTCTCCCAGCTGCGGCCACACCTCACGGAGGCGCACCAGACCCATCCCCGGATATGCCAGCAACTCGAACGCCGACCGCCGGCGCCCGTCTCGGTTGATTTCGAGCCCATGCCGCGCCGCCTCGTTGGGGGTGAGTGTCAGGCTCTCCAGGAGCCCTCTACCCCCGCGCAGAGCATCGGATTTGCGCTCGAACGCCGCGCCCCTCTCCGCGCCTACGCAGCCCAGGCCCAGCCCGGCAGGCGTCAGCCGCTGATCAGCATTGTCGGCACGCAGGCGCAGCCGGTACTCGGCGCGCGACGTGAACATACGATAGGGCTCGGACACCCCGCGCGTGATCAGGTCGTCGATCATCACGCCCGTGTAGCCATCAGCGCGCGAGACGATGAAGTCGCGGGTCGAGTCGCCAGCCTTCAGCGCCGCATTGATCCCAGCGATCATCCCCTGGGCGCCCGCCTCCTCATAGCCCGTCGTGCCGTTGATCTGCCCCGCCAGGAACAGCCGCGGCAGCCGCTTCACCTCCAGCGAGGGGTAGAGCTCGCGGGGGTCGACGTAATCGTACTCGATGGCATAGCCGAAGCGCTTGATACGCACCCCTTCCAGGCCGGGTATGGTGCGCAGGAAGGCTTCCTGTACCTCGGCGGGGAGCGAGGTGGAGACCCCGTTGGGATAGACCGTATCCTCGTCCAGGCCCTCGGGCTCCAGGAATATCTGATGCCCGCTCCGGCCCGCAAACCGCACCACCTTGTCTTCGATGGAGGGGCAGTAGCGCGGCCCAACGCTGCCGATCTGCCCCGAATACATGGGCGAGCGCGCCAGGTTCGCCCGGATGATCTCGTGGGTGGCCTCGGTAGTCGTGGTGACCCCGCACTCGATCTGCGGATTGGTGATCCGCTCCGTCAGGAAGGAGAACGGCACCGGCGGGTCGTCGCCAGGCTGCATCTCGAGGCTCGCCCAGTCGATCGACCCCTTGTCCAGCCGCGCCGGCGTGCCGGTCTTGAGCCGCCCGAGCCGCAGGTCGAGCGCCAGAAGCCGCACCGAGAGCCCATTGGCCGGCGGCTCGCCGTGGCGTCCCGCCGGCGTCTTCTCCTCGCCGCGATGGATGAGCCCACGCAGGAAGGTGCCCGTGGTCAGCACCACTGCACCCGCCCGGATATGCCGTCCATCGCCCGTCACCACCCCGGCCGCCCTGCCCTCCTCGACGATCAGGTCCTCGACCGCCGCCTCGACCACCTCGAGGTTGGCCGTGGCCCGCATCACCGCCTGCATGGCGGCCCGGTAAAGCTTGCGATCCGCCTGGGCACGCGGCCCCTGCACCGCCGGCCCCCTGGAACGGTTGAGCAGCCGGAACTGGATGCCCGCCGCATCTGCCACCCGCCCCATCAGCCCGTCCAGCGCATCGATCTCCCGCACCAGGTGGCCCTTGCCGAGCCCGCCGATGGCCGGATTGCACGACATCTCGCCGATGGTGGCGAACCGATGTGTAACGAGCGCCGTGCGCGCGCCCATGCGCGCCGCCACAGCCGCCGCCTCGCAGCCCGCATGCCCGCCGCCAACCAGGATGATGTCGAAGCTGCCGTTCATTTTTCGCAAGATGTCTTCGTCCGCGCGCAACCTATCGGACCACCCGCCCGATTGTAACCACCGCACGCCTCGATTTTTCGTCATGCCGGCGAAGGCCGGCACCCAGCCACCATGCCGCGGACCCGTTGTTTCACGTGAAACAATCCAGCGTTCAGCAACCCACCGCCCTATTTCCCGATACAGAACCGCCCGAAAATCTCCCCCAGCACCTCCTCCGGCTCGATCGCCCCCGTGATCCGCCCCAGCGCCTGCGCCGCACGCCGCAAATCCTCGGCCCTCAGCTCGAATTCCTCCATCGGCGAGCCAAGGAAGGTCGCCAGCGCCGCCCGGCAGCGCAGCAGCTGCTGGCGGTGCCGCGCCTGGGTCAGCGCCGGCGCCTCGTCGCCGCCCATGCGCGCCTGCGCGAATGCCGTCAGTCGCCTGGTCAGACGATCCAGCCCGAAGCCCGTCAGCGCCGAGACGGCAACCGCCCCGTCGGGCAGCGGCTGCAGCACCTTGCTGTCCAGCAGATCGTACTTGGTCACCACCACCAGCAGCCGGTCCGGACGCAAGGTCACCTGCGGCGCCGGCGCATCGAGCGCCATGGCATCGACCAGCCACAGCACCAGCTCGGCGGCCTGTGCTCGCGCCAAGGTGCGCCGGATGCCCTCCTGCTCCACGGCCCCCGCGCCCTCGCGGATGCCCGCCGTGTCGCTCACGACGATCGGCAGCCCCTCGAGGTCGAGCTTGACCTCGATGACGTCGCGGGTCGTTCCCGCCTCCTCCGACACGATCGCCACGTCGCGGCGCGCGAGCGCGTTGAGCAGGCTCGACTTGCCGACATTGGGCGGCCCCGCCAGCACCACCTGGAATCCATCCCGAATGAGCTCGCCGCGGTGACCATCGTCGAGATGGCGGGTAATCTCCCCCTGCAGCGCCCCGATCCCCGCTCGAGCGCGCGCCACCGCATCGCTCACCACGTCGGCCTCGTCCGCAAAATCGATCGCCGCCTCGATCAGGGCCGTCGACTCCAGCAGCCGCTGCCGCCACCCGGCATAGAGGCGCCCCAGCGCGCCGCCCGACTGCCGCAGGGCCTGCCGCCGCTGCGCCGCCGTCTCCGCATCGATCAGGTCCGCGAGCCCCTCGACGCCCGTCAGGTCGAGCTTGCCGCTCTCGAATGCGCGCCTTGCGAACTCGCCGGGCTCAGCCAGCCGGCATCCCGTGACCGCGCCGATCGCCGCCAGCACGCCCGCTACCACGGCGCGGCCGCCGTGAACCTGGAGCTCGGCCATATCCTCGCCCGTCTCGCTCTTGGGGCCCGGGAACCAGAGCGCAAGGCCGTCGTCCAGCACCTCGCCGGTCTGCGGATGCTTGACGCGCCGGAACCCGGCGAAGCGCGGCTTCGGCCGCGGCGGCGCCATCAGGTCCAGCGCCGACCCTGCCGCCGGTCCGGAGATGCGGATGACGGCGACGCCGGCCCGGCCCTGGCCGCTCGAAAGCGCGAAGATGGTCGCATTGTCGCTCATGGAACAGGCTATCGCATCACCGGTTTGCCTATTGCCGGCGGAGCCTCTCGGCTATGGTCCGGCCGCAGTGCACGCATGGAGCCAGTGATCATGAGCGAAAATCGCCTGGCCCGCGAGACCAGTCCCTACCTGCTCCAGCACAAGGACAACCCCGTGCATTGGCGGGCGTGGGGGCCGGAGGCGCTGGCCGAGGCCAAGCAAACGGGCAAACCCATCCTGCTCTCGGTCGGCTACGCCGCCTGCCACTGGTGCCACGTGATGGCTCACGAGAGCTTCGAAGATGCGGCCATTGCCGGCGTCATGAACGAGCTCTTCGTCAACATCAAGGTGGACCGCGAGGAGCGCCCCGACATCGACGCCATCTACATGCGCGCCCTGCATGCGCTGGGCGAGCAGGGCGGCTGGCCGCTCACCATGTTCCTCGACAGCGACGCACGGCCGTTCTGGGGCGGCACCTACTTCCCGCCGACACCCCGCTATGGCCGGCCCGGTTTCTCCCAGGTGCTGCGCGAGGTCGCCCGCGTCTATCGCGAGGAGGCCGAGAAGATCGCCCACAACACCGGCCTGCTCGTCGATACCTTGAAGGAGCGCGCCGCCGCCGGCCAGACGGGCACGCCCGAGATCGGCGATCCGCTGCTCGCCGACCTGACGCGCCGCATGGTCTCCGCGGTCGATCCTCGCGATGGCGGTCTCTCGGGGGCGCCCAAGTTCCCGCAATGGAACTTCTTCTGGCTCCTGTGGCGCGGCGCCATCCGCTACGACCAGGAGGCGGCCTGGCACGCCGTCGACAACACGCTCACGCACATCTGCCAGGGCGGCATCTACGATCATCTTGGCGGCGGTTTCGCGCGCTACTCGGTCGACGACCGCTGGCTCGTGCCCCACTTCGAGAAGATGCTCTACGACAACGCCCTGCTCGTCGACCTCATGTGCGAGGCCTACCGCGAGACCGGCAAGGAGCTCTACGCCCGCCGCATCGATGAGACGATCGGCTGGCTCCTGCGCGAGATGGTGGCGGAGGGCGGCGGCTTTGCTGCATCGCTCGACGCGGACTCGGAAGGCGAGGAAGGCAAGTTCTACGTCTGGACGCTGCGCGAGATCGAGGAGGTCCTGGGCGAGGCCGACGCCCGCCTGTTCGCCGAGGCCTACGACGTCGGTGAGGCCGGCAACTGGGAAGGCCACACCATCCTCAACCGCCTCGAGAATCCCGTGCTCCGTGCGCCGACCGACGAGAAGGCGCTCGCGCACATGCGCCTCAAGCTGCTGGGGCACCGTGCCAGGCGCATCCGCCCCGGCTGGGACGATAAGGTGCTGGCCGACTGGAACGGCCTGATGATCGCAGCGCTCGCTCACGCCGCCAGGCTGTTCGACCGCCCCGAATGGCTGAAAGCGGCCGCATCGGCCTTCAGCTTCGTCGCCGAGCATATGGAAAAGGATGGCCGCCTCATCCACTCCTGGCGCGCGGGCCAGGGCAAGGTGCAGGGCGTAGCCAGCGACTACGCCAACATGATCTGGGCGGCGCTGCGCCTGCTGCAGGCGACCAACGCGTCGATCTTCCTCGCGGCGGCCGAACGCTGGTGCGCAACGCTCGACCGCCACTTCTGGGTGGCCGACGGCGGCGGCTACGCTTTCACCGCCGACGACACGTCGGACGTGATCGTGCGCATGCGCGGCGCCCATGACGACGCGGTGCCGAACGCCAACGCCGTGATGGTCTCCAACCTGGTCGCGCTCAACCTGCTGACCGGCAAGCCCGAGTACCTCGAGCGCGCGCACGCCATCCCGCAGGCCTTCGCCGCCGACATCGGCAGCAACCCGCTCGGCCACTGCGGCCTGCTCGCCAACTGCCTAGATCTCATCGCCCCGCAGCACGTGGTGGTGATCGAGACGGCCGACACCGATCAGTCCGCAAAGCTCGCCCGCAGCATGTTCAAGCTCTCGCTCCCCGGCGCCGTGCAGCAGGTCGTGGCCGCGGACCAGCTGCCCACAATCGGCCCCCTCGCCGGCAAGACCGCAGTCGATGGTCAGCCTACCGCCTACGCCTGCCTCGGCCCAATATGCTCGATGCCAGTCGCCGACACCGACGCGATGCTCACATTGCTCGGACAGCAGCGGAGGGCGCCAGCCGAATAAGGGCCTTCCGTTCTCGGATTTTTAATTCCGATACCTGTCGATCAGCTTACCGAGTGAATTTCTCTGCTCGCCCTTCCCATCGAAATTCTCCGGCGCCAGCCACTGCTGGTACGCCCGCCTTAGCGCGGGCCATTCGCTGTCGATGATGGAGTACCATGTCGTGTCGCGGTTGCGGCCCTTGTAGATGACCGCCTGCCGGAACAGTCCCTCGTACTGGAAGCCCAACCGAAGCGCCGCGGCCCGAGACGGTGCATTGAGAGAATCGCACTTCCACTCGTAGCGCCGGTAGCCGAGCTCGTCGAACACCCGCGACATCATCAGGAACATCGCCTCGGTCGCTGCCGGCTTTCTCTGCAGCAGGGGCGAGTAATTGATGTTGCCGACCTCGATGACTCCCATGTTCCGGTCGACGCGCATGAAGGTCGCAACGCCGACCGCCTTGCCCGTGTCGAGATCGATGATGGCGTGGAAGAGTGGGTCATCCGGCTTCGCCACCTGTTCCAGCCACGCCCGATAAGGCCCGATCTCCCGAAACGGCTCCTGAAAAAGATACGTCCAATTCCGACCGGCCACATCGAGGCTGTTGGCGGCGAACAGGTCATCGGCATGCCGCGCGGGATCGAGCGGCTCCACCCGGCAGAATTGCCCCACCATCGCCGAGCGCGGCGGCGCAGCCCGCGCCGTCCAACCGGGCAGCGCCGTTCCCACCGGCAGATCGGAAGTCCCCATCGTTCCACTCCCAAAACAAAGGCGCCTCGCACTCCGCAAGGAGTAGCGAGGCGCCGGCAAATGGTCCAGGCAGACGAGC
>JBGGME010000125.1:0-17798 GCA_041288195.1 Hyphomicrobiaceae bacterium
GCGACCGGGAAGTCGGCGCCGGCGCGCCGCCCCTTCGGCTTGGGGTTGTATTCGGGGCGCGGTCCGGCTTCCGGCTCGACGAGCTTGCGGTAGAGGTGCCAGGTCGAGTGCCCGAGCACGGGCATGACAACGGCAAGTCCCAGGAAGAATGGGAGCGAGCCGACGACCAGCAGGCCCGCGACGAAGATGCCCCACAGGATCATCACGCCGGGATTGCGCAAGATCGTCCTGACGGACGTGATGATCGCCACCGACACGCCGACATGGCGGTCGAGCAGCAGTGGGAACGACACCACGCTCAGCCCGAAGGCCAGCACGGCAAAGAGGAAGCCCACCGCATTGCCGACAATGATGACGTTGTGGCCCTGTTGAGTGGCGAACAGCCTGCGGGCGAACTCGGCGGGTGTGGCCGGCTCGTCGTAGCCGAAGTTCGCCTGGAAGATCGCGTTGGCGACCGCCAGCCAGACGGCAAAGATTGCAAGCAGAAGCAGCCCCAGACCGACGATCGCCCAGATCGATGGCGAGTGGACGATATCGAAGGCATGCTTCCAGGAGGTGTCCAACCCCTGCTCGCGGCGGCGGCTCAGCTCGTAGAGGCCGATGGCCGCGAACGGGCCGATCAGGGCGAAGCCGGAGGCCAGCGGATAGAGAAGCGGGACGACGTCGGCCCCGAAGGCGGCGCGGCCGAGCGCCAGGCCGACAATCGGGTAGATCAGGCAGAGAAAGACGACGTGCGTGGGCATGGCCCGGAAATCGTCCAGGCCTTTCCTCAGCGCATCCCTGAGATCCCCTATCCCGATGGAGCGGACGACGGGCAGCTCACTGGCCGGCTCTGCCGGCAGTATGACATCGGCTCGCGCCATGGGTGGTCCTCCTGTGCTCGCAAACTTCGTTGCCGTGCCTCGCGCTCAAATCTCCGGATTGCGTGCTGCCATGAATGCTTGCGTTGTAATGGGCCACTCGAGGTGCGGCGGCTCGGAGCCCGCTTCCTGTCACTCAGCCGAAACCGATGCCGAATAGGGTCGTCAGGGAGAGGGAGCTGCCGAGCGGCGGCTTGCGAGAGCCGCCCTCAGCTCCGCCTCCGCTACGACAATGTCGGGCGCAATGCCGCCGACAGGATTATCGAGATAGCATCGCCAAGCGTAGCTCGGCGCATCGGTCGCCCCGCTGACCGATCCAATCGCGATCAGCGGATCAGCGGCCGCAAAGAAATTGACGACGCCCGTAAGGGGGCAGTGCCGCTTGGAGATCATGGACGGCCTCCATCAGATCCCCTCGTTGTTCAATTCCCCCTTGTTAGCCTAGCACCATCCGCCCGTTTGTCGACAGGCGCCGGTTTCGGCAGTGCAGCACTACCACGGCGCGCTTACCCAGGCATTCCACGACGGCGCGTGCGCCGCGTGAAGCAGGCGGGCACTGTATCAGTTCGAGGGCGCCCTTCACGCGACCTGGCGCGCGGTGTCGTTCGTCCTCGACCTCGCCCGTTGCGATGCGGCCGACTTTGATCGCGTTGCCGATCACATCGGCCGGACGGCGCTCGCCTCTTGGTCCCTTGGGCATGGCGCTCATGTTATATGATTTGAGGCGCAGGCGCGAGGGGACGGGGCCGGTATGGGTCAGGGATATCTAGGATGGCATGCCCTTAGCATTCATCACGCCGGAGCAACAGGACGATGTTATCAAAGGGAGAAGCAACGAAACTTATCGAAGGCGAGGCGGAACGTCGGGAGCACAAGCTGGGCTGGCGATTGCTGATGTCGCCATGGTCGACGCTCTCAAGTGCTCGGTCGGCCATCATCACCATGAACCCGGGCACGCCGCGCGATAGCGCCAAGAGACCGTCCGTGATCGAATGGGAGGTGCCGCGCCTCTCGGTTGAGCAGGGGAGCGCATACCGGCTGGAGAGCTTTTGGAACATGCCGCAGGGCACGGCTCCCCTCCAGCGGCAGCTCTTGCGTTTGATTGAGATCATCGGCGAGCAACCCGATGACATTCTCGCCGGCAACTTGGTCCCTTTCGCCTCCAGAAGCTGGAACCGCCTGAAAGACAGCGGGCGGGCGGTAACCTTCGGTGTCGACCTCTGGCGGAAGTTGCTCGATCCGCATCGCCCCGAGCGGATTTTTGTGCTGGGAGGGCCTACCTACCGAGCCTTCAAAGCAGTGGTCCGCGCTGACAGAGAGAGCACCTACCCCTCAGGTTGGGGACAGACCCGGTTAAGGCGCAGCAGTTATGAGGGTGGCGTCCTCATCGGCCTTCCTCACCTTTCGCGGTTCAAGCTCTTTGGTCAGAATGATCGCGAAACGCTGTTTCGGGAGGCTGCGGCCCTGTGATTTGCAACACATCCGTGGCCGTGTGTACTAAAATCAAACTGATACAGTGCCAGCAGGCGGCTTCACTTGATCTTGATGCCCGCGGTCTGGATCACCTTGCCCCAGCGGTCGATCTCGCTCTTGACGTAGGCGGTGAACTGGTCGGAGGGGTTGCCGACGGCGATCGCGCCCTGGGCCAGGTATTTCTCCTTCACCTCGGCGGACTGCAGCGCCTCGACGGCCGCCTTGTAGAGCTTGGCGAAGACGGGATCGGGCGTGCCGGCCGCCACCACCAGCCCGTACCAGTTGTCGGCCTCCACATCCGGCATCCCGAGCTCGGCCGTGGTCGGCACGTCGGGCACGAGCGGGCTGCGGGTCTTGCTGCCGATGGCGAGCGCGCGCAGCTTGCCCGACTGCACGGCGCCGAGCAGGACCGGGATGTCCGCAAACATCATCTGCACGTGGCCGCCGAGAAGATCGTTCACGGCAGGCGCCGCGCCGGTATAGGGCACGTGCACCAGATCGATCTTGGCCGTGATCTTGAGCAGCTCGGTAGCAAGATGCGGCATGCCGCCGAGGCCCGTCGAGGCAAATACGATCTTGCCGGGCTGGGCCTTGGCCAGCGCCACGAGCTCGGCGAGCGACTTGGCCGGCACGTTCTCGCCCACGACGAGAATCTCCGGCACCGAAACCACCTGGGTGATCAGCCGGAAGTCTCGCAGCGGTTGAAACGGCATGTTTTCCCGCAGGTTGACGTTGATGGCGAGCGCGCTCGAAGCGGCGATGCCGATGGTGTAGCCGTCGGGCTCGGCCTTCGCCACGGACGCCGTGCCCGTGAGGCCGCCGGCGCCGGCGCGGGTCTCGATCACCACGGGCTGCCCCAGCAGCGCCGACATCTTGTCGCCGAGCACGCGGGCGAACGTATCGGCGGGACCACCCGCAGGAAACGGAACGATGAGCTTGAGCGGCTTGCTGGGAAAGTCCTGCGCCGATGCGGTGCCCGACCACATCAGCAGGCCGAGCAGACACAGGCACCTCAGCATCAGCGACGCCATGGCAGCGTTCCTCCCGTCGATTTGCATGTTGCGGCCTGTCCTGCCGCGCGATTGCGCCCAGTATAGCTCGGTGCAGGCAGTACGCCCTTGCGCAAAGCCATGCGGTTTGCAGCGAGCCCCTATGCTTCCCTCAATTGACGGCATCGAGCGCCGGACGCATCCTGCCACGGGACAGCGACAAGCCGACAGAAAAACTATTGGGGAGGCGAGCATGCGCCGTCGCGAGTTCCTCGAGCTGGCCGCAGCGGCACTGGCGGTCGGCGTGCCGGCGAGAGCGCTGGCGCAGGCACAGAGTTGGCCCGACAGGCCCGTCAAGCTGATCCTGCCCTACGCGCCGGGCGGCGCCACCGATCTCATCGGCCGGCCCTGGGCCGACAAGCTCACCCAGGCCTTCGGCCAGCAGTTCGTGATCGAGAACCGCGGTGGCGCCTCCGGCATGATCGGCACGGAAGCGGCGGCCAAGGCGGCCCCCGACGGCTACACCTTCCTGCTCACGCCCAGTGCGCCGCTGACCGTGCAGCCGCTGCTGCGCAAGACGCCGTACGACCCGCTGAAGAGCTTCACCCCTGTAGGTCGGGTCGGCGACCTCATCAGCGGCTTCGTCATTCATCCAGCCGTCGGCGTGAAGACCTTCCCGGAGATGATCGCCTATGCCAAGGCCAACCCCGGCAAGCTCGCCTACGGGTCGGCCGGGCTCGGCACCTCCTCGCACCTGCGCCTCGAGACGCTGAAGGTGAAGGCCGGCATCGACATCCTGCACGTGCCTTACCGCGGCAACGCCGATGCCCTCAACGACATCCTCGCCAACAACGTGCAGATGATGAACGAGATCAACCCGATGCCCCACGTGAAGGCGGGCAAGCTGATCCTGCTCGATATCAGCCACCCGGAGCGGCATCCCGACTTCCCCGGCGTGCCGACGCTGTTCGAGCTGGGGTACGGCGATGCCTACGTGCCGAGCTGGTACTCGGTCTGGGCGCCGGCCGCCACGCCCAAGGAGATCGTGGCCAAGCTCAACGCCAAGATGGTGGAGATCGCCAACACGGCGGAGATGAAAGCCAGGCTGCTTTCGATCAACGTTGCCTTCACGCCGCAGACCCCTGAAGAGATGGCCCACCACTTCACCGAGGACACCAAGCGCATCGCCGATCTGATCCGGCTCACCAACCTCAAGCTCGAATAGGTGAGCTATGGCCAAGGCCACATGCCAAGTCGAGGGCGCCGTCCGCAACGTCCTCCTCAACCGTCCAGAAAAGCGCAATGCCCTCGACGGCGAGATGATCGCCGAGCTGAAGGCGGCGTTCACGCGGGCTCCTGGACCCGACGAGCGCCTCGCCGTCATCCGCGCAGCGGGCCCTGTGTTCTGCGCCGGCCTCGACATGCGGGAGCGGTCGGAGCGGCCGATGGGTGCCTCGCCCATCGAGGCCATGCTGCACGCCATCGAGACCTATCCGCTGCCCGTCGTGGCCGTGGTTCAAGGCGATGCGATCGCCGGCGGCAACGAGCTGGCGCTGCACTGCGACCTGGTCGTCGCCAGCAGCGCGTCTCGTTTCGGAATGTCGCTCGCCCAGATCGGCCTGGCGCCCAGCTGGTTCCTGGCAAAGAAGCTCTTGGAGGTGGCAGGGCCCGTCACGACGCGGCGCATCCTGCTCCTGGGTGATCCCCTGCCGGCCCAACGCCTCTACGATCTGGGCGTCATCTCCCATGTGGCCGAGCCATCAGACCTCGATCGCGTGGCGGGCGAGGTGATCCAGCGTCTCGCCGACAATGCGCCGCTGTCGCTCAAGGCGATGAAGGCGCTGATCGTGCGCGAGATGGCATTCCGCGACGACATCGCCCACGAGGACGTCGATGCCCTCGTCGAGGCCGTACGCCGCTCGGCCGACGCCCAGGAGGGCATGGCCGCGCGCCTCGCCCGCCGCAAACCCGCCTTCAAGGGGCAGTGAGCCATGGCGATCCGCATGGAGAAGCCATGGCTCGCGCTGACGCCCGCGGCGGTCAAGGCGCTACCTGGCCAGCTCGGGGTCTATCAGCTCGCCGATGCCGATGGCCGCGTCGTCTACATCGGTTTTGCCGGCGGACGCAGCCTGTTCGGCTTGAGGAGCGAGCTGGAGCGCGCCCTGCGCGAAAAGCCCGGCGATGCCGCGCGCTTCCGCGTCGAGATCAACCAGCAGTACACCACCCGGCATCTCGAGCTGCTGATGCTGCATGTCGCCGACCACGGCAGCCTGCACGTCGTCAATGCCGCCGACCCGCCGCCGCGGCTCGGGAGATTGAGTCCGCTATGAAATGGTCAGTGGTCAGTGGTGAAATAGAAACTCAGCTCCACTCACCATTCACGACTGACCACTCACCATCTGGCCATCTGACCATCTCACCCTTGCCCCAGGACACCCCACATGAACCTCGAGCCCACCGAAGAGCAGCGCCAGATCGTGGCCACCGTCCGCCGCTTCGTGCGCGAGGAGATCGTGCCGCTCGAGGCCAAGCTCGATCCCGATGCCAGCGAGCTGCCGCCCGAGGACTTCGCGCGCCTCACCAAACAGGTGCGCGACATGGGCTTCTGGGGCCTCGACATTCCCGCCGAATACGGCGGCGCAGGCGTCGACCTCGTCACACGCACGCTCATGGCCGTGGAGATGGGGCAGCACCGCGCCGGCCTCTACGTCCCCTGCTACGGCGTGTTCGGCTCGGCGGGCCTCGCCCAGCTCTACGAGGCCAACGAGGACCAGAAGCAGCGCTATCTCTACCCGATGCTGCGCGGCGAGAAGCGCGGCTTCTTCGGCCTCACCGAGCCCTCCGGCGGCAGCGATCCCGCCCGCGCCATCCGAACCCGCGCCGTCAAGGACGGCAGCGACTGGATCATCAACGGCTCCAAGGTGTTCATCTCGGGAGCCGACCGCGCCCACTTCGGTCTCGTGTTCGCGCGCACGGACGCCGAGAAGGGCCGCGGCGGCATCACCTGCTTCCTCGTCGACACCGACATGAAGGGCTTCCACGTGCGCCGCGTCGTGCACACGCTGCGCTCCTCCCACTACGCCACCGAGCTGCAGTTCGAGGACCTGCGTGTGCCCGACGCCAACGTGCTGGGCGAGGTCGGCAGGGGGTTCGCCATCGCCAACGACCGCCTCTCGCGCCAGCGCATCCCCTATGCGGCAGCCTGCATCGGCGTCGCCGTCAAGGCGCAGGAGCTCGCCATCGAGTATGCCAAGCAGCGCGAGACGTTCGGCGCGGCGCTCGCCACGCGCCAGGCGATCCAGTGGATGATCGTCGACAACGAGATCGACATCCGCACCAGCCTGTGGCTGACGCTCTCGGCCGCGCACAAGGCCGACCGCGGCGAGCCCTACCGCATGGAGGCCGGCATGGCCAAGCTCGTCGCCAGCGAGGCCGGCGGCCGCGTCGTCGACCGCGCCATGCAGATCCACGGCGGCTACGGCATGACCAAGGACCTGCCGTTCGAGCGCTGGTATCGCGAGATGCGCATCCGCCGCGTCGGCGAAGGCCCCAACGAGGTGCAGCGCCACGTCATCGCCCGCGACCTCCTCGGCGGCGGCTTGCGGTAGGCGGTCGACCGCCAAGTCGTTCACGACAGTCGTCTGCTGTACCCCAGTGCACCCATCAAACGACGTGTGCGGGTTGCCATTTTGCCGCACGGTCAGCGCCTGCAGATCGACACCGCATCTCGTTTCGCATGAAGCCGCCAGCGCAATGGTACTGATGTGGCTTCAAAAACGCCGGTTGACGCTAGTGGGGGAGACAGTCGGGATGACTAGACTGCCGAAGGCAACGGAAAAGGCCGAACCCCACAGGACGGAACGCGAATTTGCTCTACTGCGGGATGATCGCGCTGACAGCGTGTTTGACACCCTGATCGAGGCTTTGGAGGAGATGCCAGAGGCGCTGTCAGGGGAATACTCCAGCGATCTCCTCTGCGACCTCGTCCGCTCCCGCGATCCAGGCGTCACATCGCAGGAAATTGTGGCGGCGCTGGAGGTGCTCGGCGCCAGGGCGATCGCGTTACGAGAGTTCATGCAGGACGAGCGCCGATCAGCGCCAGCGCCCGGATAGCACCCGGCAACTGCGCTCAAAACCTCGATCTTGCTGCTTGCTCATGAAAGCCGCCGCAAGAATAACGAACCCCGCGAAGGTGCGGGGCTCGAATGCCAGATTTCGTCCTTTACGCGGAATACGGCTCCGCGCTTGCGACCATCTACGAGCTGATGCCCAGGAAGGTCCTGGCCTTGGCCATCTCGGTGTCCCATTTGGCCAGCTGGTCAGGCGTCAGGAAGCCAACAAGCCGCTCACGGGCAGTGGCTCGAACCGACTTCAGCTTCGCGATCACATCGGCCCTGGTCAGGTCTGGATTGGCCTGGCGTATCTCGTCGATCTTTTCGCGTGCGTTCTCGAGCGCGGTATGCAGTTTGCTTTTTTGATCATCGGACAAACTTAGATCACCGGCGAATCTCTTGAGTTCGGCGGCCACCGCCTGCTTGGCGTCAGGGCTAAGCATGGTTCTTGCTCCGAGTTGGTGTTGGTCTCTCGAGTATGGAGACCGGAGCTTCAACCAAATTCAACCAACTCGAGAAATAGGGCTATTACCTGATCCTTCGGAGCGCAAACCCTAGTGCGCGACCACGCGAGGCAACCTCTTGCGGTAGCCGGCGGCGCTCGATTGCCCGCCTTTCGCCTCGAGTCTCTGTGGCGAGGCTACTCCAGCTTGATGTTGGCGATCCTGATGACCTCGGCGTTGCGCGCGGTGTCCTCGATCAGGTACTTGGCCATCTCCTGCGGCGTCTGGATCGGCACGACCACGTTGATCGAGCGCGTCCTCGCCTTCATCTCGTCCGTCCTGGCGATCTCGACCACCTTGGCGTTGAGCTTGGCGACGATGTCCTTGGGCGTGCCCGCGGGCGCGTAGATCGAGAACCACACCGGCACATCGGAGTCGGGATAGCCGAGCTCGGTCAGCGTCGGCACATCGGGAAAATCCGGATGGCGCTCGGTGTGGTTGATGTCGAGCAGGATCAGCTTGCCGGCCTTCACGTGCGGGATCGGGTTGATCTCGTTCATCATCTGCACGGTGTTGGCGAGCAGATCGTTGAGGGCGTCCGCGCTGCCGCGATAGGGCACGAACAGGATGTCGATGCCGGCCCGGTGCTTGAGGATCTCGATGCGCAGGTGCGAGGCGGAGCCGAGGCCCGCCGAGCCGAACGCCAGCTTCCCTGGATTGGCCTTGGCGTACGCGATCAGCTCCTGGAAGGTTTTCACCCCCACGGCGGGATGGATCACGAACCCGCACACGAGATCGCCCACGCGCGCGACGGGGTCGAAGCTCTTGACCGGGTCGTAGGGCGTCTTGCGCATGGTCGGCAGCACCGTCAGCGTCGCGCTGGGTGTGAGCAGGAAGGTGTAGCCGTCGGGCGCCGCCTTCGAGGCCGCCTCGGTGCCGATCATGCCCCCGGCGCCGCCGCGGTTCTCGATCACGAACTGCTGGCCGAAGGCTTGGCTGAGCTTCTCCGCCCAGGGGCGTCCGATGAGATCGCTGGCGCCGCCGGGACCATACGGAAGAATGAGCTTCACCGGCTTGTCCGGCCAGCTTTGCGCCTGGGCCGAGGCCCGCAACGGAACCCCTGCCGCCAGCGCGGCTCCGACCGCGCCCAGGAACTCGCGACGATGCATGCACGCCTCCCTGCAGTTTGATTTTCTGCAGAATGAAGCGTCGACGCCTCCGCCGTCAAATCGTCCGCTCGTCGTCCGGCTCTACTCGAGCTTGATGTTGGCGGCCTTGATGACCTCGCCGTTGCGGCCGAGGTCCTCGACGAGGTGCTTGGCCATCTCCTCGGGCGTCTGGATCGGCACGACGACGTTGATCCCCTGCATCCTCGCCTTCATCTCGTCGGTCTTGGCGATCTCGATAATCTTGGCATTGAGCTTGGCCATGATGTCCTTGGGGGTGCCGACCGGCGCCTGGACCGAGTACCAGATCGGCACGTCGGAGTTGGGCAAGCCGTGCTCGGTCAGCGTCGGCACATCGGGAAAGTCGGCGTGGCGCGTCGAGTGATTGATGTTGAGCAGGATCAGCTTGCCCGCCTTCACGTGGGGTATGACGTTGATCTCGTTCATCATCTGCACGGTGTTGGGCAGCAGGTCGTTGAGGGCATCGGCACTGCCGCGATAGGGCACGTGCAGGATGTCGATGCCCGCGCGATACTTGAGCATCTCGACGCGCAGGTGGGTCGAGGTGCCGAGACCCGCCGAGCCGTACGAGAGCTTGCCCGGATTGGCCTTGGCGTAGGCGATCATCTCCTTGAAGTTCTTCGGGCCGACGGCGGGATGGATGACGAACCCGCACACCAGATCGCCCACGCGCGCCACCGGCTCGAAGCTCTTGACGGGATCGTAGGGGATCTTGCGCATGTTCGGCAGCACCGTCAGCGTGGCGTTCGGTGTGAGCAGGAAGGTGTAGCCGTCGGGCGCAGCCTTCGACGCCGCCTCCGTGCCGATCATGCCGCCGGCGCCGCCGCGGTTCTCGATGACGAACTGCTGGCCGAAGGCCTGGGACAGCTTCTCAGACCAGGGACGGCCGATGAGGTCGGTGGCTCCCCCCGGCGCGTAGGGCAGGATCAGCTTGACCGGCTTGTCCGGCCAGCCTTGGGCCTGTGCCGCGGCTTTGGACGAGAAGCCTGCGGCCAGCGTGGCACCGGCGAGACCCAAGAATTGACGACGTCGCATGCAGTCCTCCCTGTGGATTATTGGCCGCAGGATGAGGGCTGGGTGCCGGCGCCGTCAATTCACCGCAAGCGCAATGCGGCTATTCGATTTTGATGTTGGCGGCCTTGATCAACTCCGCGTTGGCCTTGATGTCCGCGGCCAGGTCCTTGGCCATCTCCTCGGGCGTCTGCAGCGGGACGAAGGCGTTGACGGCGCGCAGCTTGGCCTTCATGTCGTCGGTCTTGGCGATCTCGAGCATTTTCGCGTTGAGCTTGGCGATGATGTCCTTGGGCGTGCCCGCGGGCGCGAAGATCGAGAACCAGATCGGGACGTCGGCGCCGGTGACGCCCAGTTCGGTCAGCGTCGGTACATCGGGGAAGTCGGGGTGCCGCGCCGGCCCGTTGATGGCGAGCAGAATCAGCTTGCCGGCCTTCACGTGCGGCAGCGACACCGGCTCGTTCATCATGTGGACGGTGCCGGGCAGCACGTCGTTGAGAGTGTCGGCGCCGCCCCGGTAGGGGACATGCAGGATATCGAGGCCCAGCTTGTACTTGATCATCTCGAGGCGGAGATGGTTGGCGGTGCCGTTGCCGGAGGAGCCGTACGCGAGCTTGCCGGGGTTCTTCTTGGCGTACTCGATCATCTCCTTGAAGGTCTTTACGCCCAGCGAGGGGTGGATGACGAAGCCGTTGACGACGTCGCCGACGCGGCCCACGGGTTCGAAGCTCTTGACGGGATCGTATGGGGTCTTGCGCAGGCTCGGCAGCACGGAAAGGGGGGCATTCGGGGTGAGGAAGAGCGTATAGCCGTCGGGCGGCGACTTGGCGGCGGCCTCGGCGCCGATCATGCCGCCGGCGCCGCCACGGTTCTCGATCACGAACTGCTGGCCGAATGCCTGGGTGAGCTTCTCGGCCCACGGGCGGCCAATGGCGTCGGTGGCACCGCCCGGGGCATAGGGCAGGATCAACCGGACGGTCCGGTCCGGCCAGCTCTGTGCCTGCGCCCAGGCCTTGCTGGAAAGCCCCGTTGCCAACGTTGCTCCGGCGAGCCCCAAGAACTTGCGACGATGCATGTTAGTCCTCCCTGGTATGGACGGTCTTGCTTTGTTGATTGCGGGCGTTTCCCGGCGCCCGATTTCACTCCTGGAAAGCAGTTTCCCGCGCTTTGCGCACGTTGGGCAGAATGACGAACAGCAGCAGCAGCGCGGCAATTGCGAGGAACGCGAGCGACAGCGGCCGCTGCAGGAACACCAGCGGATCGCCGCGCGACAACAGCATGGCGCGACGCATGTAGACCTCCATCAGAGGTCCCAGCAGGAAGCCGAGCAGCAGCGGCGCCGGCTCGCATCCGAGCCTGATGAACACGTAGCCCAGGACCCCGAACAGGGCCATGAAATAGATCTCGGTGTGCAGATTGTTCAAGCTGTAAACGCCGACACAGCAGAAGAACATAATCGCGACGGCGAGCAATCGGTAGGGCACCAGCAGCATCTTCACCCAGATGCCGATCAGCGGCAGATTGAGGACCAGCAGCATCATGTTGCCGAGCCACATGCTGACGATCATCCCCCAGAACAGGGCGGGCTTCTGCTCCATGACCTGCGGCCCCGGAACAATGCCGTGGATCATCATGCCGCCGATCATCATGGCCATGACGGCGTTGGAAGGGATGCCTAGCGTCAGCATGGGAATGAACGACGTCTGGGCGGCGGCGTTGTTGGCGCTCTCCGGGCCCGCGACGCCCTCGATCATGCCCTGGCCGAATTTCTCCGGTGTGTCGGAGAGCTTCTTCTCCACTGAATAAGAAGCGAAGGAGGCGAGCACGGCGCCCCCGCCGGGCAACACGCCGAGCAGGCTGCCGAGGACGGTGCCGCGGAAGATCGGCGCGACCGAACGGCGAAAATCTTCTCGCGTGGGCCACAGACCGGACACCTTCGAGCTGACCAGATCGCGCCGCGTGACATTGGCCAGGTTGGAGATGATCTCCGCGATGCCGAACATCCCCATGGCGACGATGACGAAGCCGATGCCGTCAAAAAGATCGCCGATGCCGAACGTGAAGCGTGTGTTGCCCGTGTTGACGTCGGTGCCGACGAGCCCCAGGAGCATGCCGAGAAAGATCATGCCGAAGGCTTTGAGCAGCGATCCCGACGCCATCACGATGGCGAGCACGAGCCCGAGCACCATGAGCGAGAAGTAGTCCGCGGGCGCGAACTGCTGCGCGAGCTTCGTGAGCGGCGGCGCCGCCAGCACGATCAGGCAGGTCGCAACCGTGCCGGCAAAGAACGAGCCGAGCGCGGCCATGGCGAGTGCAGGTCCGGCGCGACCCAGCTTCGCCATGGCATGGCCATCGAGCGCAGTGACGACCGAGGAAGCCTCACCCGGCACGTTGATCAGGATCGCCGTCGTCGAGCCGCCGTACTGCGCGCCGTAGTAGATGCCGGCGAGCATGATCAGCGCCCCTTCCGGCGTCAGGAAGTAGGTTATCGGCAGCAGCAGGGCCATCGTCGCCACGGGCCCGACGCCCGGCAGAACGCCGATGGCGGTGCCGATCAGGGCACCCATCAAGCACCAGAAGATATTGATGAAGATCGGGACCTGGATGCCGAGAATGGTCACCCATTTGATCGTGAAGCAGGCCGACAGTCCGAGCCACAGATCCGAGGGGAGCGAGCCGAAATCCATTATCGCACTCCAGCGCTCAACGCAGCATCTGCTCGATGAAAGGCACGAGGCTCGTCGGCCACGCCTTGATCGGCATCCCCAGGAGCCAGATGAACATGGCCCACGACGCCACGATCATGATCAGCGTGAACACGGCAAACTCGAACCACCGGGTCTCCGCGGTGCCGAGCGCGCAAATCGTCATTGCGACGATCATGCTGGCAACGAGACCGTAGTTGTCGATCATCGAGCCGAAGACGACGGTGCCGAGCGTCACGGCCAGGAGAGGGCGCCACGACCACGACCCAACGGGCGAGCCGGTCGAGTAGACAGACTTGACGAGCAGGAGCCCGCCAGTACCGATCAGGCACCATGCCAGTATGCGCGGCAGCACGCCGGTGCCTGGCCTCTGCGCCGTTCCCATCGGATAGTCGGCGCCAATCCAGAAAGCCGCGATCCCTACCGCTGCGAGCAGCAGCCCGGTCGCAAAATCCTGACCACTCTTGATGCGCATGCCGTGACGCTTCCCCTCGAGCAAGTTTTTTTGTTGCCCAAGTCTACTTGGGAAGTTCGGCGTCGGATAGGCACCTGCGCGCAGCTATCGTTAAGCTGGGTCTCCGATGCATCGACCTGCGATCTAGCGCCGAACCGTCCCGAACAGGCCGAGCACCGTCAGCCCGACCAGGGTCACGGCGGCGGCCGCGAAGAACGGCACCGTGTAGCCGCCGCTCGCCTCGTACATGAGGCCGATCAGGGCGGGGCAGCTGGCAACCCCCATGACTGTTACGAGCTGGCTGGTGGAATAGATGCGCCCATAGTCGCGCGTGCCGAACCGCTCGGCGAGCAGCAGGGGGTGCATCATCAGGGAATTGCCCATTGTCACGCCAAAGGTGACCGTGCCGATCAGGATCTGGGCAGTATCCTCGGCGACCGCCAGCAGCGCCAGGCCCACCGCCTGCATAACCATGAGGCCGAGTGCGAATTGCCGTGCCGGCACCTTGAGCATGATCCAGCCTCCGGCCAGGCGGCCGATCGTGCTCGAGCCCGCAAGCACCGACAGCGAGAGCGCGGCCGTCGCCATTCCCACCCGCGTGGCCGTCAGGCGGTAGAAATGGGCGATCGCGCCGACCTGGGCGCCCAGGAGAAACAGGTACGCGACCGAGACGGCATAGAAGTAGCGGCTGCGCAGCGCCTCGGAGAGGGCGACGGCGGGTTGCGGCGTGCGGGCCCCGGCGTCGGAGGGAAGGGCACCGTCCGGCTCCAGGCCGAGTGCCCCAGGGCTCGGGCGGAGCACGATCAGCGCCACCGGCACGATGCCGAGGAACATTGCAAGTCCGAGCCACGGGGCCGCGCCCTTCAGGCCCAGGCGCTCGATTGCCAGCGCCACGAACGGAGCCACCAGGATGCCGCCGAACGACAGGCCTGACGACGCAATGGAGAAGGCGAGCGCGCGGCGCACGTTGAACCATCGCGCAACCACCGTCGTCACGGGCACGAGGCCGCTGGCGCCGTGGCAGAGGCCGAACACGACGTGGAAGGCGTAAAGCTGCCACAGCTCCTTGAGCTGGCCAGCCGAGGCCAGCGTCAGCGCACCGATGGTGGCCCCCGTGGCGATGACGATGCGCGCGTCGATACGGTCGACGAGCCGGCCAGCAATCACGCCGCCGATGCTGCCCGCGATGAAGAAGGTGGCCGTGGCGCTGCTGGCAAGACCGACCGCAAACCCCTGCTCGGCCACGAATGCGGCGAGCAGGATCGACAGATTGTAGAAGGCGAGCCCCGACGAGGTCGTGGTGATCACGAACACGGCGGCCACGACATACCAGCCGTAGAAGACGCGGGCCGGCGGGTTGGAGGTCGCTGTGCTCATGATCGGCAGGTTCGGGGGCGGCGGGTCGCGCACCCTAGTCGCGGCCGATGGCCCGCGCAAATTGCGCTAATTCCAAGTCTTCCGCTTGAGAGCGGGTCCTTGCAGCGCGGCGATCGAACGGCGCATGCTCCCTCCCGGCGGAAGGCTGGTAGGGGAAAGCCATGGCGCAGGACCTGCTCGACTACGAGTCGCGGACACAGCCCGTTGCCTCCATGGGGCGGTACATCGGGCGCGTGCTCGGCAGCTTCCTCATGGCCGCGGTGCTGATCGGGGCCTCGCTCGCCGCGGGCATGCTGGGGTACGCGCACTTCGAGGGCATGAGCTGGCTCGATGCCTTTCTCAACGCATCCATGATCCTGTCGGGCATGGGACCGGCCGATCAGCTCAAGAGCGACGCCGGCAAGCTGTTTGCGGGCTGCTATGCGCTCTATTCGGGGCTCGTCATCGTGCTCGCCAGCGGCATCGTGCTGGCGCCGATCGTGCACCGCATCCTGCACCGGTTCCACGTCGACGAGTGAGCTCGGGAGCTCCTACGTCCTGACCCGGTACCTGCGCGCGAGCAACCACGCGATACCGGCAGGGACGCCAAACACGACGAGGAGAACCGGGATCTCGACGCTGACGGGGATGTTGGCCAGTAGACGCCGACGCCCATGTTGACGAGCGCCGCCACGAGCCAGGGAAAGATGAAGACGCGCGCACCGTCGGCAAGCGTGCGGCCGAGGAGGACCGAAGCCAGAATAAAGATGCCAAGCGCCACGAAGCCGCCGACGACCATCATCAAGATATGCATCGCAATGCTCCAACGAGGCCTGCAAATCAGCTAACGGCCGGCGTGCCAGCGGACGACTTCATTCCAGGTGTCGGCGGCGTCCTCAGCGATAGGGTCTCCCAGACAGCCACCAGCACCAGCACAGACGTCGTCGCCAGACTGTAGGTCAGCGGCTCGACGAACGGGACGAGGGCGATAGTCGCGGCCAGCAACGCCAGGCCAACCATATGCGACAGCGCCGGGCGATCGGCGATCGTGCGCTTGAACATGAGGTTGCCCACGAGATAGAGCGCGGGGCCGCCGAGCAGGGCAGCGGCGGTCTTGCCGTCGAGGTGGCCGGTCGGATGCGCGAGCACCAGCTCGTCGCCGACCGCAGCGCCGATGATGCCCGCAACCAGCGGCAGATGCATGTAGGAGTAGGCGATGCGCGCGAGCCGGCCGGGGTCGCTCGACCCGGCGATGCGCCGGCTGCCGGCCTCGGCCCCGATGTTGAAGTAGATCCACCACATCGCCACGCTGCCGATGAAGGCGCTGAGGAAGGCCGCGACCGTCACCGTCGCCCAGGGCAGCTTGCCGAAGGCGGAGCCGATCACGAGGATCGACTCGCCCAGCGCGATGATGATGAAGAGACCGCAGCGCTCGGCCATGTGGCCGCCCTCGATGTCCCAGTCCGCGGTCGTGGAACGCCCGAGCCGCGGCGTCCAGAAGCCGACCGCGGCCGACACATACTCCACGACGAGCGCCACGACCCACATCCCGAGACGCGCGTTGCCTTCGGCCAGGCCGCCGGCGATCCAGAACACGCCGGAGAGCGCGAGCCAGCAGCTGATGCGCTGGAAGTTGCGATACTGGTCGGGATTGCCGCCTCTGAGCGCCCACAGCGTGAACAGGCTGCGCCCGACCTGCATGAACACGTAGGCGCCGGCGAAGGCCAGCCCCCTGGCGCCGTAAGCGTCGGGGATCGACGTCGAGAGCACGAGGCCCGCCAGCATCAGCGCGAACAGCATGAGGCGCACGGGGGTGCGGCCGGGATCCAGCCAGTTCGTGACCCAGGACGTGTAGACCCACACCCACCACACCGCCATCAGCAGCAGGGTGGCCTCGATCAGGCCTGCGACGGTGAGGTGATGCAGCAGCGAGTGGGAGAGCTGCGTGACGGCGAGCACGAACACGAGGTCGAAGAACAGCTCGACGAACGTGACCTTGCTGTCCTCGTGGCTGCCGCGCGCACGCAGCAGGCCCTTGTCGCCATCCGCCATCGCCGCGAGACCCCCTTGCCCCTCCTCGCGACCCGCGCGTGCTATCTCAGCGCGTAGGTGACGTGCACCTCCACGGTCAGCACGCGCGTGCCCGCCTCGATCGGCGCACCGGCGGCCATCGCGACGCGACCCGCCATCGGGCGAACCGTCTCCTGGACATCCTCGGAGATGCGCATGACGTCGCCGAGCTGGGCTCCGGCCGCCGTTGCATAGAGCTCGGCGCGCCGCTTGGCGTTGGCCATGGCCTGCTTGCGAGCCTCGTCCTTCAGGGTCTCGGCGTTGCCGACATCGAAGCTGATGCCGCTCACCTGGTTGGCGCCAAGCGTGATGGCCTGATCCAGCACCTCGCCGAGCCGCTTGATGTCGCGCACGGTCAGCCGCACCTGGTTCACCACGCGGTAGCCGTTGATGGTGGGCGGCCGGCCGTCCCTCGCCTGCGTGTAGCGCGGCTCGACATTGAGCGTCGAGGTCTGGATGTCGCGCGATGCGAGGCCGGCGCCCTTGAGGCCATCGATCACCTTGGCCATGACCGTGCTGTTCCTGCCGATCGCATCCTTGGCCGTATCGGCCTCGGTGACGACACCGGTCGAGATGTAGGCGATGTCGGGCTCGGCCGCGACCGTGCCGGTGGCGGACACGCTTACCGTGCGCTCCAACTTGCCATCGTCCGCAGCCATTGCTGCTCCTGCCTGACAGAGGGCTGCAAAGGCCAGTATTGCCGCCGCCAGCCCGAACGTCCTAAGGGAGATCATCGTTGTCCTCGCGATCCCGGCCGCGATCGGTGCCGATGACAACCCACATTCTTGTCCGAACAATGCCCTAAGCATTCCAAGGGCCCCACGAGCGGTGTATAGAGGCGCCGCCACTGCGTTGAGGCCGGGCCCGTAGCTCAATGGTTAGAGCCGGCGGCTCATAACCGTCTGGTTGCAGGTTCGAGTCCTGCCGGGCCCACCAAAGATTAGGTACCAACGCATTGTCGCTGCTGGCGTAGAAGACGCAGATAAGCTCGAAAAGGCCGTGCGCAAATTTGCGGCAGCATCCGTCGCTGTAGCCTTCATCACGCGCCCCGATGAATTGAGCGCGGGAGCCATAGCGAACGTCGAAGCCGAGATACGTCGTATCCAGAGGCAGTTCGGTGTCGATGTTCGAAGATTGC
>JBGGME010000126.1:0-4618 GCA_041288195.1 Hyphomicrobiaceae bacterium
CCGCTGGGGTTCGTGAAACTCAACTTCGACAACAGCCACTCCGTCTACATGCACGACACCCCGTCCCAGTCACTTTTCGGCCGCAATTTCCGCGCCGCAAGCTCGGGCTGCGTGCGCGTGCATGGCATCGAGCAACTGGCGGCGTGGGTGCTGGCTGACCAGGGATGGAAAGGGGAGCACATCAAGCAAATGAAGGAGACCGGGGAACGCAGGGACGTGCGGCTTAAGAAGCCAATGCCGCTGTATTTCGCCTATTTGACGGCCTGGGTGACCCCCGACGGCGTGGTGCAGTTCCGCCGCGACCTTTATCAGAAAGATGGCGTCGGGCTCCTCGCCGGGGCCTATTGAGCGCCCTCGCCAACCGGCGGCTGAGCTTCGATCACCGCACGGCAAGCATGCGACAATCCGCAGTGGCGCGGGCAATGTCACCTCGACTAGAATGACTCGAGGGAAAGGGGTCGACTCCGGCAACCCCAGGGTGTGGGCACTTGCCTGCTCTCAAGGTGCGCGCGCGAGGTGTGTTCATGGATTACAGAAGGGCGTTCGTCGAGGCGCTGCAAACGGTTAGGAACGAGGGGCGGTACCGCGTTTTTGCCGATATCCGGCGCAATCGGGGGTACTTTCCGTCGGCACGACATTTCGCTGCCTCCGGACCGCGGCAGATCACGGTCTGGTGCTCCAACGACTATCTTGGCATGGCGCAAAACCCGAAGGTTATTGCCGCCATGCACGAGGCGCTGGATACCGCCGGCGCAGGCTCAGGTGGCACGCGCAACATCTCGGGAACGTCGCACTATCATGTCGAGCTCGAGGCCGAGCTCGCCGACCTCCACCGCAAGCAGGCCGCACTGCTGTTCACCTCGGCCTATGTCGCCAACGATACGACGTTGGCCACCCTGCAGAAGCTGCTGCCCGGCTGCATCATCTTTTCGGACGAGAAGAACCATGCCTCGATGATCGCCGGGATCCGCAACGGCGGCGGCGATAAGCGGATTTGGCGCAACAATGATCTGGCCGATCTCGAGGCCAAGCTGCGTGCCTGCGATGTCGATCGCCCGAAGATTATCGCCTTTGAGTCGGTTTATTCGATGGACGGCGTGATGGCGCCGATTGGCGCCATTTGCGATCTGGCCGAGAAATACGGGGCCCTGACCTATCTTGACGAGGTGCATGCCGTCGGCCTCTACGGTCCGCGTGGCGGCGGGCTCGCCGAACAGCAGCGCGTCATGCAACGCGTCGACATCATCAATGGCACGCTTGCCAAGGGTTTCGGCATCATGGGCGGCTATATCGCCGCCACGCGCGACATTTGCGATGCCATCCGTTCCTATGCGCCCGGCTTCATTTTCACCACCTCCCTGGCCCCAGCCATTGCCGCAGGCGCTGTCGCTAGCATTCGCCACCTCAAGGCGAGCACGAGCGAGCGCGAGCGCCACCAAGAGCGCGTGGGCACCTTGAAGGGCCGCCTAAAGGCGGCCGGCCTGCCGGTGATGGACAACCCCAGTCACATCGTCCCGCTCCTGGTCGGCGATCCGGTGCTGTGCAAACGCATGACCGATGCGCTGCTTGACCGGTTCGGCATCTACGTGCAGCCGATCAACTATCCAACCGTCCCGCGCGGCAGTGAGCGGCTGCGCTTGACACCGAGCCCGCAGCATTCCGATACCGACATCGACCGGCTGGTTTCAGCCCTGCGCGTGCTCTGGTCGGAGATGGGTCCAGCCCTGGCGCGCGAAGCGGCCGAGTAGTTGGCGCGGGATGTGAGTGCTCAGTCGCGCTCTGGCAGCGCGCCGGGCCTCAGCTTGCGAGCGAGCTGGTCGAGCACGCCATTGACCAGTTTCGGCTCGTCACCCTCAAAAAAGGCCCGTGCAACTTCGATGTATTCGCTTATGACCACGCGGGGCGGTACATCGGGCAAGGCGATCAATTCGAAGGTCGCCGCGCGCAGGATCGCCCGCACGATAGAATCGATGCGTGCCAGGCGCCACCCGGTCGCCAGCTGCTGATCGATCAATGGGTCGATGTCGCGCTGCCGCTGCACGACACCGCGCAGCACCTGCGCAAAGTGCTCCTGATCGGCCTCGACCATGCTGTTGCCATCGGAGCTACCGGCCAACCTGTGCTGCTTGAACTCCTCGATCACCTCAACAAGGTCGGTCTCCGCCAGGTCCATCTGGTACAACGCCTGCACCGTCGCAAGCCGAGCCTGGCTGCGCGAAATATCCCCGCTCTTGTCTCGCTTCGCCTTCGGCGCGGTCATTGCAGATCCTCGGCGAATACACGTTCCAAGGCGACGAGGGCGAGACAAGCCCGCACGGCTTCTGCGCCTTTGCCTTTGCGCCCGCCGCGCGCGCGCGCCAACGCCTGGGCCTCGGTGTCCACGGTCAGGATGGCATTGCCGAGCGGGATGGCGTGGCGGACGGCGATCTGCATCAGCCAGTGGTTGGCATTGTTGCAGACGGTCTCGTAGTGCGTTGTTTCACCGCGGATCACGCAGCCGAGCACGACGCAGCCATCGAAGCGGGCGTCCGCGTCGTCCGAGCCGATCAAATCGGCCTTCACCGCCTGCGCCAACACCAGGGGAATCTCCAGGGCGCCCGGCACCACCACGCGCTCGAAGCTTGCACCCGATGCCTCGAGCTCGGCGATTGCGCCATCCAGCAGCTCCTTGCCGATCTCCTGGTAGTAGGGTGCCTCGATAATGAGGATGCGGGCGCCGCAGACTTGCCCGCTGGCGGCCACGGCATCAGCGGATTGCTGCTTGCGCGCCATGAGCTGCTCAACCGATCCGGCGCTGGCCGACGATGCGCAGACCGAATGCCTCGAGCCCCACATAGCGCGAGGGCGGGGCGTTCGACAGCAGCACCATGTCGCTGACCCCCAGTTCCCGCAAAATCTGCGAGCCGACGCCGATCTCGACGCGGCGCCGCTCCGGATCCGTGTCCTTGCGCTTCGTGCGCTCGGTATTTTGCGCGATCGACCCCGATACCCCCTTGGGTCGCAAGTCGCGAATGAGGACAATGACGCCACGGCCCTCACGCGCAATCTCCTGCATGGCCTTCTCGATCAGAGCGCCGCGTGTGCCCTCGCTGCTGCCGATGCCGAGCAGGTCGGCCAGCACATTGACGGCATGCACGCGCACCAGCACCGGGCCTGGTGCGCTGAGGTCGCCCTTGACGAGGGCCAAATGTTCGACGGGCTGCACGGTGGTTTCATAGACATAAAGATCGAACGCACCGCCGAACAGGCTGTCAACCGTGCTTTTGGCGACCTGCCGCACGATACGATCATGCCGCAGCCGGTAGCCGATCAAGTCCTCGATGGTGCCGATCTTCAATCCGTGACGCTGCGCGAAGGCGACAAGGTCTGGCATGCGCGCCATGGTGCCGTCGTCGTTCATGATCTCGCAGATGACACCTGCCGGGAACAAGCCGGCCATCCGCGCGAGATCGACGGAGGCTTCCGTGTGACCGGCGCGCACGAGCACGCCGCCTTCGCGGGCGATTAGCGGGAAGACGTGTCCAGGAGAGACGATGTCCTTGTAGTCCTTGGTCGGGTCGATGGCCGTGGCGATGGTGCGCGCGCGGTCATGCGCGGAGATGCCGGTGGCGATGCCTTCCCGCGCCTCGATTGAAACGGTAAAGGCCGTGCGATTGCGGGCTTCGTTCTGCCGGGCCATGTATTCAAGGCGCAGTTGCCCGGCACGTTGCTGCGTCAGCGAAAGGCAGATCAGGCCGCGGCCGTGCTTGGCCATGAAATTGATGGCGTCCGGTGTAGCCATCTGCGCAGGGATCACTAGGTCGCCCTCGTTCTCTCGATCCTCCGCGTCCACGAGAATGATCATGCGACCGTTGCGCAGATCCTCGAGGATTTCGCCGATGGGCGAGAGAAAGCCCTTGCCCTCGGCATAGACGGCGCGTGACAGTCCCTCGTTCACCGGCGGTACTCCAAGGCCCTGGCGACGTAGCGCGCCAAGACATCGACTTCCAGGTTCATCACCTCGCCTGGACTTTTGCTACCCAATGTCGTTTCGGTCAAGGTATGCGGAATGACGTTGATACCAAAGCGCCGACCGGCGACCTCGTTGACGGTGAGCGATACGCCGTCGAGCGCCACCGAGCCCTTGCTGGCGATGAAGGCACCGAGGCCGCGGTCGAGCGAAAAGACGAAGCGCACGCTTTCGCCGTCGGGGCGCAGCTCGACGATCTCGGCCGTGCCGTCGACATGGCCGCTGACGAGATGGCCGCCTAGTTCGGCACCGACCTGCAGTGCGCGCTCCAGATTGAGCTTCCGTCCGGGTTGCCAATGCTCCAGGCTGGTCTTCAGCAGGGTTTCATTGGAGACATCGAGCGTGAAAGTGCTGCCCGCACCCAAGGCGCGCACGCTGGTTGCGGTCAGGCAGGCGCCGTCGCAAGAAATCGAGGCACCGACGGCAATGCTGTGGGCCGCGTAAGCCGATCGTATCGTGAACCGCCCGCCGTCGCGGGCGACGAGTTCGCCGATGTCCGTGATGATGCCGGTGAACATGCAGCTAAGGGTAGCACACATGCTCGACATCCTGGAACGCGCAGCCACGGTGCAGGCGTGCCGCGAGCGCATGGCAGGTAGAGCCTAGCCT
>JBGGME010000127.1:0-4062 GCA_041288195.1 Hyphomicrobiaceae bacterium
GTGCACGCTGCAATAGACCACGGCCGTGGTGGTGCCGTTGCGCAGGAGCTCGTCCATGAAGAAGCCAGCGACCCGCCGCGCGTGGTCGGGCTCGGCGAACTTCTGCTCCTCGACGAAGGTGTATTTCTGCAGCCACTCCAGAAGCTGGGCGCCGTAGGAGGCGATCACCTGGGTCTGCGGGAAGTGCAGGTGCGTGTCGATCAGTCCCGGCAGCACGAGCTGGTCCGGATAGTGGTCGACCGGCGTTCCCGGCGCCAGGGTCGGCAGGAGAGCTGCGGCCTCGCCCACCTTGGCGATGGTTCCCCCCTCGATCACGACCAGCCCGTCCGTCAGGTAGCGGTGGCTGGCGGCTGAACCGACCTCGGCCGGATCGCCGGTGAAGGTCAGTAGGCGGCCGCGGACGGCGTGGCGCTGGGTCATGAAGGCTACTCGGCCTTGGCGCCGCCGGCCACCCAGGCGGCCAGGACCTGCCGCTCCTCGGGCGTAATCTCGGTGATGTTGCCGGGCGGCATAGCGTGGGTCAGGACCGCCTGGAGCTGAATTTCGCGGGCGTGCTGGAGGATGCGCTCGGGCGTGTCCAGCATGACCCCTTTGGGCGGCACCGGAATCCCCTCCCAGGCGGGCTCCGGCATGTGGCACATGCTGCACCGCCCGAGCACGACCTCCTCGGCCTGGGCGTAAGTCACGGGCTCGGTGGGAGCGGTGGCCTCCTCGCTGGCGCCGACCGGCGGGCCGGCCATGCTGAGCATGACGATGGCAATCATGCCGCCCGCGGCGACCGCCCAGGTCCACCAGGGCGAAGGCAAGCCCTTGTGGCGGCTGTTGTAGAAATGGCGGATAACCGCCCCGATCACCAGGACCAGCCCGAAGATCAGCCAGTTCCAGCGGGTGGCGAAGGCGAGTGGATAGTGATTGGCGATCATCACGAAGATGACCGGCAGCGTGAGATAGTTGTTGTGCAGCGAGCGCTGCTTGGCCTCGGCGCCGAGCTTCGGGTCGGGCTGCTTGCCCGCGATCAGGTCGGCCACCACCACGCGCTGGTTGGGGATGATCACCATGGCCACATTGGCGACCATCATGGTGCCGACCAGGGCACCCATCTGCATCATCGCACCGCGGCCGCTGAAGACGAAAGTGTAGGCGAAGGCGAGCACCAGCAAGAAAACGAACAACACCGCGAACAGCAGCGTGTCGTTGTCACCGAGCTTCGACTTGCACAGCCGGTCGTAGACCACCCAGCCGAGGGCCAGGCCGGCGACGCTGATCAGAATGGCACCCCACACCGGCAAAGCCAGTACCGAGGTATCGATCAGGTAGAGCTGAGCGCCGAAATAGTAGACGACGATCAACAGACCCATGCCGGAGAGCCAGGTGGCGTAGGCCTCCCACTTGAACCAGGTCAGCGACTCCGGCATCTGCGCCGGTGCCACCAGGTACTTGACCATGTGGTAGAAACCACCACCGTGCACCTGCCAGGCGTCACCGCTGGCACCCGTCGGCAGGCCTTCGCGCTGCTTGAGGCTCGAGTCCAGATGGACGAAATAGAACGAGCTGCCGATCCAGGCGATGCCGGCGATGACGTGCACCCACCGCACTGCCATGCTCATCCATTCCCACAAGATCGGCTCCATGGCCGCGATCCCTTTCCTCGACTTCGGCGTGCGATGCCCACCCCCATTGGTGCTAGTCTCATCGCGCGCCGTGGTGAACCCGGCCACCTCGCCCAGCATCTTCAAACGAAAGCAAACAATGGACCGGATCGGGGGCTGACATGGCCATGCTGCTGGAAAACATGCAGGTTTTCACCCGCGTGGTCGAGCTCGGCAGCCTGTCCGCCGCCGGCCGGCACCTGCGATTGTCGCCCGCCGTTGTCAGCCACCGGCTGCAGCAGCTCGAGAATCATCTGGGGGTACGCCTGCTTAACCGCACAACGCGCCAGGTGCAGCCGACCGAGCAGGGTTCCGCCTACTACGAGGCCTGCCTGGAGGTCCTGGCCGCCCTCGCACATGCCGAGAGCGTGATCGCCGACGCCGGCGGCACGCCCAAGGGCAGCCTGCGCGTCACCGCACCCTTGGGCCTTGGGCGGCGGGTCCTCGCACCGTTGCTCCCGCGTTTCGCCCAGCGCTACCCGCAGCTCGACCTCCGCCTGCGGCTGTCGGACCATCTGCTCGACCTCCTGCGCGAAGCCGTGGACGTGGCAATCCGGCTGGCCGTCCTCACCGACTCCAGCCTGATCGCGCGCAAGATCGCCGACTGCCCGCGCCTGTTGTGCGCCGCACCAACCTACCTCGCCGAGAAGGGCACGCCGGAGCGGCCGGAGGACCTGCTCGACCACCAGTGCCTGCTGCTGCGTTTCCCGGGCTCGCAGCAATTTCGCTGGACGCTGCGGGCCGCCGAGGGGCCGGAGGCCGTCGCCGTCTCGGGTCGGATGGATGCCGACGACGGCGACATGCTGACGGAGTGGGCGCTGTTGGGTCAGGGCATCGTGCTGAAGCCGGCATTCGAGGTGGCCGAGCATTTGCGCGGCGGCCGGCTGCTCCCGGTACTTCCGGACTTCCCACCGGAGCCGGTCACCCTCGCGGTAGTCTATCCCCACCGCCGCCTGCTGCCCGCCAAGGTGAAGGCATTCGCGGATTTCATGGTCGAAGAGGTCGGGCAGGTGATCTCGCGAGCCATGCGGGGACTTCCGAGTAATCCTTGACCGGCGTCACGGAACTGTCTCCACAGTTACGCTGCACTGCAATATTGGGCCTAGTCATCATACCACAATAAGCTCTTCTCTTCGCCTGCGCTGTTATGCTATGGTCGTATCACCCGATGGATGACGGCGCGAGGGTCCGCCGCGTTCTCGGGCGCGTGAGGGGGGTTATCGGGATGCATGCAGACCGGCAGGAGCACAGGCCGCACACGTCCGGGATTGCCGTCAGCAGCGAGTGGAGCTTAGGCCACAAGGGTGAGCCCAGGCTCGAGGAGCTGATGGAAGATCCGATGATGAGCCTGATCTGGCGCCGTGACGGTTTGGAGCCGGTGCGCGCGCGCCAGACCCTGCGCGAGCTGCAAGCGATTGTCCAGGCGGGCCGGCAGGCCGCCTGCTAGGACGCGCACCAGACCGACAGCTTGGAGCAGATCTCAGGCGGCAAGGCGCTCGGGGCCGATGGCGTAGGTCAACGCCCGCAGCCGGGCCACGAGCAGCTTCGGATCGCTCGTGCGACCCAAGGCCTCGAACGGCAGCACCTCGCCGATACGCACGTGGATGTCACTGCCGATTCGGCTCAAGGTTTCGCGCACCAGGAGCGACAGGCGCAAGGTGTAGCTGAAGCGGCTGACCAGCTGGAACAGGCGGCTGTTTTGCCCCTCGAACTGGACCGGCAGAACGGCCGCGCGCGCCGCCATCACCAGCCGCCCGGTGAAGGGGTGCCAATCGGCGTCGACCGCCGGGCCGAACGGCGCGCGCGAGGTGGAGACACCGCCGCCTGGAAAGATGATCAGACAGCCGCCGGCCTTGAGCAGCGCCCGCGCCTCGCGGCGTGAGCGGGCGCTGGTGGCCGCGGCCTCGGCGGTCTCGGCAAAATTGATCGGCAGCACGTAGTCGCGCACCTCGGGCACGCGGCACAGCGTGCTCATTGCCACCACCTTGAACTCGCGGCGCACCAGCGAGACCAGGTGGCAAAGGACGAGCCCGTCGACCACACCGAACGGATGGTTGGCGACGACGACGAGCGGCCCGGTGCGCGGCACGGCTGCGAGCCGGCGAGCATCGTAGTTGACACGCACGTTCAACCCGCGGACGGCCTCGGCCCAGACATTGCTGCCAGGACCTAGCCCGCGCTTGACCTCGCGGTAGATCCGCTGCGCCCGATTCTGGCCGCTTAGGCGCTCGACCGTCCGGATCACGGCCTGCTTGAACCGCCCGTCTTCTGGCGCCGCATAGCTCAGCGCCGCATCGTCGAACCGCTGGTTACCCAACATCTGCTGCGGTCCCACCACCACTCCATCACCGGCCCGATTGCGGCGTGCGACGAGAATGTGCACAGAACAGCGATGATTCGGTGACAAGGCGGC
>JBGGME010000128.1:0-3622 GCA_041288195.1 Hyphomicrobiaceae bacterium
GCACATGCGCGAGGAGGCCTTCATCCGCGCCGACATGAACGTGCGCTTCATCACCGTCGACAAGATCGCCGACGCGCTGCCCGCCATCCACGCCGCCGCCCTCCCCCCCAAGGAAGCCGCCGGCACGCCCCTCACCGAGAAGCTGTAGCCTCCCGTCGTCTGCCACCCGCATTCCCGGATGCCGAGCCAAGGCGAGGCAATCCGGGACCTTGCCGCTGCAGGCAGTGCACTGCGGTCATCTTGATCGAGCTGGCTCCGCGGTGCTGGTCCTGCCGACAAGCGCGCGCCATTGTCCGGGCGAAACACCGTAGGCATTGCGGAAGTGTCGCGACATGTGCGCCTGATCCGCAAACCCGCACACGACTGCGATTTCTGCGAGCGGCCCACCGCGCAACAGCAAATTGCGAGCCTGTCCCAACCGCCGCAGGAGCTGAAAGCGATAGGGGCTTACGCCGTACGCAGAGCGGAACTGCCGCGCCAGTTGCCAGCGGCTCATGCCGGAAAGCCTTTCAAGTGCAGAGATCGAGATCTTCGCCCCCGCCGTGCTCGAGAGTGCGTCCCGCGCGGCGCGGACACCGCCGAGATTGATCGCGGTTCTTCGCGTCGACGCCGACCCGGCCATCAGAAGGAGGATGTCGGACAGCGCCACAATGCTGCAGGCTGTCGCCAATTCGCCTTCGACGTCATGTGGTGCCGACAGGAGGTCGCGGACCGCGTCGCACAGCTGTTCATGGTTCGAGACCGGCTCGCGCACGAACGGCAGACTCTTCCCCTCGCTTGCAGCAAGGATCAGGGACGGGTCGATGTAGGCTATGTGATAGCTGAACCCTCGGGCATCGCCAGCACGACCGTCATGCTGCTCGTCGGGGTGCAGCACGAAGGTCTGGCCCCGGATGCTATGTCGAGCCGCGCCTCTGTACGTGAAGGCTTGAATACCTCCCGTCGTCATGCCGACCGCGTAGGTGTCGTGGCGATGCCGTGAGAACGAAAATCCTTGAAAGATCGCGGACATTCGCTCGACCCCGTCATTGGAGGGCAAAGCCGTGATTTGGTTGATCGCCATCGACGCGCACAAACGTTCAAGACGGGGTGTCGCCGGAAACCTACGCTGATTGCCAAAGCAAGGCCAACCGGCAACCGGACGGTTCAGCGATGACGCTCGATCAAGCGGCAGCATTCCTGGTCTTCGCGCTCGTGGCGGCCATCACGCCGGGTCCGAGTAACACCATGATCGTCGCCACCGCATCGGCGGGCGGATTGTGGCGTGGCCTGCCTTGCGTGTTGGGCGCTTCGGCCGGCATGGGGATACTCCTCTTCTGCAGCGCCCTTGGGCTCGGTCAACTCGTCATCGCACAGCCCATGCTCCTCAAGGCACTGAACTGGGGCGGGGCCGCATTCCTGCTGTGGCTCGCGTGGAAGATCGCCAATGCCGGCCGCGTATCCGACATGAGGGCGCCAAAGCCTGTTGGTTTCTTCGCAGCTGCCGTGTTCCAGTGGATCAACCCGAAGGCCTGGCTCGTCGCCGTCAGCGCGGCCGGAACCTACCTGCAGGCGGTCTCCGACAATGTACTTTTTCAAGCGATGGCCTTTGGCGCACTGTTTTTCGCCGCAGCCATTCCGAGTGGGCTTGTCTGGCTTGCTCTCGGCGCTAGCGTGCACGTGCTGCTTCGTGACGATCGGAGCGCACGAATGTTCAACATCGCAATGGGTGTCGCGTTGGCCGCCTCTGTCGCCACCATGTTCCTCTAGTTGATGGAGGGCAGCTTCCGGCACGAAGCGTCGCTCTCTGGCACTCGGGCGACAGGTGGTGTTGGGGAGAGAGCGGCCCCTTCTCGGAGACGGACACCCGCTCGGCCCGCCTCCACCCCGCGCGCGATATTCGACACCTTCACCGGGAAGGGCCTTCCCCCTCGGCCGCATCGCCTCCCTGCATCCAGGCCACCAGCACGGTCCAGGCGACCGAGAGAACCACCGGGCCGAAGAACAGCCCGAGAATGCCGTACGCGATCATGCCGCCGATGACGCCCACCATGATCACGGGCATCGGCGTGGTCAGCCCGCGCGCCATCAGGAGCGGTCGCAGCACGTTATCGATCAGGCCGACCGGGACCATGTAGGCCGTGAAGAGCAGCGCGTGCAGCGGCTCCATCACCATCCAGCTCCAGATGACGACCGGCACGAACAGGATCGACGGTCCGATCTGCAGGATGCCGAGCAGAAGGGCCACGAACGCGAGCGCGCCGGCGGCAGGAACGCCCGCGGCCAGGAAGCCCGCGCCACCCAGGAAGGCCTGCAGGAGCGCGATGCCGATGACGCCGCGCGATACGCTGCGGATCGTCGCGCCGGCCAGCTGCACCAGCTCCTTGCCCCGGAGACTGAGCATGCGCCCCACGACGAGGCTCAACGCATCGGCAATCTGCGGTCCGCGGGCAAACAGGAACCCGGCGATGACGATTGCGACCAGCAGCTCCAGCAGCCCCACGAGCGCGCCTTGGGCGATGTCGAGAAGCTTGACGCCGACCGGCTTGAGCATCGGTGCCGCCTTGGTCACCGCGACCCCGATGTTGCTGGCTGCAAAGCTCCACAGCTGATGCAGCTTCTCGCCGATGAGGGGCCAGGCCTTCACGGCCTCGGGCGGCAGAGGGACCGCGAGCTGCCCCGTGTCGACCTCCGTGACCAGCGAGCTGATGCCGCTGACCATGCCGAAGGCCAGCCAGGTCACCGGGCCCACGACGACAATCAAGCTCACCAGGGTGACGAGCGCTGCGGCCAGGCGGGGGCTCGAGCGCTGGGCCAGCCATTCGTACAAGGGATAGAGCGCCACCGCCAGCAAGGCGCTCCACAACGCGATCGTGATGAAGGGCGCGATGACACGGAACGACCAGTAGCCCAGCAGCCCCAGGAAGCCGAGGCGGATCGCCAGATCGATGGTCGGATTGCTCAGTCTCCAAGCCGGCCCCTGGTCTCCGCCCTCCGTGGTCATCTCTCGAGCCGCCCAGACGCCGCGACGCGGCGCTCCTCAGTTGACCTCGGCAATGAGCTTCAGGGGCATTCGCGGCGTCCGGTCGGCCTTCGCGACGTGCCGCGACGGCAGCTTCACCTTGGCCCGCGGCACGCGCTCGTAGGGAATGCTCGCGAGCAGATGCTCTATGATGTTCAACCGCGCCCGCCGCTTGTCGTCCGATCGCGCGACGAACCACGGTGCCCACGCCGTATCCGTCGCCAGGAACATCGCGTCGCGCGCGCGCGTGTAGTCATCCCAGCGCGTAAACGACCTCAAATCCATCTTCGTGAGCTTCCAGGTCTTGCGGCCGTCGTCGATGCGCGCCTTGAGGCGCCTCTCCTGCTCCTCGGGGCTGACCTCGAGCCAATACTTGAGCAGAATTATCCCAGAGTCGACCATGGCTTTCTCGACATGCGGGGCGATGCTGAGAAAGCGCTCGGCTTCCTCTTGCGTGCAGAAGCCCATGACGCGCTCGACCCCGGCGCGATTGTACCAGCTGCGGTCGAAGATCACGATCTCGCCGCCGGCCGGCAGGTGCGGCAAGTATCGCTGTATGTACATTTGCGACTTCTCGCGCTCGGTCGGAGCGGGGAGTGCGACCACGCGGAACACGCGCGG
>JBGGME010000129.1:0-2680 GCA_041288195.1 Hyphomicrobiaceae bacterium
CCCGTTGGCTTCTGCACACGGGCCTTATACCGGGTCTCTGAGAGGATGACTCGGGGTGGGATTCCGGAAGCGGCGCGGATCTGATTATGGGATGGCCCGCCCCTCACTGGGCGTCGAGGTATGCTCGACGCCTCATCGCATGTGAGGGAGAGCGGATATGCATGTCGTCGTGGTCGGGATCGATCTGGGCAAGAACTGTTGCAGCGTTGCCGGAATGGACGCGAGCGGGCGCGTGCTGTTCCGAAAGCGCGTCAGCCGATCTGGTGTGGTCCTGCTGGTGCGCAAGCATGCGGGCTGCGTCGTCGCCATGGAGGCGTGCTGCGGTGCGCATCATCTTGGGCGCGTGTTCGCCGAGGCCGGCCACGAGGTGCGGCTGATGTCGCCTGAGTACGTGTTGCCCTATGTCAAGGCGCAGAAGAACGACGACCGCGATGCCGAGGCGATCGCGGAGGCGGCAATGCGGCCGACCATGCGGTTTGTGCCCATAAAGACCCTGGCCCAGTCGGACCTGCAGTCCCTGCACCGTGCGCGTGAGCGGCTCGTCGCGGAACGAACAGCGCTGATCAACCACCTGCGGGCGCTGCTACTTGAGCGCGGCGTCATCATTGCCCAGGGGCGGCGCAAGCTGGAGAAGGAAGTGCGCGAGCTCCTTGCAGGCGATACGACCGGCCTGAGCACACGGATCCGTGCACTTGTGGGAGATCTCGTGGACGAGTGGACACGCCTCGACGAGCGCATCGCGGCCTTCGATGCAGAGTTCGTCGCGCTGGCGCGGTCCGACGAGACGACGCGTCGGCTCGCAACCGTGCCCGGCATCGGACCCCTCAATGCGACTGCCTTGGTTGCCACGGTCGGTGATGCGAGCGCCTTTGCAAAGGGGCGCGACATGGCGGCTTGGCTTGGCCTCGTGCCACGTCAGGCGACGACGGGAGGCAAGCCGAGGCTCCTCGGCATCAGCAAGCGCGGGAACCGATACCTGCGAAAGAACCTCGTGCATGGCGCTCGGGCGGTCCTGCCGCGCCTGGCCGAGCGCGATACCCCGATCGGGCGCTGGCTGCGTGCCTTGCTGTCCCGTCAGCACAAGAACGTTGTTGTCGTAGCGCTCGCCAACAAACTGGCGCGGATCTGCTGGGCGGTGCTCGCCGGCGGGCGAGGCTTCTCCGAGGCGGCGGCGCTGAGGTGAATTAAAGAGTTCGGCCGCCGACCAAGAAACGGTAAGCTCGGGCCGACGGTCTACGAAGTCTGCGTGTGGTAGATGCAAGATGGCCCAACAGTCGAACGGCGGCGCGGAAACCTGGCACTTTGAACGGCCTCGGAGGCCGATCTGATTATAAGGACCGTGCCGCGCGTATCTCCATCTTGGCAGGGGGCATTGCTCCGAGGCCGGATACGTTGAAGCGGACTGAAAAGGTGGCTTGCAGAGACCTCTTGCGGACGGGGCGGGCCATACGTTCAACATGGCGCACGAGGAGGTTCGCCATGCCAGTTCCGCTCCGGTGCGACTTCGATTCAGGCCAACTACGCAGGTTTGCGCGGAGGACGAAGGACGGGCCGCAGGCGCGGCGTCTTTTGGCGCTGGCGGCGATCTATGACGGAGCGACGCGCACGCAGGCGGCGGCGATTGGCGGTGTAACGCTGCAGATCGTGCGGGACTGGGTGGTGAAGTTCAACGCCCGCGGGCCCGATGGTCTCATCGACCGGAAGGCGCCCGGGCAGCCCTCGCGGCTCAACGACACGCACCGGGCGGCGCTCGCGACGATGATCGAGAGCGGGCCGATGCCGGCGGTTCATGGCGTCGTGCGGTGGCGTCTGATCGATCTGTGCCAGTGGCTCTTTGAGGAGTTCCGGATCACGGTGGCCAAGCAGACCTTGAGCCGGGAGCTGCGGGGCATGGGCTATCGCAAGCTGTCGGCGCGGCCGCGTCACCACGCTCAGGCCGAGGGAGCGGTCGAGGATTTTAAAAAAGCTTCCCGGCGCACCTGGACGAGATCGCGCGGGAGAAGGGCGTCGCTGCAGACCGGATAGAGGTCTGGTTCGCGGACGAGGCGCGCATCGGCCAGAAGAACAAGATCACACGGCGGTGGGCCCGGCGGGGAACGCGGCCCTCGGCGCCATACGATCAGCGCACGGCCTCGACCTACATCTTCGGCGCCATCTGCCCGAGCGAGGGCAAGGGAGCTGCCCTGGTCCTGCCGGCCTGCAACACCGAAGCCATGAACCTGCACCTGGCCGAGATCGCAACCGAGGTGGCGCTGGGAGCCCATGCCGTGCTCCTCATCGACCGGGCCGGATGGCACCTCGCGAGCCGGCTCGTCGTGCCGCCGAACATCACCCTCGTGGCCCTCCCACCCAAGTGCCCCGAGCTCAACCCCGTCGAGAACGTCTGGCAGTTCATGCGCGATAACTGGCTCTCGAACCGCATCTTCACGTCCTACCACGATCTCCTCGACCACTGCTGCGACGCCTGGAACAAGCTCACCAATCAGCCGTGGACCATCATGTCCATCGGCCTCCGTGATTGGGCATACCGGTCCTGATCAGCGGGACCCGGTATAAACCGTGCTCGCGCCCTTAGTTCCGGCAACTGGATCTCAACGCCCCTCATTCTGAGGTGCGAACCCCGGACTTGTCCGGGGTGAGCCTCGAAGAACGCACGGCCGTTGTGCGTGCTTCGAGGCTC
>JBGGME010000130.1:0-10608 GCA_041288195.1 Hyphomicrobiaceae bacterium
GCTGGGCCTTGTCGGAGGCAAGCGACACGGGCCCTCCTGAATGCTCGCGTGTCCCTCTCCGGTTTGTCCCGGAGATGGCCTGGCGCCGACCTTGCGGGTCGGCGCCATTCTTGACGGAAAGCTATCGCGCTGGGCATGCCCACCACGGCCGGGCCCTATTCGAACACGGGGTCCATGCCGACCCCGGCAAGCGCCGCCTTGCGGGCACTCATCCAGCCCTTGGTGAAGGCGTCCTTGTCCTCAGGCGGGCTGCTCTTCACGAACTTGTCCCAGGCGGCCACCAGCGTGTCCTGGCGCTTGACGAGCTTCTGGTTGTGGGCCTCGTGCTCGGCCTTCCAGACGCCCGCCTCCTTCAGGGCCTTCACCGCGCCCTCGTGGTAGGGCAGCACCCAGGCGAGGTTCTGCCGCTTGAGATCGAGGCCGGCTGCGCCCGGCGCCGCATCCTTGTAGAGGTCGTAGTTGGCGATCATCGCCTTGGTCAGATTGTAGACGAGATCGGCGGGCTGGGAGGCGTAGGCCATGAAGATCGGGTAGGGGTAGGAGGGAAGCTCCACCGAGCCCCCCGCCGGCACACCTGCGCCGCACGTCGATTTGTGAGCTTGAAAGTAGGGGCCGATCTTGTGGAGCCGCGCCCACGCTTCCTTGTCTGAGGCCGGGGTGGGCGGGAAGACGATGCCGCGCGGCGAGGTCTCGACCTCCTTGACCTGGCCCGAGATGTTGGAGGCGATGGCCGCATCGACCTCGTTGTTGACCATTCCCTTCCACATGGCGCCGTAGCTCGAGAACTCGACGAGCTTGACGTCGGTGCGCGCCAGGTTGCCGAAGGCCAGGACGGCGAGTGCGTTCTGGTTGAGCGCCGGCGAGCCGACCACCATGCCGATGCGCTTGCCGCGCAGGTCCTTCACCTCCTTGACGCCGGTGTCCTTGGCGACGCCGAGCGAGATGGCATTGCAGTCGGTGACCGACATCATGATGCGGATTTGCTGCGGCCCCCACTCCTTAACCGCGAACTCGAACACGCTCTCCTGCGCGAAATAGCTGCCGATGCCCATGGCGGAGGCCTGTGCGCGATTGGCCCGCAAGGGTGCTAGCCGCGCGACGTCGTTGCCGGCCGGCAGGACGCGCACATCGGAGCCCTGCTTGTCCTTCAGCGTCTTGCCGACGGCGACCGCAATATTGAAGCCGGAGGAGCCCGTGTCGTAGGCCGTGAGCGTCAGAGCGGATGGCAGCTTTGCGTCCTGCGCCAGCACGCTTGGAGCCGAGAGCGGCGCTGCCGCAAGCACGAGCGCAAAGGCACTGAGATAGGTGATGCGAGACATTCCTTGGTTTTCTCCCTAGATGTGCTGCTCAGTCGGCGGTTGTGGTCCGGCCGTTGACAGCCAACATGGCATCAATGCGGTGGATGCGCAATTTCCAACGCCGCCCGGAGCGGCCGGAGCCGCCCAGCGCCGGGCGTCCTACAAATTCGTGGTCAACAGCGTACCGGCTCAGCGCCCCGGCGAGAACGACGTCGGGCGCATGACCTTGTCCTCCTGCATGGCGACCATGCCCTCCGTCATCGCCAGGTACTCGCCCCAGGCCGGGTCGGCGTCGCGTGCGGCGCGCTTCCTCTCCATGTCGGCGAGGCTGTCGTAGCGCCACAGGTGCACGACCTGGTTGAGGGGGCCGATGTGGCTCGTGTAGTAGCCCATCAGCTCCAGCCCGTGCCGCTGCATCACCGGCAGCGCATGCCTCTCGAACAGCTCGAGGTACTGGGCGAGCCTGCGCGGCACGAGCGTGTAGGTGCGCACGTCGACTATCATTTGGCCCGCTCCGGCGAGTTGCGCTTACGGCGAGGCCACGAACACCGGGATCTGCCGCGCCGTCTTCGTCTGATACTCCGCGTAGGGCGGGAAGGCCGCCACGGCCAGCGCCCACAGCCGATCGCGCTCGGCCTTGTCCTCGACCTCGCGCACGCGCATCGGCCGCACGACAGTCAGATCGCGCAGCTCGACCTGCGGATTGACGCGCAGGTTGTGCACCCAGACCGGGTCCTTCGGCGCTCCGCCCTGCGAGCCGACGAGCACGTAGCTGTCGCCGTCCTTGACGCGCATCAGCGGCGTCTTGCGGGTGGCGCCCGTCTTGTTGCCCTTGTGCGTGACGATGATCACGGGCAGGCCGGTGTCGCGCAGCGTCGTGCCCTTGGTGCCGCCGCTGCTCTCGTAGAGCTCGACCTGCTCGCGCACCCAGTCCCGCGGGCTTGGAATGTACTTGGCCGTCATGGCTGGACTCCTTGCTTGCTGCAGACGTCAACGTCACTTGCCCTGGAAGGTCGGCTTGCGCTTCTCGACGAACGCCCGCACCGCTTCCTTGTGGTCCTCGCTCCCCTGCGCGCGCAGCATGCGCTCGGCCTCGCGGTCGATCGCCGTCGCGTAGCTGATCTCCATCGCCTCGTCGAGGTTGTCCTTGATGTAGCGGAAGGCGATGCTCGGCCCCTCGGCCAGCTTGCGTGCCAGGGCGAAGGCCTCCTCCCGCAGCGCCTCGGCGGCGACGACGCGGTGCACGATGCCGAGCTCCGCCGCCCGCGCCGCCGGCACGCGCTCGTTGGTCAGCAGCAGCTCGCGGGCGCGCGACGGGCCGACCGCGCGCGACAGCAGCCAGGCGATGCCGTAGTCGCCGCTGAGGCCCACCCCGACATAGCCCGTGCTCACGAACGCGCTCTCCGCGGCCACCCTGATATCGCACGCGAGCGCGATGGCGAGGCCCGCCCCCGCCGCCGGGCCGGGAAGGGCCGCCACCGTCGGCTTGCGCAGCGCGTAGAGCGCGCCGCCGATGCCGTGGTGTCTCGCCCGCATGATCCGATAGCGCTCGTCGGGGCTCTGGTCCGCGCCGGGGCGGCGGTCCCCCATGCCCTTGACGTTGCCGCCGGCGCAGAAGGCCGTGCCTGCTCCCGTGACGAGAAGCGCCTTGACCGTGTCGTCGGCATCGCAGGCGGCGATCGTGCGCTCGAGCGCAGGCGTCATCTCCGGCGACAGGGCGTTGCGCGCCTCGGGCCGGTTCAGCGTCAGCGCCGCCACCCCATGCCGGATCGAGCACAGCAGTTGTTCGGTGCCGGTGTCGACGCTGCGCTCTGCCGCCATGGCCGTGGTTCCTCTGATGTCTCCGGTTGCGAGGCGCCGGTCGGCCGGCATCTTCCCACGGCAATCCCGCGGTGTCATCGTCCCCGACGATCGCAAGAGGGTTGATAGCAAGAAACCAGGGAGTGCATTCGCCGTGGCGACGCATCGTGAGTTCATCTACGTCAAGGCGCCGGACGGCATGCCGGAGCCGGGCTGCTTCCGCCTCGTCGAGGCACCGATCCCGAGGCCCGCCGACGGCCAGGTGCTGGTGCGCACGCACTACTTGTCGATCGATCCCTACATGCGCCGGCAGATGGGTGGCGGCCATGGCCAGTACGCCAATCCTCTGAAGGTCGGCGACGTCATGATCGGTCGCGGCGCCGGCGTCGTGATCGAGAGCCGCCATCCCGCTTTCAAGGCGGGCGACGCAGTGCAGAGCGCGTTCGGCTGGCGCGAGCACGTCGTCCTCGACGGCAAGGGCCTGCGCAAGCTGCCGCCGGATCTGAGACCGCTCTCCCTCAGCCTCGGCCTCCTCGGCCAGTCCGGCGCAACCGCCGTGGTCGGTCTCGTCGACATCGCCGGCATCAGGGACGGCGAGACCGTCGTCGTCTCGGCGGCAGCCGGCGCCGTCGGCAGCGCCGTCGGCCAGATCGCGCGCATCAAGGGCTGCCGCGCCATCGGCATCGCCGGCGGGCCCGAGAAGTGCCGCCATGTGATCGCCGATCTCGGCTTCGACGCCTGCGTCGACTACAAGGCGGGCCCCATCGGGCCGGCGCTCGCCAAGGCCGCTCCCGAGGGCGTCGACATCTACTTCGACAACGTCGGCGGCGACATCCTCGACGCGGTTCTGCTGCACCTCAACGCCGATGCGCGCGTGCCCGTCTGCGGGCAGATCTCGCAGTACAACGCCGGCGACGGCCGCGGCCTGCGCAACTTCGGCGCCGTGCTCAACAAGTGCGTCCGCATCCAGGGCTTCCGCATCGGCAGCCATCTGGTGCGTCGCGACCAGGCGCTCGGCGAGCTGATGGACTGGCATCGCGCCGGCCGCCTGAAGTACCGCGAGACCGTCGCCGACGGCTTCGAGCAGGCTCCCGCCGCCCTCATCAACCTGCTCTCCGGCGGCAACACCGGCAAGCAGGTCGTCCGCCTCGCGGCTGCTGGATAGCGCCATTGCAATACGCGACGCGCGGAGGGTCCGGCGGCAGGGACCGCCGGACCCGCTTTTGCGATCTGCCGTAAGCTTACTTCTTCGGCGTCGGGGTATCCGTTCCCGTCATGCCGCGCGAGCCGGTGTTGGGCACGGAGGCAGTGACGAGCCCCTTGTTGCACGCGGCGGTGAACTCCGCCTGCGTCAGCTTGCCGTCGCTGTTCGCGTCCGCGGCCTTGAAGTCGGTCACGGTGTCTTGGGCCTGGGCCTGCGCTACGCTACCCGCCTTGGCGGCGTCGAGCTTGTTCCATGCGGCCGTGCACTCGGCTGCGGACATCTTCGCCGCGCCGCTGCCAGGGGTCGTTTGCGCGACGGCCGGAACTGCGAGCGCCACGATGGCCGCCGCCATGATGCTGCCTGCGATCTTCATGCGTTTGCTCCTTTGCACGTTGAGACGGATTTCCACGGCGTGCAGGGACAACAGCGCAAGAGGGGAGAGGTTCCGGCTGATGTTGGCCGCGCCTCGCAGGCGCGAAATGCTCGAGCTTGCGGGATGCCGTGACTGCGAGCGTCTTACGCCGCCAGCCGTGCCACCACGTCGCGCTCGATCGCGCGCAGCCCCGGCGTCCATTGCGCAACCTTGGATGACACCAGGTTCGCCTCCGAGCGCAGGATCAGGCCGTCGTCGAGAATCCGCAGGCCGTTGGCGCGCAGCGTCGAGCCCGTCGTGGTGATGTCGACGATCAGCTCCGCCAGCCCCGCCGCCGGCGCGCCTTCGGTGGCGCCGAAGCTCTCGACGATGCGGTAGCCCGTGACGCCGCGGCCCGAGAAGAACCGCCGCGTCAGGTTCATGTACTTGGTGGCGACCAGCACCCGCCGCCCGTGCAGGCGCCGGAAGCTCGCCGCCATCTCCTCGAGGTCCGCCATGTGCCGCACGTCGATCCAGCAGTCGGGCACGGCCACCACCACGTCGGCGTGGCCGAAGCCGCATCCCCTCAGGAACGCCACGCGCTCGTCGCAGTCGGCGATCGTCTCGCGCAGCAGGTCCTCGCCGGTGATGCCGAGGTGGGCGGTGCCGTTCTTGATGTGCTGGGCGATCTCGGCGGACGAGATGAAGTTGACCTCCACGCCGGAGAGCCCCTTGATCTCCGCCTTGTAGCCGCGCGCCGAGCCCGAGCGCACCACGACCAGCCCGGCCTTGGCCAGCATCTCCGCGCACTGCTCCATCAGGCGGCCCTTGGAGGGCAGCGCCAGGACGAGCTTGTCGCTCATGGTGCACCCCCTGGTACACCCCCGGGCGCGTCCCCGTTCAGCGCCGCCAGCAGCCGCTCGGTGTGGATCGACGAGCCGACGGCCGGCACGGGCGAGGGCGCGCCGACATCCGAGACGAGGCTGTCGTAGCGCCCGCCGCCCGCCACCGGGCTGCGCGGGCCGAGTCTTGGCACGCTGATCTCGAACACGAAGCCCGTGTAGTACTCGAGGTTGCGGCCGAACTCGGCGGAGAACGTGGCGTCCCACGTCGACACGCCCAGCCCCTCCAGCAGGTCGAGCCGCCGCCGGTAGGCATCGAGGGCCCCGCCGAGGTCGATCCCGTGCGGGCCCAGCAGCTCCTCGATCCGCCGCGCCGTGTCGCGTGCGGGGGCCCGCACCGCCACGTAGCTCTCGATCAGCGCCGCCGTCTGCGGCTCGAGCGGCGGCTCGCGCGCATCGGCCGCCTCGGCCAGCACGCGTGCGGCGATCTCCTCCAGCGTGCGCGTGCCGATCAGCTCGAGCCCCGCCCGGTCCATGTGCTCGGCGACGAGCACCAGCGCCGCCTCGGGCTTCTCGGGATCGAGGCGATCGATGAGGTCGCGCGGCACGCCCTGCGGTTGCAACGCCGCCCGCGAGGTGAGGCGCACCAGCTCGGCATGGAACGCTTCCGGCCGCCAGAAATGGTGGTGCAGCCGCCGCCGCCATCGCCGCGGCATGGGCAGCGCATCCAGCAGCGCATCGAACAGCCCGAGATCGCCGAGGCTCAGCTGGAAGCGCTCCAGCCCCGTCTCGCGCAGCGCCTCGGCGATCAGAGCCAGCACGGCGGCATCGTCCTGCTCGCGGTCGGCGGCAGCGAACGACTCGATGCCGGCCTGCCGGAACTCGCGCGGATGGGCGCTGTCGGTACTGCCCGCCTGGTAGCGGAATGCCGGGCCGTTGTAGCAGTAGCGGGCTTCCACGCGGCCGCCCGGATGCCGCGCCAGATGCAGCCGGCAGGTCGGCACCGTCAGGTCCGGGCGCAGGCACAGCTCCTCGCCCTCGGGATCGGTGAACACATAGGTGCGCGCGCGCAGCTCCTCGCCCACCACGTCCAGGAACAGCCCCGCCGGCTGGATCACGCTCGGCGCCACCTGCTCGTAGCCCGCACGCGTGAAGGTCGCGATCAGGCGCTGCGCCTGCGCGTTGAGGGCCTCCACGTTCTGTGCGGCTTCCGCGGCCATGCGTTTAGTGAGCCTCGGCGGTTGAGGCGCCTCCCCCTCGAGGGGGGAGGACGGAACGCCACGGACTTAGCTCGCCCATCTCGACCATCGATCTGATACCAACCGGCGAGCCAAGTTCGATGGCGTTCCTGGTGGGGATGATACTGGCGAGCGCGAGGTTGGCATGATCTCTACGCCTTGTGCCGCGCCAGCACCTCGCGCACGGCCTCGACCATGCGCGCCTCCTCCACGGAGACCTGCGCCGGGCGTCCCTCGCGCCATTCCTTGGAGTCTTTGATGCTGGCGGCAGCCTTGGCGCCCTCGATCAGGTCCTTGATCTGCACTTCCCCCCTCGCGCGCTCGTCGCCGCCCTGGATCACGACGCAGGGGGCGCCGCGCTTGTCCGCATACTTCATCTGCGCCTTCATTCCGGCCGTGCCCAGGTACATCTCGGCACGGATGCCGGCGGTGCGCAGGGTCTGCGTCAACTTCTGGTAAACCGGCAGCTCGCCCTTATCCATGACGAGCACGACGACCGGCCCACCGGTTGCGCCTGCATCCGACCTGCCGAGCGCGGCGAGCGCCGCCTGCAGCCGCGACACGCCGATCGAGAAGCCGGTGGCCGGCACCTTGGTGCCCAGGAACCGCTCGACCAGCCCATCATACCGCCCGCCTCCACCCACCGACCCGAAGCGCACGAGCTGTCCGTCCTCGTTCTTGATCTGGGTGGTGATTTCAGCCTCGAACACGGGGCCGGTGTAATACTCCAGTCCGCGGACGCAGGATGAGTCAAAGCTGATTTGATCGTATCTGTAGTTCGCGGCCCACAGCAGGGATGCCATTTGTTCAAGCTCAGCAACCCCTGCCTGTCCATTGTCCGAACCACCGACTAGCTTTTTCCAGGCACCAAAACTTGCCGACCAACCAGACGCATTTTCCCCGGCGCCCATGACTGCGTACCTACTTCCCAGATACGACAGGATGGCTTCAATTTGATCGGCTTGAAGCTGGGCGCCCTTCGTGAAGTCCCCGCTTTCATCCTTGCGACCTTCGCCCAATAGCTGACGGACTCCTTCGTGGCGCAAGCGATCCCATTTGTCGATCGCTCGCAAAACAGTAAGACGCTGCCCCGCCTTCGCATCGCCGCCAAGGCCAAGCACTTCCATCAATCCGTCCAGCACCTTTCTGTTATTGACCTTCACCACATACTGCCCGCGCGGAATGCCCAGCGCCTCGAGCGTATCCGCCGCCAGCATGCAGATCTCCGCATCCGCCGCGATGTTGTCCGTCCCCACCGTGTCGGCATCGAACTGCATGAACTGCCGGAACCGCCCCGGCCCCGGCTTCTCGTTGCGCCACACGGGGCCGAACGCATAGCGGCGGAACGGCAGCGAGAGCTTCTGCTCCTTGAGCCCCTCGGCCACGTAGCGCGCCAGCGGCGCGGTCAGGTCATAGCGCAGCGACAGCCACTGCTCGTCCTCGTCCTGGAACGAGAACACGCCGGCGTTGGGCCGGTCCTGGTCGGGCAGGAACTTGCCGAGCGCCTCGGTGTACTCGATGGCCGGCGTCTCCAGCGGCTCGAAGCCGTAGGACTCGTAGACGCGCCGAATCGTCTCGATCATGCGCCACTGCGCGCGCAGGGCGTCGGCGCTCGCGTCGCCGAAGCCCTTGGGCAGGCGCGCCTGGGCCTTGTTGTCCTTGCCGGATTTTGCCATTGCAAAGCTCGTGGAATTTTCGGCGCTTATATCTGATAGGCGCTCAGGCCGCAAAGTCTCGCACGGCGATGTGGCAGAGCCGTGTATCGCGCGCTACCGTGCGGGTTGCCGCCGCCGACCATCGATCCGAGACCGCCCATGCCCAGTCCCGACGACCGCCAATTCGCCATCGCCGCCCGCATCGTCGCCGCGCGGCTGCTAGGCACCCGCACCCCGCTTACGGGCGACAACCTGCCGAGGGACTTCGACGACGGCTTCGCCATCCAGGACAAGGTCGCGGCCGGCCTCGGCTCGCCGGTCATCGCCTGGAAGGTGATGGAGGTGCCGCAGGGCCCCGTCATCTACGCCCCGATCCTGCACTCGGGCCAGGTGGCAGCCGGCGGCACATGGAACGTCGTCGGCAATCGGCCCGCCGGCATCGAGCTCGAGATCGCCTTCCGCATGGGGACCGACGTTCCGGCCGGTGCCACGCCCGCTCAGGTGCTCGACGCCGTCGCATCCGCCCACGTCGTGTTCGAGCTGTGCCAGGCCCGCATCGAGCCCATCGCCCAGCCGCGCCACGTCATGCTGGCCGACTGCATCTATAACTTCGGCATCGTTGTCGGCCCCGAGATCGCCGGCTGGCGCGGCCAGGACCTCGTGGCGCGCCCCGGCCGCCTGCTGGTCGACGGCCGGGTGCACAACGAGGGCAAGAGCGTCGATCCCATCGGCGCGTTGCAGCTGCTGCCGCCCGCCATGGCCGCGCGCGGCAAGACGCTCGCCGCCGGCCAGGTCGTCATAACCGGCAGCCTGATCGGCATGAATTGGCTCACCGGCCGCCACGCGCTCAAAGGCGTCATCGATGGCTGCGGCGAGGTCGCCATCGAGCTCGCCGCGGCCTGAGGGGCACCTCTGCAGACGTCGCGGCTTGCGCCCGCGCCCGCTCCCGTAGCAGTCTTCCTGCAAAACGAATTGCAGAATAAGGCCCGGGAGGAGCGAATGCGCGTCCACAATCTCTACGTCGACGACAAGGGCGAGACGCACTTCCGCGACATCGAGGTCGAGTGGGTCGAGGAGCGCAACGCCACGAAATACTCCAAGCGCTTTCCGGCCAGCGGCATCATGTTCGGCGAGGCGTCCCCCGCCTACGACCTCGGCTGGCATCCCGCGCCGCGGCGCCAGTACGTCATCAACCTCGACGGCGCCATGCAGATCACCGCCAGCGACGGTGAGGTGCGCACCATCGGCACCGGCGAGGTGCTGCTGGTGGAGGACACTAGCGGCAAGGGCCACCTCTCCAAGGCCGTCGCCGGCAAGATGCGCCGCTCGATCTACGTTCCCATCGATTGAGTCATCCCGGGCCTTGTGCCCGGGATCCAGCCATCCACCAGCGTCGAAGCGTGCGGCGCGGTGGATCCCGGTGACAAGCACCGGGATGACACGAAGGAGGACCGCAATGTCGGCCGTGCTGGGCAGTGGCGAGCATCGCTATCGCGTGATCGAGAACTGGGCCAAGCTGCCCGACGGCTGGGAGTTCATGGACGTCGGTGCCGTCGCCGTCGACAGCAAGGACCGCGTCTACGTCTTCAACCGCGGCGAGCACCCCATGATCGTGTTTGACCGCGAGGGCAACTTCCTGCGCTCCTGGGGCGAGGGCGTCTTCAAGCGCGCCCACGGCCTTTCCATCGACGCCAACGACACCCTCTACTGCACCGACGACGGCGACCACACCGTGCGTCGCTGCACCCCCGAGGGCAAGATCGACCTCACCATCGGCATCCCCGGCAAGCCCGCGCCGTTCATGAGCGGCGAGCCGTTCCACCGCTGCACACACACCGCGCTCTCTCCCAAGGGCGAGATCTACGTCTCCGACGGCTACGGCAACGCGCGCGTGCACAAGTTCTCGCCCGCCGGCAAGCTGATCATGTCGTGGGGCGAGTCGGGCAGTGATCCCGGCCAGTTCAACATCGCCCACAACATCGCCACCGACGACGACGGCTGGGTCTACGTCGCCGACCGCGAGAACCACCGCGTGCAGGTGTTCGACGGCAACGGCAAATACGAGGCGCAGTGGAACAACCTGCACCGTCCGTGCGGCCTCTACTGCTGCCGCGGCAAGCAGCCGACCTTCGTCATCGGCGAGCTCGGCCCCGGCATGCGCGTCAACCTGAAGGCGCCGAACCTGGGTCCGCGCCTCTCCATCGTCGACGCCAAGGGCA
>JBGGME010000131.1:0-10200 GCA_041288195.1 Hyphomicrobiaceae bacterium
ATCATGAAGGTCAACATCGTCAGCTTCTTCGCCATGCCGATGCCGACCCAGCCGCTCGGCTGGTTCAAGAAGCCGGTGACCAGCGCCGCAGACATCAAGGGCCTGAAATACCGCACGGTCGGTCTCGCGGCCGACCTGTTCCAGGCCATGGGTGCCGCGGTCGCGCAGCTTCCGGGCGGTGAAATCGTGCCGGCCATGGAACGCGGCGTGATCGACGCCTTCGAGTTCAACAACCCGACCTCGGATCGCCGCTTCGGCGCCCAGGACGTGGCCAAGAACTACATGATGGGCAGCCACCACCAGGCGACGGAATACTTCGAGATCATGTTCAACAAGGGCAAGTTCGACGCGCTGCCCGCCGAGCACAAGGCGATTCTGCAGTACGCCGCCGAGGCCGTCTCCTCCGCCAACGAGTGGAAGGGCATGGACTACTACTCGAAGGACCTGCAGGAGCTGATCACGAAGGACAAGGTCAACGTCCTGCGCACGCCGAAAGACGTGTTCGATGCCCAGATCAAGGCCTGGGACGGCCTGATCACCCAGCTTGCGGCCGACCCCTTCATGAAGAAGGTGATGGACTCGCAGAAGGCGTGGGTGCGGCGCGTCGTCTACTACGGGATGTACAATTCCACCGACTACCGCGGCGCCTTCGATCATCACTTCCCGGGCGTGCTCAAGATCTGATCTCGCTCTGCGGCAGTCCGGTGCCGATGCAGATGGGAGAGGGCGGCGTGGGTTGACGCCGCCCTGCCTTTGAATGGGGGACAAGATAATGCGCCGCAAGCCGCGGGTCCGTTCAGCATGACCAAATTTCTGTTCTTCATCGACTCGCTCAGCACCTGGGTCGGCAAGGCGTTCGCCTGGCTCATCCTCGTGCTGACGCTCGGCATCAGCTACGAGGTGTTGGTGCGCTACGCCCTGCGCGCGCCGACCACCTGGGCCTTCGACATGAGCTACATCATGTACGGGTCCATGTTCTTGATGGCGGGTGCCTACGCGCTGTCGCGCAACGGGCATGTGCGCGCAGACGTGGTCTATCGCCTGTGGAAGCCGCGCACCCAGGCCATGATGGACCTGGTGCTCTACTTTCTATTCTTCCTTCCGGCAGTGGCCGCCTGGATCTACGCGGGCTGGGCCTACGCGAAGTTCTCGATCCAGTTCCGCGAGGTCAGCATCTTCAGCCCCGCGGGCGTTCCCGTATTCCCCCTCAAGGCTTTGATCCCTGCGACCGGCGTGTTGCTGCTGTTGCAGGGCATCGCCGAGATCATCCGCTGCGTCATCTGCATCCGTGAGGGTGCCTGGCCGCAGCGCCTGCACGACGTGGAGGAGACCGAGAGCCTGATCATCAAGGAGCACATGCAGAAGCAGGCGGAAGACGTTCGCGTCGAGCCGGGCCACAAGGGGACTGGGGTATGACGGATCCTCAAATTGGCATGCTGATGCTGGGGCTGTTCATCTTCATCATCATGCTCGGCTTCCCGATCGCCTTCACGCTCGTCGCGATGGGCGTCGGGTTCGGCTACTACGCCTACTACACGCCCGGGCAGGAGTTTTTCGCCAATCGGGTCTTCACGCTGCTGGTGCAGAAGACGTTCGAGGTCACATCCAGCGATACACTCGTGGCCGTGCCGTTATTCCTCTTCATGGGCTATCTGATCGAGCGAGCAAACGTCCTCGACCGATTGTTCTACTCGCTCCAGCTCTCCATGAAGAACGTGCCCGGTGCGCTCGCGGTCGCCACGCTGCTCACGTGCGCGATGTTCGCCACCGCCACCGGCATCGTCGGCGCCGTGGTGACGCTCATGGGCCTGCTCGCGCTGCCGGCCATGCTGCGGGCCGGGTACGACGTCAAGCTGTCCACGGGCGTGGTCTGCGCCGGCGGGTGCCTCGGCATCCTGATTCCGCCGAGCATCCTGCTGATCGTCTATGCGGCGACCGCCGGCGTCTCCGCCGTGAAGCTCTACGCGGCGGCGTTCTTCCCGGGCTTCCTGCTGGCGGGGCTCTATGTCGTTTACGTCATCGTGCGTGCGGTGATCAATCCCGCGCTGGCGCCGAAGCTGCCGCCCGAGGAGACCAATGTGCCCTTCGGCAAGGTGCTGTGGGCGCTGGCGACATCGTTCCTGCCGCTCGCCTTGCTGATCGTGTCGGTGCTAGGCGCCATTCTGTTCGGACTGGCCACGCCTTCGGAGGCGGCCGGCGCAGGCGCACTGATGGCCATCGTGCTGGCGGCGGCATATCGCTCGCTCAACTTCCGGATGCTGCAGGAGTCGGTCTATCTGACGGCTCGCGCGACGGCGATGGTGTGCTACCTGTTCATCGGCTCATGGACATTCTCATCGGTGTTCGCCCTGCTCGGCGGGCAGTCGGTGGTCGAGCAGTTCTTCCTGTCGATGAACCTGACACCGGTCCAGTTCCTGCTGCTGACCCAGACGATCATCTTCCTGCTCGGCTGGCCGCTGGAGTGGACGGAGATCATCATCATCTTCGTGCCGATCTTTCTGCCGCTGCTCGACGATTTCGGCATCGATCCGATCTTCTTCGGCATCCTGGTCGCCCTCAATACCCAGACCGCCTTCAACACCCCGCCGGTGGCGATGGCAGCCTTCTATCTGAAGGGGGTGGCGCCGCCGCAGGTGAAGCTCACGGACATCTTCAGCGGGGCGTTGCCGTTCGTGGGCCTGGTGTTCATCACCATGGCGCTGGTCTACATCTTCCCGGAGATCGCTCTGTGGCTGCCGGACTACCTCTACAAGCCGCGATGAAGCAGGCCTGCTTCCTGCCCGAGGGTTGCCACGCATGAGCCTGTGTGCGCTCACCCTGTCCGATGCGGCCGCCGACATACGCGAGGGCCGCATCACGTCGGTCGAACTGGTCGGCGCGTGCCTCGAGCGCATCGCGGAGGTCGACGGGCAGGTCCAGGCGTGGACGTTCCTCGACCGCGACTACGCCATGCGGCAGGCCGAAGCCGCCGACGACCATCGCCGGCACGGCAGGGCGCTCGGCCCGCTGCACGGGGTGCCGATCGGCATCAAGGACATCTTCGACACCGGCGACATGCCGACCGAATTCGGCTCGGCCCTGTGGGCAGGCCGCACGCCGCGGCGGGATGCGGCTGCAGTGGCCCGGCTGCGCGCGGCCGGCGCCGTGATCATGGGCAAGACGGTCACCACCGAGTATGCTTATTTCCATCCGGGCAAGACCCGCAATCCGCACGACCCCGAGCGCACGCCGGGCGGCTCCTCGAGCGGCTCGGCCGCGGCCGTGGCGGCGCACATGGTGCCCGGCGCCATCGGCTCGCAGACCAACGGCTCGGTGATCCGACCCGCCGCGTTCTGCGGGGTCGTGGGCCTCAAGCCGACGCACGGGCTGATCCCGCGCAGCGGTGCGCTGCTGCTCTCGCGCGCGCTCGACCATGTCGGCGTCTTTGCGCGCACGGTCGCGGACGCGGCGCTGCTGGCCGAGACGCTCGCGGGCTTCGACGATGAGGACCCCGATACGCGGCCGATCGCGCGCCCACCGCTTGCCGCCGTGGCGGCAAGTGAGCCGCCATTGCCGCCGCGCTTCGCCTTCGTTCGCTCGCCGGCCTGGACGCACGTCGAGCCGGCGACAGCGGCAGCCTTCGAGGAGCTGGTCGGCGTGCTCGGCGAGGCGGCAAACACCGTAGAGCTCGGGCCGAGCTTCGAGCGCGCCATCGAGCTGCACGGCATCGTCATGGCGGTCGAGATGGCTCACAATCTGCATCGCGATTTCGAGAAGGGCGCAGACAAGCTGAGCCCGGTGCTGCGCCGGCTCATCGAGCGCGGCCGCGCGTGCCCTGCCATCGATTATACGCGGGCCCTGGCCGCTACCGGCCCGCTCAACGCGGCGCTCGACCAGATCTTCGAAGAGTACGACGCAATCCTCACCCCAGCCACGCCCGGCGAGGCGCCGCGCGGCCTCGACAGCACGGGCAACCCGGCGCTCTGCACCACGTGGACCTACCTCGGCACCCCCGCCGTGACGCTGCCCCTGATGCAGGGGGAGCACGGGATGCCGCTCGGGGTGCAGCTCGTCGGTCGACGCGGCAACGATGCGCGGCTCCTGCGCACGGCGAACTGGCTGGTCAAATCCCTCGAGAGCGGCGGACGTCGCCGCGGCCGCACATCCACTGCTGCCACCGCCGCCACGAAGGGCACTGCGCGACGCGCCAGGAAGAGGACTGCCTCATGACGAATCTCGTGACCGGCATCATCGGCATCGCCGCGGTGAGCATCTTTCTCGGCATTCTGCTGTGGTGGATCAAGGCCTTGCCGCTGATCATCATCGTGGCGGTGACGCTCCTGCTGTTGATCATCGACTTCGTGCAGACGCTGCGCACAGGCAACAACGATGGCGCCAAGAGCTAGCGCGGTCGCCGCCGACCTTGCGTCCCTCACCGCTACCGAGGCCGGTCAGCGCATCGCCGCCGGCGATGTCAGCTCGGAGGAGCTGGTCGGCGCGTGCCTGGCGCGGATCGACGAGCTCGAGCCGCAGATCGGCGCCTGGACCTTCCTCGATCGCGAGCATGCGCTGGCGCAGGCACGGGCCGCCGATGCAGCGCGCAAGGCGGGCAAGGGCGTGGGCCCGCTCAACGGGCTTCCCGTCGGCGTCAAGGACATCATCGACACCGCCGACATGCCGACCGAGCACGGCTGCCCGGTATTCAAGGGGCGGCGTCCGCTCGAGGATGCCGCGTGCGTCACGGCGCTGCGGCGCGCGGGCGCCGTCGTCCTCGGCAAGACCGTGACGACGGAGCTCGCAGCCCACAATCCCGCGGGCACGCGCAATCCCCACAACGTCGAGCACACGCCCGGCGGCTCCTCCTCGGGCTCGGCTGCGGCTGTCGCCTGCGGCATGGTGCCGGCGGCGCTCGGCACGCAGACCGGGGGCTCCGTCATCCGCCCGTCCGCCTTCTGCGGCGTCTATGGGTTCAAGCCGACGTTCGGGATGATCCCCCGCACCGGCGTGCTGACGCACGCGCACTCGCTCGACACGATCGGCGTCATGGGCCGGTCGGTGGAGGACGTAGCCCTCCTTGCCGACGCGCTGCAGGCCTACGACGAGGGCGATCCCGCGAGCCTGACGACGAGCCGCCCGCGCCTCTTCGCCGCCGCCACCGAGGACTGGCCGCTGGCGCCGCTGTTCGCGTTCGTGAAGACGCACGCCTGGGGGGATTGCGACCCGGCCACGCACGAGGCCTTCGGCGAGCTCGCCGAGAGCCTTGGCGGGCAGGTCGCGGAGATCTCGCTCGACCACACCACCGAGCGTGGCGGCGCGTCCGCGCAGACCGTGCAGCGCGTGGAGGCCGCCTTCCATTTCGGTCCCCTGCTCGACCGCGCCCCGCACATGATCAGCAAGGCGATGACGGCACAGATCGAGGACGGCCGCCGTACGTCCGCGGTCGACTACGTGGCCGCGTTCAACGCGCGCGAGACCTTCTGGGCGGGCATCGAGGATGTCCTGATGCACCACGGCACGATCCTCACGCCCGCCGCGCTCGGGCCGGCGCCGAAGGGGCTCGGCTCCACCGGCAATGCCGTGCTCTGCCGGTTCTGGACCTACCTGGGCGTGCCCGCCGTCACGCTGCCGCTCTTCGAGGCCGACGGCCTGCCCATGGGCGTGCAGCTCGTCGCCGGCCGCGGCGACGACGGCCGCCTGCTGCGCACGGCGCGCTGGCTCGTGAAGCACCTCGAGGCAAACGGCTCGCAGCTGACCGCGTCAGCCCCGCCGGCCCTCGGGCACGGCGAACCGCTTGGCCTGGGTGTCGTAGTCGGGATAGCCCAGGATCGTGCGCAGCTCCGGCGGCGGCAGCGCGCTCGACGCCTCTGATTCACCGGCGAGCAGGGCGGCGAGGCCGGCCTTCATGCCGGCGGTTGCGGGCGACAGCATGCCCGTCGGGAAGGTGCCGATCTTGAAGCCGAGCTCGGCTGCCTGCTTCTGGGTCGGCGTTGCCCTCGGCGCGCCCGGCGACAGCACGACGAAGGAAGGCCGGCCGGCCGCCGCGGCGACCGCGCGCCGGATCTCCGCCTCGTCGGCGGGCGAGTCGAGGAACAGGATGTCGGCACCCTCCTCGACATACACCTGCGTGCGGGCCACGGCCTCGTCGATGCCCTGGGTCGGGCGGCAGTCGGTCCGCGCCAGGATGAGGATGCCCGACTCCTTGGCGGCCTCCACGGCGGCGCGGATCTTCATGCGCGCCTCCTCGCGCGGAATGCACGGCTTGCCAGCGGCCGACAGCTCGCGCGGGGGTGATCTTGTCCTCGATCAGGACGGCGGCGGCGCCGGCCCGGCCGTAGGCGCGGACGGTGCGCTGCACGTTCATGGCGTTGCCGTGCCCGTGATCGCCGTCGGCGAGCACCAGCGTCTGCGGCGCCGCACCGCGCACCATGTTGAAGGAGTCGAACATCTCCGCGAAGGAGACGAGGTCGAGATCGGGCCCGCCCAGCCGGCTGGCGGCGACGCAGGAGCCCGACAGGAACGCGGTCTCGAACCCTGTGCCGGCGGCGAGCTTGGCGCTGAGCCCGTCCCAGACGGCCGGCATCACGACGAAGCCGGGCTTGGCGAGGAGCGCGCGCAGTCGGTCTGGTGGTGTCATGGGCTCGGCTTTCGGTGGAGTGGGGGCGGTGGATCGGGGCGGGGATGGTGCCGCGATCGCGGCGGCTCGGCAAGGCGGAAGACGCGGCAGGGTGGCGCTTGCGCACGGGCTGCCGCCGGCCCCAGACTGCCTCTCAGCGATCTGCGCCGCGGGCGGCGCTGCAACAAGCACGAGGAGCGGACATGCTTCGCAGACTGGCAACCGCAATGGCGGCGATCCTGATGTCGCTCGGCCTTGCGCTCCCCGCAGCCGCGGAGGTGCCCGAGGTCAAGATCGTCAACCAGAACGGCTCCAACTACCTCCCGCTGTTCGTGATGCAAGGCAACAAGCTCGTCGAGAAGCATCTGGCCGCCAAGGGTCTCGCCGACACCAAGGTGGCGTGGATGCGGCTCGCGGGCCCATCCGCGATCGTCGACTCGTTCCTGGCCGGCGCCGTCCACTTCTCGGGCCAGGGCGTGCCGTCCACGGCGCTGCTGTGGGACCGCACGCGCAACAACATCCGCGCCAAGGCGGTGGCGGCGATGGTCGCCTCCAACATCTGGCTGATGACGCGCAAGCCGGAGCTCAAGTCCCTGCGCGATCTCACCGACAAGGACCGCATCGCGCTGCCCTCCATCAAGACCTCGTCGCAGGCCCTCTTCCTGTGGTCGGCGGCGGAGAAGGAGTTCGGCCCGGGCCAGTGGGGCAAGCTCGATCACATCACGGTGTCGCTGCCGCACCCCGATGCCATGGCCGCGGTGATGAATCCGACGCACGAGATCACGGTGCACGCGGCGACCTCGCCCTTCGCCGACCTCGAGAAGAAGGCCGGCCTGCGTCCCATCGCGGACCTCTACTCCGTGGAGGGCGGCATCGTCACCGGTCTCAACTTCGTCTCCACCGAGGAGTTCCGCAAGGCCAACCCCGTGACCTACGACGCGGTCGTCGCCGCCTACGACGAGGCGATGGAGTGGATCAACGCCGACAAGAAGCGCGCCGCGCAGTTCTACCTCGATATCTCCAAGGAGAAGATGTCGCTCGAGGACCTCACCCAGATCCTGCTGGCGCCCGACTACGTGTTCGGCAAGACGCCGCACCGCATCGGCTCGGCGATGGAGATGATGCACAAGGCCGGCATCCTGAAGAGCAAGCCGCAGTCGTGGAAGGAGATGTACTTCCCTGAGGCCCACAGCCTGCCCGGCAACTGAGGCCGGCCGCGGGGCGGCTTGGCCTTTCGCGCGTCAGATGCGCTCGTCGCAGCGGACGATCTCGCTCTCCAGCCGTCCCAGCTCGTTGGTGGCGTAGCGGTCGAGCTCGCCCTGGCCCTGACGGCACTGGTGCTTGATGCGCCGCAGGTCGATGCGGGAAAGGTCGACACCAAGGAGGCGCATGATCTTGGCGACGTCGACCTTGGCGAGGTCGATGCCGAATGCCTCCAGCGCCTCGCGCTGCTCCGGCGTCAGGAAGCGCTGCAGGCCGCGGGGATCGACGAACTTGTCGACGCCGAGCGTGTCCGCATCCTCGATCGCCGAGCAGAGCTGCTCGCCCTGCGCGCGGCTGAGCAGCTGCAGCTGGCGCATGCCCTGCATCTGCAGCTTGAGCAGGCTCTGGTATTGGGCCGTGCATCTCTGCGGCCCCGGAGTGATGGGCCCGGGCGCGCCGAACGGCGGGGGAAGCTGCGCAAGCCGCGTGCCGGGCGCCGTGCCTTCCCCGGCGGACGCGCCGGTCGAGACGAGGGCTGCAAGGCCCGCGAGGGCGCCGAGGATGGTCGACCGCATGGTGCTCTCCCTGTCGCAGAGCGGGCACTGCAGCACGGAACCATAGCGGCAGCAAGGCGCGCGACCGCGGCCGAGGGTCCATTTTTCAATGCCTTCCGGCCCGGGACTGGCTCGGGGCGCTGCGCGGCCCTTGCAGGGGCCGACAGATCGGCTATTGGTGGCGCCAATCGGAGACGCCAATCGAGAACAAGCGGGCCCGGCCAGCGCGTAACGGGACCGCACGACCGGGGGAACGCCCATGCTGCAGCTCGTGCCCAATCTGAAGCGGCTCGGAACCGAGACAGCCTTCGAGGTGCTGGCGCGCGCCGCCGAGCTCGAGCGGCAGGGCAAATCGATCATCAACCTCGGCATCGGCCAGCCCGACTTCAAGACGCCGCAACATATCGTCGAGGCGGCGATCAAGGCGCTGCGCGACGGCCATCACGGCTACACGCCGGCGCAGGGCATCCTGCCGCTGCGCGAGGCGGTGGCGAAGGACCTGAAGCGCCGGCACGGCGTCGAGGTTGATCCCGACACCATCGTCATCTGGCCGGGCGGCAAGCCCACCATGTTCTTCTCGATCCTGATGTTCGGCCAGCCGGGCGCCGAGATCCTGTATCCCGATCCGGGATTCCCGATCTACCGCTCGATGATCGTCTATACCGGCGCCAAGCCGGTGCCGATCGCGCTCAAGGAGGAGAACGGGTTCGCCTTCACGGCCGACCAGGTGCTGTCGCAGATCACGCCCAAGACGAGCCTCATCATCCTCAACAGCCCCAACAACCCCTGCGGCGGCGCCGTGCCCGTCGAGGAGGTGAAGCGGCTGGTGGCGGGGCTCGAGAAGCATCCCAACGTCGCGGTTCTGTCGGACGAGATCTACAGCCAGATGCTCTACGGCAACAACAAGCACGAGAGCTTCCTGCGCTACCCGGAGATTCGCGACCGGCTGATCCTGCTCGACGGCTGGTCGAAGACCTACGCCATGACGGGCTGGCGGCTCGGCTTCTCGGTGTGGCCGAAGGCGCTGGTGGAGCCGGTGGTGCGGCTCGCGGTCAACTGCCACTCCTGCGTCAACGCGCCGACGCAGTACGCGGGCATTGCCGCGCTCGAGGGCCCACAGGACGAGGTCGGCCGGATGGTGGCGGCCTTCGACGAGCGCCGCCGCGTGATCGTGCCGCTGCTGAACCAGCTGCCGGGCTTCACCTGCCTCGACCCGGGCGGCGCCTTCTACGTGTTCCCCAACGTCACCGGCACGGGGATGGATGCCAAGGAGCTGCAGAACAAGATGCTGGAGAAGGCCGGCGTCGCCACGGTCGCCGGCACCAGCTTCGGCGTCTACGGCGAGGGCTACATCCGCTTCTCCTACGCCAACTCGGTCGACAACATCCGCGAGGCGATCAAGCGGATTGCGGCGCTGTTGCGGGATTGACGCGCTGCCGCGTGCGGTAACCGGCGCCGCCTTGACCGGCACGATGTGCCGAATCACAGTGGGCGGGTGACCGACGCGCGAGGAGTGGAGTTCATGGTCTCCAGCTACAGGGCCGGGAGCGTATTCCTGCTGGACTTCGATCAGTTCGGGTTCGAGGTGCCCGAGATGGTCAAGCGGCGCATGGTGGTGGTGGTCTCGAGCCGGACCCTCAAGCGCAACCCGGAGCTCGTCACCGTCGTGCCCCTCAGCACCACGCCGCCGATGCACGCCAACTCCAAGCACAACGTGCCGCTGGAGAAGGACTACTATTGGGGCACGAAGAACGGCAAGCCGCTGTGGGCCAAGTGCGACATGGTCCTGACGACCTCGACCCGGCGCCTGGAGCACGTCAACGCCTTCGAGCGCGAAGGGCAGAACCACCT
>JBGGME010000132.1:0-4842 GCA_041288195.1 Hyphomicrobiaceae bacterium
GTCCTTGCCGTCGAGGAGGTCGGCGCCGGGTCCCGTGGTGGAGAGCACCTGCACGGTGATGCCCGCCGCATCCATCGCCGCCAGCCGCTTCTCGCCGATCTCGGGCAGCAGCTCGAGCGGGCTCACCCGGTTGGCCGCATACTTGCGCTTGACGAAGCCGCGCTTTGCCACCGCCTCCGGGCTGATGCGCTTGACCAGTGCCGGCACCGTGAAATGTTCTTCCAGCGCAACGACCCGCATGAGCGGCCTCCCGTGCCAATTGCAGCGAATGTGAAACCTTACGCCAGCAGGCTGCGCGCCACCATGGCGTGGATACCCTTGTTGCCGTCGACCAGCTGCGTCACCCGCAGATCGCAGGCGAGGCTGCAGAACACGTAGGCCTCCTCCGAGGTCCAGCCCTTGAGCTCGACCAGCCAGCGGATCATCTCGCGCAGCGCCTGCCGGGCGGCATCGTCGAGATCGGGATCGAGGCCCATGGCGATCAGGTGCGTCGGCGTCTCGCCGCGCGGCATGGCGAGGCGCTTGCCCTTGTGCAGCACCAGCTCGAACGTGCCCTTGAGCGAGGTCTCGAGCGCGGTCAGGCACACCTCGCCGTCGCCCTGCACCGCATGCCCGTCGCCGCACGAGAAGTTGGCGCCGGCCACGAACACCGGCAGGAACAGCGACGTGCCTGCCACCAGCTCCTTGTTGTCGAGGTTGCCGCCGTACTCCCTGGGCTCCACCGTCGAGCACACGCCGTACTCCGGCGGCGGCGCCACGCTCATCAGCCCGAAGAACGGCGCCAAGGGAATGCTCGGCCCCCACGGCAGCTTCGCCGTCATCGCCCGCCGGTCGATCGGGATCACCCGGCAGCTGTACTTGGGATAGTCCTCCGGCAGCGTGCCGCGCAGCGGCCGTATGATGCTCCAGCCCCAGTCGACGGTGAGCTCGATCGCCTTGATGCGCACCTCGAGCGTGTCGCCGGGCTCCGCCCCCGCCACCGCCACCGGCCCCGTGAGGATGTGCGGTCCGGGCCACGGCTTGTGCGCCTCGCAGATGGCGCGGTGGTGCGGCTCCAGCGTCACCGCATGGCCGACGTCGGCTGGATTGCCCGACACCGTCTCGATGACGACGGTGTCGCCGCTCCCGATCGTCAGGCAGGGCGGAATTTTCGCATCGAGCGCCCCCCAGCGCACGGTCGCCGGCGCCGCGGCAAGAGTATGAGTCCTCGGCATGCTGTCCCTCACGCTTTGCCCCACTGCCCAGCCCCGCAGGCGCCGCCGAAAGTCCGAACCCGGCGGCGCCCGTCGTCACCTCACTCGTCGAGCCAGACTTGGACGAGGTTCTGCCCCGTGAAGTGGCTCGGCGTCAGGTCCCAACCCCTCACCTTCTTGTGGTTGACGACGATGCGCTGATACCACAGCAGGGGAATGTTGTAGGCCGTCTCCAGCGCATGCCGCTCGAACGCGTTGACCACCTTCATACGCTCGGCCTTGTCGACGATCTGCGACTGGCGCGTGAACAGCTCGTCGAGCTTGGTGTCGCCGTGCCGCGAGTAGGCGATGCCCGACACGTGCTTGCTGAGCAGGGTGTTGAACTGGGCGGTCGGATCATCCGCAAAGTCCGAGATGTTCTGCACGACCACGTCGAAGTCGCCTGCTTCCATCGCCGCAAACCACAGCTTGGTCTCGAGCGGTGCGTGCTCGGCCGTGACCCCGATGCGCCGCCACTGGTCGACGGCGTAGATGCCGGCCGGGATGAACGGCTGGTCGATGGTGCGGTTCACGAGCTTGACCTTGAGGTTGGGATGTCCAGCCTCCGCCAGCAGGCGCTTGGCCTCGGCCCGCGACTTCTCGATGTCGGGCCAGAAGCCCGGCATCTTCTCGAGCTCCTCCTTGGGCAGCGACCATTCCGCGCCGGGCCTGAACGTGCCGCTCACGCCCTTGATCAGCGTCACCTTGCCCAGCGCCTGCGAGCCGCCCCAGCGATCGATGGCGAGGGTGAGCGCGCGCCGCACGCGCACGTCGTCGAAGGGTTTGCGCTCGGTGTTGAAGGTGAGCAGGATGTTGGTCACCCACGGCCCCTCCACCACCGTCATCTTGTCCTTCATGGCCTCGACCAGCTGGTCGCGCTCCTGCGGCGTGCGCCCGCGGAACTCGGCGTCGTACTGGCCGCCGCGCAATCCCGTGACCACCGTGTTGCTGCGCACGAAGTAGGCCTTGTAGCCGTCGAGGTAGGGCCGGTCCTTGCGGAAGTACTGGTCGAAGCGCACCGCGCTCCAGTGCGAGCCCTTGATGTACTCCACGAACTTGAACGCGCCCGTCCCCATCACCTCGGTCTCGGGATACTTGGGGTTCTCCTTCAGCTTCTTGGCGCTGTAGACGCAGTTGAAGGGCGAGGCGAAGTGCAGCGGCATCGACATGTTCACCTGGCCGAGCTTGAACACGACCGTGTAGGGGTCGGGCGTCTCGATCTGCTTGATGTCCTGGTGCTGGGCCTTGCGGGCGGAGACCACACCCGCCGTCGGATTGATGATGCGCTCGTAGGTGGCCTTGATGTCGTCGGCCGTGAAGTCGGAGCCGTCGTGGAACTTGACGCCGCGGCGCAGCTTGAAGGTGTAGGTCAGGCCGTCCTTGGAGACCTCCCAGGATTCGGCAAGGTCGCCCTCGATCTTGATCTTGTCGTGGGGGCCCGTGAACATCAGCAGCGTCGAATACTGCGGCGCCACCGGGTGCACCATGGCGAACGTGGTCGTTGCATGGCAGTCCGTGCTCGGCGGCTCGGCCACCACGCCGAAGTTGAGCGTGCCGCCTTTCTTGGGCGTCTGTGCCGGCGCCGCCCCGCTCGCGAGCACCAGGCACGCGGCGGCCAACGCACCCACCGCAATTGACGATCTCATCGTGCAGTCCTCCCAGATCTCATTTTCCGTCGGGCGCCCGCTTATGGGACGCCCCCATCACCGATAGCATAAGCGGGAGACGCGCCCCGAGCGAGGCCCTGCAGAGCAGGCCTGCAGCAACGAACATTGGGAAGGCAGGGGCGGCGCCTTCACGCGCGGACGTGGGACGCCCGCGCGTCCGTCAGCTCTGCTGCCGGGTGGCGAAGAAGGCCGCGATATCGGGAGCCGGCGACTTGATCTCGACGACGATGGACTCCTCGATCGCCTCCAGCCCGTGCAGCACCCCCTTGGGATGCCGGCACACGTCCCCGGGCCCCATGACGAACACGTCCTCCCCCACCGTCGATTTCACCTTGCCCTTGACGACATAGGCGATCGACTCGTGCGTGTGGGTGTGCAGCGGCGCGCCGACGCCCGGCGCGTAGCGGATCTCGAGGAACGTCATCTCGTCGCCCTTGATGAGCGGCTTGACGGCGAGCTCGCCCCCGTAGGTCGGCTTGCCCTCGACTGCGGTTACCCTGATCGCCTTGACGTCGGCATTGCGCGCGCTGAGCACGATGGTCTCCTTAGGTTCGATCTCGGTCCTGCACGCCAGCCTATTGCACTCGGCAGCCCCCCGTAACCGCCTCAGGTGTTGACCTGCTTCACGCCCATCGCGAAACGGCGCTTTGATGGACACACGCTGGAACGTCGCGTCTCGGGGAGCGTTCTGGACACATGCGCTCAGCATCCAACTGGCCCCGCTTTTGGCCCCGCTCCTGGCCCGCAGTCTCGGTTGCAGCTCTGGCGGCCGCCGTGGCTGCCGGCGCGCACGCGGCGGAGATCCCCGTCGGCCTGCTCGGAACCTTGACCTGCAGCATGGAGCGCGAGACCGCCGGCGAACCCGCGGAGAAGGGCAAGGGCCGCGAGGCCCTGTGCGAGTTCCGGCTGAGCGACGGGACCCTGTCCGAGACCTACGTCGGGACCTTCCAATTCGTCGGACCGGACAATCAGGGCGAGGCGCCCGCCGACACCATCATCCTGATCGTCAAGGCTCCCATCTCGACGTCGCCCCTGCCCGGAATGCTCCAGCAGTCTTACGCCGCCGATGCATCGAGCAGCCAGGACCCGGCCGCAGGCAAGGTCGCGCGCCTGGTCGGCGAGAAGTCCAGCTTCCTGGTGCTCCAGCCCGAGCCGAAGACGGCCGCGCAGCCGGTCCTGGCACTGGGCCGGACCAACGTCACCATTCTCGTCAGCGTCTCGTTGAAGCTGCGCTCGAGCACGTCCTAGCCGGCGCGCTCTACCGCCCGAGGATCCCGAACTCCGAGAACGGGATGAACGCCACGGGGTCGCCCACCCTCACCCCCGCCACATCCTCGGGGATGTCGATGAGCCCGTCGGCCGCCCGCAGGCCCGAGATCAGACCGGAGCCGTCGCGGGCAAACTTGTCGACGCCCATCCCCTGCGGCGTATCCTTCAGGCTGCCCCGCCAGAACTCGCGCCGCCCGACCTTGCGGTCGGGAAACTCGAACAGCGCCGGCAGGCGGTAGCGCCGGGGCTCGGGCCACGCGGCCCCGCCCATGCGCCGCAGCAGCGGCCACACGTAGAGCAGGAAGCAGACGAACACCGCCACCGGGTTGCCCGGCAGCCCCAGCACCACCGTGTCGCCGATCTGGCCGAACGACATCGGCCGCCCCGGCTTGATCGCCAGTTGCCACATGTGCCGCTTGCCGAGCGCATCGAGGGCGGCCACCACGTGGTCCTCCTCGCCGCGGCTCGCGCCCCCCGACGTCACGATCACGTCCAACTCTCGCGCCGCCCGCGCCAGCCGCTGCTTCACTTCCGACAGATCATCGGGAAACACGCCGAGATCGGTTGCCACCCCTCCGGCGCCCGCGATCAGCGGCCCCAGCATCGGCGCGTTGGCATCGAACACGTGCCCCGCCGCCAGGTTCGCGCCATCCGCTCCGCCGCGTCGCACCTCG
>JBGGME010000133.1:0-17014 GCA_041288195.1 Hyphomicrobiaceae bacterium
GTCCCGACCACTCGCGCGGATCCTGCACTTCGCCGTCGCGCGCGATGCCGCCGTGCTGGTAGCGCCAGCGCGGGAACTGCGACTTGGAGAACCTCGGCGCCACCACCAGCATGCAATGCTTGTCGGCAAGCGGACGCGCCCAGTCGCGATAGTCGGCGGCGTTGTGGCCCTGGCCGTGGAAGACGAGGAGCAGGGAGGGATCGCGGCAAGCAGGGCGGTAGGTGAAGACGGTGAGGCGTGCATCTGCGAGCGACAGGCGGCGCTCGCTGGAGCCCGCAGGCAACGGCATCGCCGCGCCAGGTGCGGGCAGCGCCACCATCGTCGACAGCACGAGGCTGACAACGGCGGTGAGCGCGATCGTGCGCATGCGATCCTCCTGCGGGCATGCGCGATGCCCGGCAAATATTCGCCTATCGCCGCGCCGCGACAATGGCCTGCGCCAGCTCCTCGAAGTCTCTCGGGCTGACCCGCTGGCCCTTCACGTCGGTGTCGACGCGGTGAACGATCACGATATCGTCCGCTGGATTGACAATCATGAACTGTCCGCGGGCGCCACGCGCACTGAAGGTCTTGCCCTTGAACTCTGCGCCGAGCTGCCTGCCGTCCTCCCCGACCCACCACATATATCCGTAGCTCGTCTTGCGATTGGTATCCGAGATCTTGCCGGTGCTTTCCTCCACCCAGCCTTTCGAAACGATGCGCTTGCCGCACCAATCGCCTCCGCGCGACATCAGGAGTCCGATGCGGGCCATGTCGAGTGCCGAGAGCCTGAAGAGGTAGGCGGGATGCCGCGACACGTCCTCGCGATGGAACACGGCATGCTCGGACTTCCTGAAATGCTCGAGTTGCAGGGGCCCGGCGATGTCGCTCTCGAAGGCGTCGAACAAGGTCATGCCGGCAACGGTCTGATAGATGGTACCCAGCGCATTGAAATCCCAGTTGTTGTAGAACCAGCGTTCACCGGGCCGACAGGAGTGGCGCTCGGGACGCCGCCCGATCTGCTCCTTCGTCTCATAGGCGGCCTGATGATAGATGCACGAGCGCGCCGAGATCAGGTTGCGGATGGTTGCAGTCTTCTCGGTGGGTGACAGGCCCTGGTTGTCGTCGATGCCGAGGTCGGCGAGGGTGCGATCGAGCGGCATCTGCTTGCGATCACGCGCGATGCCGAAGAGCATGCTGGCGATGCTCTTGCGCACGGAGTGCACGTTGGAGGCCAGCGACGTGTCGCCATACTCCCAAACGATCTTGCCGCCGCTCACAACAACATAACTGTCGCTATCCAGCGACCTGGCGACGGCATCGGCCTTCTTCAGTCTGCGGGCTGACCATCCGGCATCCTTTGGGGCCACGCGCTCCCACGCGGTCCCTGGGCAGACTTGTGCAACGGTGGCTCCCGGCAGGGCGCAAACACAAATCACTAGACACGTCAGAAAGCTTGCGATCCAAAACCTGCTCACGGGATTCCACTCCCTATGGCCGACCCCAATGGTCGACCAAGCTTAGGCAGAGCAGTCCTATGCGAACTTGCAAACCGAGTCACGGGCTCGAGTGCCCCCGGGTGCCATGAGGACGGACCCCGCCGCAGGCAAGCGGATCTCGCGCCCCCTATACGGAACAGACGAGGCCACGGAGCGGATCCACGGTCTCATTCGGCGGACTGCGATCCACCCCGGATCGGAAGACAAAGGCCAAGCGCAAGCCCAATCCGTCCGCCGGTGCTCTCATTTGCGGGCTAAGTGTTGGTCGGAGCGGGGAGATTCGAACTCCCGACCCCTTGCTCCCGAAGCAAGTGCGCTACCAGGCTGCGCTACGCTCCGCCCGACCGAAGTACCGGCGCCGCCCGAAGGCTGAGCGCCGAGAGCGGGTATATAGCCTGCCGGGCCGGCCTGCCGCAAGCGAACCGGCGCGCCCGCCGGCCCTACACGTGCTGGCCGCCGTTGATGTGCAGCTCGGCGCCGTGCACGTAGCTCGACTGGTCGGTGCACAGGAAGTAGATGGCCTTGGCCACCTCATCAGGCTCGCCCAGCCGGCGCAGCGGGATCTGCTCCCGCACGATCTTCTCGGTGCCGGGCGAGAGGATCGCGGTGTCGATCTCGCCCGGCGAGATGGCGTTGACGCGGATGCCGCGCGGGCCGAAATCGGCCGCCATCTCGCGCGTCAGCGCCGCCAGCGCAGCCTTGGAGGTGGCGTAGGCCGCCCCCGCGAAGGGGTGCACGCGACCGCCGGCGATGGAGGTGACATTGACCACGGCGCCGTGCGCGCGTTCCAGCTCGGCGATCAGCCCGCGGGCCAGCGTGATGGGGGCGAAGAAATTGACTTGGAACACGTGCTCCCAGTCCTCGAGCGAGGTCTCGATGGCACCGAGCCGGCGCCCGCCCTCGCCCTTGGGCGATATGGCGGCATTGCTGACCAGCGCATTGAGGCGGGAATCCTGGGCAGCGAGGCGTGCGCGCATCTCGCCGATGGCACGGCGCGTGTCCTCGGGATTGGCGAGGTCGACTTGGATGTGATCCTCGGGCCCCATCTCCCAAGGACAGTTCTCGGGGAAGCCGTGGCGTGAGCAGGTGATGACGCGCCAGCCGGCGGAGGCGAAGCGCTTCACGGTGGCGTGGCCGATGCCGCGCGAGGCCCCGGTCAGGATCAGGGTCTTGCGCTCGGCGTTGGGGGTTATGGACATTGGTGTGAACATTAGCACGCCGCAGGCTCGCTGCGCGAGCGGGCTACCGCCCGCACCCGTATCATGCCGAAGGCACGTCTCCGACATGACGAGACCCCGAACTCCCTCCTTTTTGTCTTCAAAAGGGGGAGGGTCTGGGAGGTCTCCTCCCAGCGGGGTCGCCGGGGTCATGTCGGAGACATGCTTCCAGCATGGCCCCGCTGCTCGCAAAGCGAGCACCCTAGGCCCCGATCCGCCAGCACGTGTAAGGTTGCGCCTCTCGCCAACCCTGGGGGACAGCCGAATGCCGAGCAACCTGCGTATCGATCCTGAGCGCCTATGGTCGACCTTGATGGAGACCGCCGCCATCGGCGGCACGGCCAAGGGGGGCATCAACCGCCAGACCCTGACCGTAGAGGACGCCAAGGTGCGCACCTGGTTCAAGCGCACGACGGAAGCGCTGGGCTGCAAGGTCAGCGTCGATGAGGTCGGCAATATGTTCGCCCTGCGCCCCGGCCGGCGGGCTGACCTGGCCCCGATTGCCCTCGGCAGCCATCTCGACACCCAGCCCACGGGCGGCAAGTTCGACGGCAACCTTGGCGTTCTCGGCGCGCTCGAGGCCCTGCGCACGCTGGTGGCGGCCGGCTACGAGACCAACGCGCCGTTCGTGGTGGTGAACTGGACCAACGAAGAGGGCGCCCGCTTCGCTCCTGCCATGCTGGGCTCGGGGGTGTTCGCCGGCGTCTACGGCCGGGCCGAGGCCGATGCCATCACCGATATCGCGGGCGTGCGACTCGGGGACGCGCTCGATGCCATCGGCTGGCGAGGCGAGGCGAAGATCGGCATGCCGCTGTCCGCGTACCTGGAGCTGCACATCGAGCAGGGCCCGATCCTGGAGGCCGAGGACAAGACCATCGGCGTCGTCACGGGCGTGCAGGGCGTGCGCTGGTACGAGGCCTCCATCACCGGCCGCGAGAGCCACGCGGGAACGACACCGATGCCGCGTCGCGCCGACGCCATGGTCGCGTGCGCGCGCCTGGCGCTCGAGGTGCAGAGGATCGCGCTGGCGCATGCGCCGACGGCAGTCGGTACCGTCGGTCGCGTCGAGGTCGAGCCCAACTCGCCCAACGTCATCCCCGGCGTGGTGCGCATGACGGTCGATCTGCGCCACCACGACGATACCGTGCTGTCCGCGATGGAGGCGAGCCTCTATGGCGCCATCGACACCATCGGCCGCGAGGTCAAGGTCGCGATCGAGACCAAGAAGCTGCACGATCTCGCCGCCATCCGCTTCCATCCCGATTGCGTGGCGGCGGTGCGAGCGGGCGCCGAGGCGCTCGGATACCCCCATCGCGACATCATCTCCGGCGCCGGCCACGATGCCGTGCACCTGTCGAAGGTCACGCCGACGGCCATGATCTTCGTGCCGTGCAAGGACGGCCTGAGCCACAACGAGGCCGAGAGCGCCACGCGCGAGCACTGCGCCGCCGGCGCCCAGGTTCTGCTCGAGGCGGCGCTGGCGCTCGACGCGAAGCTCGGCGGGGCCGGCTGACGCGTTCGTCATCCCGGTGCTTGTCACCGGGATCCATCGATCCACGAGCGCCGAAGCAAACTGAGGGTTGGATCCCGGTGACGAGCACCGGGATGACCAAAGCTACGCGTCGAACTGTATGACGCTGCGCACGACCTTGCCGGCCTTCATGTTGGCGAAGCCCTCGTTGATCTCGGACAGCTTGATGCGGTCGGAGATCCAGTCGTCGAGGTGCAGCTTGCGCTGCTGGTAGAACTGGATCAGGCGCGGCATGTCCACCCGGAAGCGGTTGGAGCCCATCGACGAGCCCTGGATCTTGCGCTCGCGCAGGAAGTCGAAGCCGTGCAGCTCGATCTTCTGCCCGAATGGCACCATGCCGACGATGGTGGCCGTGCCGCCGGCTGACAGCATCTGGAACGCCTGCTCGGCGGTCGCCTTGGTGCCGAGGCACTCGATGGCGTGGTGCACGCCGCCCTTCATGAGGTCCTTGACCTGCTGGACGGGGTCGCCGTCCCTCGGATTGATGAGGTCGGTGGCGCCGAGCTTGGTGGCGAGCTGCAGCTTCACGGGGTTGGTGTCGATGGCGATGATGCGCCCGGCTCCCGCAATTGCCGCACCGTTGATCGCTGCCATGCCGACGCCGCCGCAGCCGATGACGGCGACGTTCTCGCCCGGCGCGACCTTGGCGGTGTTCACGGCGGCGCCGTAGCCCGTGATGACGCCGCAGCCGATGAGCGCGGCGCGGTCGAGCGGGAAGTCGTTGCCGATCTTCACCAGCGCGTTCTCGTGCACCAGCATCATCTCGGCGTACGAGGAGAGGTTGGTGAAGGTGTGCAGCGGCTTGCCGTTGAGGCTGAGCCGCTTGGCGACGCCTGGCAGCATCTTCACGCTGGTATCGGTGCAGATGAAAGGCCGCCCGGTCGTGCAGTTGTCGCAGGTACCGCAGAACACGGAGAGGCAGGTGATGACGTGGTCGCCCTTCTTGACGTAGGTGACCTCGGAGCCGACCTCCTCGACGATGCCCGCGGACTCGTGGCCGAGCACGACAGGCACCGGGTGCGGATAGAGGCCCTCGATGAAATGCAGGTCCGAGTGGCACAGCCCGGCATAGGCGGTGCGTATCAGCACCTCCCGCGCCGCCGGCTTGTTGATGGTGACGTCCTCGATGACGAGCGGCTTGTTGGCCTCGTGCATCACGGCGGCTTTCATGGCGCATTCCTCCCAGGGTCAGGTTTTGGTTGGGACAGACACTACCGCGTCCGCAGCACGCGCGTCACGCGGCTCAAGGATAGAGCCGCTCCTTGCGCCAGGGCTCGCCGGAGGCGCCGCGCCGGAACACGATGCGCTCGTGCAGGCGGAACGGGCGGTCGTGCCAGAACTCGATCTCGAGCGGCGTGACGCGGAAGCCGGACCAGTAGGGCGGGCGCGGGATCTCGCCGATCGGATAACGGGCCGTGACGGCGGCTACCGCCTTCTCGAGCGCGAAGCGGCTCTCGAGCGGGCGGGATTGCTGAGACGCCCAGGCGCCGAGCCGGCTGCCTCGAGCGCGGGTGGCGAAGTAGGCGTCGGCCTCCGGATTGCTCACCATCGACACGAGCCCGCGCACGCGAATTTGCCTGCGCAGCGACTTCCAGTGGAAGCACAGTGCGGCCTTGCCCGACGCCAGCAGCTCCCGGCCCTTGGCGCTCTCCATGTTGGTGTAGAACACGAAGCCGCGCGCGGCATGTTCGGCCGGATCGACGCCCTTGAGCAGCACCATGCGCACGTTGGGCATGCCGTCGGGGGCGACGGTCGCCAGCGCCATGCCGTTGGGATCGTTGGGCTCGTGGGCCTGAGCCTCGGCGAACCAGGCCTGGAATAGTTCGAATGGCTCGGCCGCAGCGGCGAAATCGCCGGCCTGCGGCGTCGTGTAGTACTCACCTTTCGGCTGGTCCGTCATTTCCAGGTCTCGATCATCCTTCGGCGGCGTAGCGTAAACGCCACGTTAACCCTGCTCGCTCACACTCGTTAGCGGTTGTCTCGATGCCGGTGAACCCGTCTTGTGAGTGGGTCGGTCATGCGTGTGCCTGCCTTCATAGTATCGCTCGGCGTCGGCGGTGCCGTCGCCCTCCTCGCTTGCGGTCTTACTCCGCACCAGGCCTCCGCACAAAGCACGTCGCCAGCGGAGCGAGCACCCTGCACCTGCCCCACAAATCCTAGCAAACCGCCGGGCATCTCGGCCAAGCCGAAGTTTGCCGAGGCCAACGCCACGGCCTTCCTCGACGAGAACGACGAGATCGCGGCCCTGGAGGCCATCCGCGTCGCCCTCACCGAGGTCGGCGACGGCGCCGCCTACGTCTGGCGCCGCGAGCATGGCCGGCTGAGGGGCATCGTGCAGCCGACAGCATCCTTCAAGGACCCGGCCGGGCGCGTCTGCCGACACATCGTGCTGACCATGAGCATCGGCACCGCGACGGCCAAGGCCGAGGGCATTGCCTGCCGTCTCGCCGACGGCCGCTGGCAGCTCGACGGCTGACAGGCCAGTGTCAGACCCTCCGGGTCTGACACTGTTGCACCAAGCCTGCTCGGAGGAATGGTGTCTGACCCCGAGGATCAGACACCCACGCCACTCTAACATGCCGGGCCCGCGGTTGCGCGGCTCTCCGCTTGGGCGTATCTGCCGCCCCCGGGGCCGTCTCGCCGTCACTGGGGGAGCAGCAGCATGTCCTGGCTTTGGGCTGTCTTCACGGTTGCGGCTGCGGGCGGCCAGGTGCTGCGCAACGCCATGCAGAAGGAGTTGACCGCCGTCCTCGGCACGGTCGGCGCCACGCATGTGCGCTTCCTGTTCGGGCTGCCGTTCGCGGTCCTGTTCCTCCTTCTCGTGCTGGTGGGAACGCGACAGTCGATCCCGCCGCTGAACATGGCGATGATCGCATGGTCGTTCGGTGCCGCACTCGCCCAGATCGCCGCGACCGCTCTCATGCTCGCCACCATGAAGGAGCGCTCGTTCGTCGTTACCACCGCCTACATCAAGACCGAGCCGGTGCAGGTGGCCGTGTTCGGCCTGGCATTTCTGGGCGACAAGGTGAGCCTCGGCCAGGGGCTGGCCATCCTGGTCGCCACCGCCGGCGTGCTCATGCTGTCCTGGCCCAAGAGCAACACGGACGAGGCCTTCTCCTGGAAGCCGGCGGCGATCGGCATCGGCTCGGGCGCCCTGTTTGCGATTGCCGCCATCGGCTACCGCGGCGGCATCCTGTCGCTCGAGGCGCCCAACTTCGTGCTGGGGGCCACCACGACGCTGGTGCTGGGCCTCGTCATCCAGACGCTGATGCTGACCGCCTATCTGGCGCTCGCCGACCGTCCGACGCTGTTCGCGATCTTCCGCGCCTGGCGGCCGTCGCTGTTTGCGGGCTTCATGGGCGCGTTCGCCTCACAGATGTGGTTCCTCGCCTTCGCGCTCGAGACGGCCGCGAAGGTGCGCACGCTGGCGCTGGTCGAGATCCTGTTCGCGCAGATGCTCTCCCGCAACCTGTTCAAGCAGAGCATGGCCTCCCGCGAGATGGCCGGCATCGCGCTGATCGTCGTCGGCGTCGTTCTGCTCTTGAACTTCTGAGGCTCACTTCTCCGGCGGCACCACCTTCATGACGAACGAGGTCGCCTTCTCCTTGGGGCCGAACGGGCCCGGCACCTTGTTCTTGATGGGCGGCAGGCTCTTGAGATAGGCGGCGATCGCCTCGGCGTCCCGCTTGGTGAGGCTGGCAAAGGCGCGCCACGGCATGATCGGGGCCAGCATGCGGCCGTCGGGGCGCGTACCCTTCTGCAGCGCCGTCACGATCTGCGCCTTGGTCCAGGTGCCGAGGCCCGTCTCCTTGTCGGGCGTAAGATTGGGTCCGTAGAAGACGCCAAGCTCCGGAATCTCGAAGCCGACCTCCGAACCGGAGAGCGCCTTCGGCATGTCGGGCTTGCCGAAGAAGTAGCCCGGCGTGTGGCAATCGACGCAGCCCCCGAACGTCACGAGATATTTGCCGCGCGCCACCTCGACGCGGCTCGATTGCGATTGGGCCGAGGGCGGCACAGCCAATAGCCCTGCCAAGAGCATTGTGGTCGCAAGCGAGACTTTTGAGCAGATGACGCCGGTGCGGAACATGCGTGCCCCCAAAGATGTGAATGGCCCAAGACGGCTTTACGATTGGAGCAGGCCTGTTTGCAAGGCGCATCAGTTTCAGAGAAGCTCGCCGGGATTGGGGGCGCGGCGCGCAGTGTGTCGAATATGCAGCATGATCACTGCGTCGACAGAGACGGTATAGTAGATGCGGTATTGGTAGCGCGTAGGAGGAAGAATACGAACTTCGGGGTCGGATGTCGGTCTCCCCATGTGAGGAAGTCTGGCGAGGCTTTGAATTCTGCGTTGGAGATGGGCGCGGACGTTCTCAGCAGCCCGTGGGGTCGCCGCTCGCAACAGGTAGTTCCGAATGTCCTGAAGATCCTGCTCGACCCTACGATGCAGAACGATCCTCAAGCCCATGGCTTGTTGAGGAGATCGAGCTTGTCGGCGTCGACGAGGTTTTCCCCCCGCTTCGCCTCGGCGAGCGCAGGCTCCAGTATGGCGCGCTCGTCTTCAGTAAGTACGTAGGGCCGATCGTCCACAATCTCCTCGAGCGCTTCGACGGCGAGCGCCTTTCGCTCCTCTGAAAGCGAGCCAAGCTTCTTCACCAGCGTGTCGAGCTTCTCTTGCGTCGTCATATCAAAGGGCTAGCACGTCTCTACTGTTCTTTGAATGCCAGAAATGAATCCGAGCCCAAGTCGCCGCACTGGTCCGGCATGTCGATGCGAGAGAGGCCGGGAGCTCCGGCCTCTCTCGCAGCTATCCCAACTTGGATAGGCGCTACTTGAGCAGCCCCTCGGCCTTCATGGCGGCCTGCACGGCGGGACGGGCGCCGACGCGCTTGCGGTAGGCCAGCACGTTGGCATAGGGCGCGAGATCGACGTCGACGCGGGCCGCCCAATTCGACACCACGAACAGGTAGGCGTCCGCCACCGAGAAGTCCTTGCCCATCAGGTAGTCGTTGCTGGCGAGGTGCTTGTCGAGATGGGCAAAGCGGCTGGCAAGCCGCTCACGGAAGATCTTCTTGGCCTCGTCCGGCATCGCCGGGTTGAACAGCGGCGAGAAGCCCTTGTGCAGCTCGCTGGTCACGAAGTTGAGCCAGGACTGCAGCTTGACCCGCTCCATGGTTCCGGCGGCCGGGGCGAGCTTCTTGTCCGGCACCTTGTCGGCGATCCACTGGACGATCGCCGGGCCTTCGGTGATGCGGGTGCCGTCGTCGAGCTCGAGCAGCGGCACGTAGCCCAGCGGATTGGCGGTGCGGAAGTCGCCGCCGGCGTCGGTGGCCTTGGTCTTGCCGTCCACCTTGACCTTGTCGAAGGCAAGGCCGGACTCGTTGAGGACGATGTGGGGAGAGAGCGAGCAGGCGCCAGGCATGTAGTAGAGCTTCATGGGTGTCTCCTTGACCGGGACTGGAAAAGTCAGCTGTATCTCAGCTGCATGCATGTGCAATCAATGCAGGTGCATATAAACGAAGTCAATGCGGACGCAAGTAAATTTTGCTAGAGTTGGCGCGCTATGAGCAAACCCACACCCGAGGTCGTCGAGGCCTGGGCCAGCCTGGTGCGGACGGAGCGCGCGCTTCTCGACAAGGTCGAGGAGGCGCTGAAACGCGCCAGGCTGCCCGCGCTCGACTGGTATCACGTGCTCCACGAGATCGATCGGGCCCCCAAGGGCATGATGCGCCAGACCGGCGTGCAGGACCGCACTCAGCTCGCGCAGTACAACGTGTGCCGGCTGGTCGACCGGCTCGAGCGCGAGGCCCTCGTCGAGCGGCGGCAGTGCCCGCTCGACGCCCGCAACAACGTGCTGGCGATCACGGCCAAGGGCCGGGCGCTCCGACGCCAGATGTGGCCGGTGTATGCCAGGGCCATCGACGAGCATTTCGGCGCACGCCTGAGCCAAGCCGAGGCGGAGCAGCTTGCCCGCCTGCTGGCCAAGGTCGTGCAGCCCGAGCCCGGCTAGACCGCCAAAGCGTGTACCGCTAAAGCGTATAGTGTAGGATGCGCCGCACCGAGCCGGGCGCATTGATTGGCGGCGGTCGGCAGCAAGCAAGGGATCGAGCACAGATGAGCGCACCGGGCGCGGGCAACGAGGTTCCGGCCGGCACCCTCATGCAGGGCAAGCGCGGGCTCATCATGGGCGTGGCCAACAACCGCTCGATCGCCTGGGGCATCGCCAAGGCCACCGCGGCGCAGGGTGCCTCGATCGCCTTCACCTACCAGGGCGATGCGCTCAAGAAGCGGGTGGAGCCGCTGGCAGCGGAGGTCGGATCCAAGCTTGTCCTGCCCTGCGACGTCACCGACAAGGCCTCGGTCGACACGGTGTTCGCCTAGCTCGAGCGCCAGTGGGGCAAGCTCGATTTCCTGGTCCATGCCATCGCCTTCTCGGACAAGGCCGAGCTCGATGGCCGCTACGTCGACACCACCGAGAGGAATTTCTCGCAGACGATGCTGATCTCCTGCTTCTCGTTCACGGCCCTGGCCCAGCGGGCGGAGAAGCTCATGAGCGCGGGCGGCTCGCTGCTGACCCTGACCTACTACGGCGCCGAGAAGGTCATGCCGCACTACAACGTGATGGGCGTGGCGAAGGCGGCGCTGGAGGCGTCCGTGCGCTATCTCGCGGCCGATCTCGGCAAGGGCGGCATCCGCGTCAACGCCATCTCGGCGGGGCCGATCAAGACGCTGGCTGCCTCCGGCATCGCCGATTTCCGCTACATTTTGCGATGGAACGAGTACAACTCGGCGCTGCGCCGCACCGTGACCATCGAGGAGGTGGGCGCGGCTGGGCTCTATCTCCTCTCCGACCTCTCCCGCGGCGTCACGGGCGAGGTGCATCACGTCGATGCCGGCTATCACGTGCAGGGCATGAAGAACGAGGACGCCCCCGACATCTCCGTGGTCAAGGACGCGGGCTGAAGGTCCTGCTGCCCCCACTTGGCCCGCCCAGACTTGGCCCGCCCAGACTTGGCCCGATTGTCGCCCAACACTGCCACTATGATTCTCGATCTGGTTGCGTGAAGTGCGGGTTCGCGTCGACTGGCATCGAACTCGGGGGACACTATGCGCAGCTTTTACCGAACACAGATGATCGCCTTCGCCCTGCTGGCCGCCGTTGCGGTGCTCGTGCCGGCCGCAAGGGCCGAAGCGGGCTCCGCAGCCCAGATCGACGCTGCCGTCGAAGGGACGCTGAACGAGTTCTTCCACCAGATCCGCGGCTCGCGCGAGCTGGTCAACAAATCCGCCGCCGTGCTGGTTTTTCCGTCCGTCATCAAGGCCGGGATCGGGATCGGCGGCGAGTACGGCGAGGGCGCGCTGCTCACGCGCGGGCGCACGCTCGAGTACTACAACACCGTCTCGGCCTCGATCGGGTTCCAGTTCGGTGCGCAGGCGCGCTCGGTCATCATCGTGTTCATGACGCCCGAGGCGCTTGCAGGTTTCAGGCGCGTGAACGGCTGGAAGGTAGGCGTCGACGGATCGGTGGCTCTCATCACCGTGGGCATCGGCGGCTCGATCGACTCGAGCAAGATTGCGAGCCCCATCGTCGGCTTCATCTTCGACGGCAAGGGGCTGATGTACAATCTGACGCTCGAGGGCTCCAAGATCAGCCGCATCGCCCGCTGACCTTGCGGGCGCAAGGGGCCTGCTGCCTCCCGGCGATCGAGACGGTGGTACTGGCGGCTCAGCGCCAGTGCCGGCAGCGGTCGAAGCTCCACCAGTCGCGGTCGCGGCAAGCCTTGCGCTGAGCACGGGCGCGATAGCTGTAGACGCGGGGGCCGTAGCCGGTCCAGCCGTAAACCCTGGTCCCGGGAACCACATAGCGGAAGCCGACGCCCGGGATATAGACGGCGCCGCCAGGGCTCGCTGCCTCCGCCGCATCCGTCTCGACGACGGGTGGCACGAAGTTGTCGGTGCGGGTTTGCGCCGACGCGCCACCTGCGGGGACGAGCAGCCCGACAGCAATTGCCAGCGCGGCAGCCGGTATCGTTCGGTCCATGCTGGTCCTCCTACTCCTCCAATGTTTCGAAATTCTTGCCATAGCCGCAGGCGGCGCGGAAGGTGCCGGACCACAAAAGTCCGGCGCGCCACAAAACGGCCACGCACGGTTCCTCTCCTGAGCGCAGCAGTGTGCGGGGCAGAGCGCACGGGGGAAGTGTGATGCGTTCCACAATGGCCGTGGTGCTGGCGCTTGTCCTGCTGGGCGCGCCGGCGATGGCTGCCGCTCCGATCAAGAAAAAGACCGAGTTTGCCACCACCGAGCATATCCTGCGGTGGATCAACGGCTATCGCACCAGGCCCGAGCCGGCCAAGCTGCCGGTCGCGGTCAAGGCCATGAGCGAGCTCGGCGTTTTCCGTGACATGGATTCGGCCGGCATCTACGTCGGGTTCATGGCGGGCGTGCTGCAGTCCAACCCGAAGCGGGCCGAGGATCTGATCGTCAAGATGTTTCCGATGCCGCCCGAGGACCAGGTGGCGATCGTGCGGGCCATCGCCTACTCGGACCTGCCGGCCTGGAAAGACCTCATGCTCAAGTTCGCCGAGCGCATGCCGGCGCGCAAAGCCCTGATCGACCGCTTCGTCTACGGCAAGCTGCCCACCATCAAGGAGGTGACGCTCGACACCGGCACCGCCCCGCTCGACACCATGTGGGGCCTCTACTTCGCCACCGGTTCCTTCGAGCCGATCTCGCGCATCGTCTCGATCCTGACCTGGGCCAAGGACCCCAACAACGTCGAGCGGCTCACGATCGGCAGCATGGCCAAGCTCTCGCTCGCTACCAATGCCTCGCGCGACAAGGAGCTCCTCGACATGCTCAAGGGCTCCATGAACAGCGAAGGCAAGGAGACGCGGGTGGTGCTGCAGGAGGTGATCGACGCCGCCGAGACCTTCGAGTTCGGCAAGGTGCGCAAGGATGCCGTGGCAGCCATCGACCAGCTGAAGATGAAGGGTCCGGCATCGGCGCGCAACTTCAACTGGTGGGGAACGGCAGGTCAGACGGCGCTGGCGCTCGGCTGCATCGTCGCCGGCGCCATGGGCCAGGTACAGATCGGCATTCCCTGCGTGGTGGGCGGCGCGGTTTCGGGCGCCGCACTCAAGTACTTGTCACCATAGCAGACGCTGGTGTGGGGCGGCCGCATGTGCCGCATGACCCCAACGGAGCACCCGCGGGTGTGCAGCGGAGCACGCTCAGCGGCAGACAAGCACAGGGATGGTGGTGTGGGTGACGACCTTCTGCGTCTCGCTGCCGACTACAAGGGCACTCATCCCGCGACGGCCATGTGAGGCCATGACGATCAGGTCGCAGCCCTTGCTTTCGGCGGTGTTGATAATCCCCTGATAGGGGTGCTCATCCTCGACCTCTATCGTCTCGCAAGGCACGCCAGACGCCTTGGCCGTTGCCTCAACCGAGGCGAGCACCTCGTTGACGGCCACGCGCCTGCTCTCGCGGAGCCTCTCGAACATGTCGGAGGGAATGGTTGGGGCGACAAAGCTGCTGAACGGCGTCGTGACCGTCACGCCCGTCACTCTCGCGCCGATCAGCTTGGCAAGCGCAACGCCTTGACGCACTGCCTTCTCGCAGAATTCTGTTCCATCTGTCGGAAGAAGAATGTGCTTGTACACGTGAGCCTCCATTTTCTTGGAATGCGTTGACAATATCCGCGGTACCGTCGGCAGCGTCGTTGACCTTGCTCAAACCGGCCACTGATCCTCTCGACGCCCCGTTTTCGGACTGGGCCGCCACCTTTGTCGGTCGTTGGCGAAGCTTGGGCGACAGCTGCTGACCACAGAGGGAGGCGCTTGGCTCAATTGTGCAGCAGCGCTTCGAGGCTTGCCGTATCGACGTCGGCGGCCTCCGCCAGCGATGCCTGGCGCACCTTGGCGAACTCCTCGCCCGTATCCTTGCCGAGCTGGAAGCGCTGCGCGAACTGGAAGGCGATGAGCCCCTGGCCCGAGGCATGGGCTGCGTACTTGAAGACGTTGAACTCGAGGACGTCGGTTCCCGGCGCGCGCAGCAGGAAATCGATCATCACCTCGCCCGTCTCGGGGTTCTCGCGGATCACGTAGCGCACCTCCGGGTCGTCCCGCTTGATCATGCGCGCGAGGCTCGAGACCATCGACTTGGGATCGTTCGCGACCGCCGGGAAGCGATGGATGGTCACGAGCTTGCCCCAGGTCTCGACCGTCTCGCCCGCGCGCACGAACTCGACAAGCAACTGACCGCTCGGCTTGGTGTCCTGGAACGCCCAGACATAGGACTCGCCGCCGAAGGTGACGGCGCGGGGCTCGGCCGCAACCGGCAATGTCGCCACGAGCAATGAGGCCAGAAACGCAAGTGCACGGAGCATGGGCAGGTGTCCTCGGACTGCACGTGCCCGAGGCTAGTTCGCGGATTGTTAAGAAATGGTGCCCTGGGCGGCGATGCCGGCCTTGAGCTCTTCAATGCCGGTGCGGACCGCCTGCTGCAGGGCCCAGACATCGCCGTGCCAGGCCAGAAAATCGAAGCCGCGGGCGGCACAGTCGAGGCCGCTTGGCAGGTCGGTGACGAGGCGGCCCAGCGACTTGCCGTGTCGCCTGGCCGCGGCCGTCACGCGATCGACGGCGGCGACGAACTTGGGATGGCCGAATTCGCCAGGAATCCCCAGAGAGCACGACAGATCGAAGTGGCCGACCCACAGGCAATCCACGCCCTTCACGGCCGCGATCTCGTCCGCATTCTCCGCACCGGCCGCCGTCTCGATCTGCACGAACAGGCAGTTGCGCCTGTTGAGCGCCTTGAGCTTCTCCGGCACAGGACCGCCCGTGAAGTTGTCGTGCGCGAGCCCGACGCCGACGCCGCGATTGCCGTCGGGGAAGTATTTGACGAACGACACCAGCTCCTGCGCCTCGCGTGCATCGTTGACGAGCGGCACCATGATGCCCTCCGCGCCCATGTCGGAGTAGCGGGCGAGATGGTCGTAGGACTTGGAGGGCACGCGGAAGATCGCCGGCAGATCGGCCGCCTCGAAATAGCGGACGCACGATCTGACCACGTCGGTCGAGAAGCCCGAATGCTCGGTATCGAACAGCACGAAATCGCAACCCGCACCTTTGAGGATGTGGCCGATGCCCGGTGTTGCGAACTCGACGACGAAATGCCCGAACTTGAAGCCCTTGTCGTCGCAAAGAGCCCTCAGCGTGCGCTCGCTCATGTCTCGCTCCCCGTCGGCTTGCGATTGCTTTCGCCGATCGTAGGGTCAGGGCCCGGCTGCGCGCAAACCTAAAGCGCGCCTGCGGCATGGCAGACGCAGGCGTTCGCCATTGCCGCGCGGGCCGGAAGCGTGTCTCATTGTGTGGGGTGAGGTCCGCAAAGGGCCGGCCTTCGGCAAGCCGGGAGGAGAGACGCTCGATGCACTTCGGCCAGTTCAACCTGATGGGCTACCGTACGCCCGGCACCAAAGCGCACGAGCTCTACGACAACGCGGTGGAGCAGGTGAAGGCGGCGGAGGCCAACGGCTTCGAGATCGCCTGGTTCGCCGAGCACCACTTCTCCAACTACTGCGTGTGCCCCTCGCCGCTGATGATGCTGGCCCGCCTCGCCGGCGAGACCAGGCGCATCAAGCTCGGCTCGGCCGTGGTCGTGATGCCGCTCTACGAGCCCGTCCGCCTCATCTCCGAGATCGGTATGGTCGATGCCCTAACCCACGGCCGGCTCGTGCTCGGCATCGGCAGCGGCTACCAGCCTTACGAGTTCGAGCGCTTCGGCGAGGACCTGAAGGACTCCGTGCCCAAGCTGTTCGAGATGATGGAGATGCTGGAGCTGGCCGTCACGCGCGACACCTTCAGCTATAACGGCAAGTACTTCCAGATCCCCGAGACACACATCGCCTCGCGCCCGATGAAGGGGCTTCCCGAGGTGTGGGTCGCCGGCGACAACCCGAGCCTGCACCAGATGGCCGCGCGCAAGGGCTGGACGGTGATGCTCACGCCGCGGCATGCGACCGTGCCGCAGCTGCTGGACATGCGCGAACGGCTGGCCGGCATGTACGCCGACCAGGGCCTCGACCGGACGCGCGTTGCCATCGCCCCGCTGCGCCACGTGTGCATCACCGACAGCAAGGCGGAGGCCGCGAGCTTCCTCGACAACGTCCGCCACCAGATCCGCCTCTCCCAGAGCCTGCGCTTCCGCGAGGAGCTGATCGACGGCACCATGCTGGTGGAGAAGCCCTACAAGAACGAGCCGCCGCAGGAGGAGTTCGCCAAGGCCGTCATGGTCGGCGATGCCGAGACGGTGGCCGAGCGCCTCACCGCCACCATCGGCGCCGCCCGTCCGCGTCACATGCTGCTCCATTTCCAGGCCGGCGCCTCGCCGCAGAAGACCGCGCTGAAATCGATCGAGCGCTTCGCCACGCAGGTGCGCCCCATGATCGAGAAGGCGCTGGGTCCCCTCGACAAGCTCGGCATCGACCGCGCCGCCTGATCCTCTCGCCAGCACAGATCGCCTCGCAGGCCTCAGCCTCGAGGGTTTGGAGAGAGAGGGAGCAGGGCGCTGATGCCTGGCTCGGTATTTCAAGGGCAGGCTGACACCTGCGCCCTGCACCGCCTCGAGGCTCCAGCGAACGGCTCCGGCGAGTGACCCAACCGGCCTCGGATACACTGGGTCCGGCTGCGGCCGGCCCTCGTTGCGGTCCCCGCCTCGCGCTACCGAGACGCCTCGCGATGGCGCCCCTCGTTGAGCCGGGGTGAGCGCAGTATGACTCAGGTTTGGA
>JBGGME010000134.1:0-7208 GCA_041288195.1 Hyphomicrobiaceae bacterium
TTCGTTGGATGAGCGCAAATTAGCCCTCGAAGCGCGCAAGATTGAGGGCGAGCTGGAGATTCGAGGGCAAGAGTTACAAGCAAAGGTTGCTGAGAATAGCTGGCTCACGAAATTGGCGTCTCCCCTGACCACAACTGTAATTGCAGGGGTCCTCACACTTGCGGCATCTGTGGCTGGAACCCTCTTTCAAGGACGCCAGACCCTGAATCTCGAAAGAGAGAAATTTCGTTTCTCAAAAGACTTGGACACGCAAAAGCAAGAGCATGAGCTTGTTTTGAAGATGATTAGCGTGGGCGATGTTCAACAAGCGCGAACGAATATCCAGTTTTTGGCAGAGACCGGCCTCATAAAGGACAAGGCACTTGCGGAACGAATATTGAAATCCAACGCCAATCCGGTTCTCCCTGCACCTGCTGGAGGAACAGTGGTCGGGATCGGCTCTCGACGCTGCGCCGTACCGTTCGTTCGGCGCCCGACCGAGGGGAACGCCGAGGCTGTAGAGCTCGACAATGATTGGGTTGCCAAGAACCTGGTCGAGGTAAAGGTGCCCCAGCTCGAAAAATGGGTTCCCAGCGGCTCGTTACGGTTCAATGTCCGCGCGGCAGATGCGTTGAAGGCCGCTTGGGCGGAGATTGAACAAAAAGGCCTGCTAGGTCACGTTGTTTCCTTCGACGGTGCCTTTGTCCCGCGGACGATTCGTGGCAGCGCCGCAATACTATCGAATCACGCTTGTGGTATCGCTTTCGACATAAACGCAGCGTCCAATCCATTGGGAGCAAGACCGATCGCGCCAGGTTTGCGTGGCTCAGTAATAGAGCTCGTGCCGATTTTTGAAAAGCATGGCTTCTTCTGGGGTGGCAACTTCTCCGGTCGACCGGAAGGCAATCATTTTGAGTTTCGCGTCCCACCCAATGAGGAATATGCGTCGCAGAACGGCAGATAGCTCGTTGCGAATTTGGCTGAAATCACGCCTCCTGCTCCTTCGCCAGCTGCGCATCCTTCTCCGTCGCCCGCCTGGGCGCCGGGCGCTCGTTGAGGCGGGCGACGTAGGCGGCAAATTCCGGTCGCTCCGGCAGCAGCTTGAACATCATGCCCCAGCGCAGGCCGGAGCCGATGATGACGTCGGCCGCCGTGAACTGCTCGCCCATGAGATAGGGCTTGGCCGCGCCAGCGCCCTTGGCCAGCACCTCCACCACCGTGTCGAAATCGCCGAAGCCGAGCGCGGTCTTTGGCGCCGGGTCCTTGCGCGGATAGGCACGCTCCATGATGGCGGGCTCCAGGCAGCTCGGTCCGAAGAACAGCCACTTGAGATAGACCCCGCGCCGCGGGTCGCCCACCGGCACGTTCAGCTTGGCGCGCGGGAACTCGTCGGCGAGGTAGGTGCAGATGGCGGCGGCCTCGGTGATGACCGTGTCGCCATGCTCGAGCGCCGGGAGCTTGCCCATCGGGTTGATGGCCAGGAACTCCGGCTGCCGGTTCTCTCCCTTCTTGAAGCTGACGAGCTGGATCTCGTAAGGCTCGCCCAACTCCTCCAGCATCCAATGCACAATCGACGAGCGCGACGGCGCCGCGTGGTACAGCGTGAGCTTGGGCATACGACCCTCCGCACAAGCGTTTGCGAGGACCGAGCAGGTAGCGGCCCAATGTGGCATCTGAATGGGCCGCTCTTGTCGTGTCTGTTCGGCGCCGGCTGTCAGATCTTGCCGCAGTTCTTCGCGATCCAATCCTCGCAATCCGCGTAGCTCGCAGGACCGAAGCCCTTGCGGTAGATCATCGGGACCATCGCATCGGCCGGCGCGATCATGCAGTTGGTCGGGACGCCGATCTGCTGATAGGCAATGAACGCGCCCATCACTCCTGACCGCTTGTCAGTCGCCTCGAACGGGAAGGTTCCCAGGATCGGTACGCTGTGGCGTCCGGCGGAATCGAAAACCGCCAGATCGTTCTCACGCCTGGGGTAGGGAAAGATGCCCCACACGAGAAACGGCCGCGTGGCAGGCAACGACACCTGCGGCGTCTCGAAGAACAGACCGAACTGTGGAGGATAGATTTTCCACGGCAGCATCTCGAGCGTGACGATAGTGTTGAGATTGGGTGCCTCGCCCACCGCCGTGATCAGGACGGAGGTCTCCGCGAGCCGCGTCGCTTGGTAAAGATCAGCAACGCCAAATTGCTTGGTCATGTTCAAAACTCCCAACTGGCTAGAGAAATATGCAAAAATGTAGGATATAAAGATTGAGTAACCTGCACAAGGCCTTGTCGGCGGAGCAAAGGTTCTCGGAGAAGTTCTTGGGCTGTCGAGCGTCTAGCAATGACGCTCGAGGCTACTTCGCCCGACGCACGCCGTCCCACCAGGCGCAGGAGCCCACGCCCACCTCGAAGTTGCCGTCGATCACCTGCACGGGGTGGCGCTGGCCATCGGCCGCCGCCTTGGCGCGCAGCGCCCGCGACTCGGCAAGCTGATCCGGCGGCAGCCACTTGCGGTCGTGGCCCCACAGGCTCGGCCCATAGCTCATCTCCACGGGCTTCCAGGTCTCGGGATCGATCGAGCGCCCGCCCCAGCCGTACTCCAACATGAAGTCGTTGGGCGTGCGGGCGTAGAACGACGTCATGTAGTCGTTGGTGTGACGCCCAAGCGTGACCCCGATGCGCTCGGTGTCGGCGGACGCGATGTCATAGGCCTGGCCGACATCATCGAGGCCGACCAGCTCCATCATGATGTGGTGGATACCGCTCCGGCCCGTCTCGATGATTGCGAGACTGTGATGGCGCGGGTTGAGGTGGAAAAAGAACGCCTTGAACGGCTGCAGGATGTAGTCGCTGACGCGGAACCCGAGCACGTCCTGGTAGAACCAGCGCAAATCGTCCACGTTCTTCACGTGCAGCACGACGTGACCCATGCCGAGGGGGCCCGTGCGGAATCCTCCTATGGGCCGGCCGGGCACGAACGGCGTGTCGGCCGCCTCGGCTCCGTGAAAAGCCTCCAGGCGCGTGCCGGCGGGATCCTGAAACCGGATCGCGGCGCTCACGCCGCGCATCTGCGCCTCCGCCGCCGCGACCCGCGTCACCGCCACCTTCGCGGCCTCGAGGCGGCCCGCCAGCGCATCGAGCGCCGCCGCATCGGCGACCTCCCAGCCGAAGGCATTGTCCGCACTCTCCTCCGACGAGATGACGATGCGCTGCTTGCGATCGTCCATGCGGAACCGCACCGCCGATCGCGTGCGCTCCACGAGCTGCAGCCCGAGAAACTTCTCCCCGTACTCGGCCCAGTCGTCGATCCTGTCCGAGCGCAGGCTGGCGTATCCGAACGAGCTGAGCGGCATGGGGCGTGCTCCTGGCGCGCTGGCAGCAGGGCGGCGCTACACCGCCCCCGCATGGGCGCTGATGATCTTGCTCCTACCGCTCGCCAGGCGCAATTGCCGGATTGCCGGCCAAAGCCAGAGTGCCCCTATTTCAGAGCGCTTCCGCAATCACACGATCGGCCAGGTCGGGCGGATGCGGTCGCGCAGGCCGGCGCGCTCGGCGATGCGGGCGCCCCGCTCCTTGGCCTCCTTCAATGCCCGTTTCTCGTCGATGCTGAGCACCACCTTGTCGCGCATCAGGACGCGCCCGTCGCAGATCACGGTATCGGCACCGCCACGCGCCGCGTACACGAGGTTGGCGATCGGGTTGAGCACGGGCTGCCACTCCGGGCTCTGCATGTCGAAGATGGCGACGTCGGCCTTCTTGCCGACCTCGAGCGCGCCGATCTCGTCGCTCCAGAGCGCTGCCTTGGCGCCGTTGACGGTCGCCATCTCGAGCGCCGTCTCGGGCGGCAGCACGGTCGGGTCGAGGCGCTGGGCCTTGCAGCCGCCCGACACCAGGAACATCTCGCGCACGATGTCGAGATAGTTGCTCGACATGGCGCTGTCGGAGCCCAGCGCCACCGGGACGCCGAGCTCGAGCATCTCCGGGAAGCGCCCGAACTCGATGCTGCCGAGGCCCAGCCGATAGCCGGTCGAGGGCGTGCAGGAGACCTTGAGGTCGTGGCGCATGCACAGCACCAGCTCCTTGGGGCTCGCCCAGCCCATGTGGATCAGCAGCACGTTGGGGCCGAGCACGCCCAGCGCCGCCATGCGCTCCACGTCCGGCATGCCGAACTTGACGCGCGAGGCCACGACCTCGTCGCGCGCCTCCGAGGCGTGGAGCACGAGCCCCACGCCGTAGGCGTCCGCCTTGGCCTTGATGGCGCGGATGAGATCGTCCGAGCACACCGCCAGCACACGTAGCGCAAACCACGGCCGCACCCGGCCATCGTGCATGCCCCTCAACGCCTTGAAGGCCTTCTCCGCGTTGGCGACCGCCTCGGCCGTGCTCTCGCGCACCGCCTTGGAGGAGACATCGCCCATGGGCGTGGAGTGCACATCGAAGGCGATCCTGGCCACCACGCCGCGCAGCCCGCTGACGCCCATCGCCTCCGTGATCTTGTGCGGGAAGTAGTTGCCCGGATCGACGAAGCAGGTGGTGCCGGCGCGGATCAGCTCGAGCTGGCAGCAGATCGCGGCCCAGTAGGCATCCTCCTCCATGAGCTCGGCCTCGTAGCGATAGAGGCGCTCGAGAAGGTGCAGGGGAATGTCGCAGCCGTCGGCCAGGCCACGTCCGAGCTGCTGGGTGTTGTGCACGTGGGTGTCGATCAACCCCGGTAGGACGAGCTTGCCGGCAGCATCGATCACCTTGTCGGCTTTCGTCCGCTTCATCGCGGAAGTCTTGCCCACCTTGACGACGCGGTCGTTCTCGATCAGCAGCGCGCCGTCCGTGATGATGCGGCGCTCGGCGTCCATGGTGACGAGCCAGTCAGCGTTCTTGATGAGGATGGTCGACATGCCGTGCAGCTCTCGTTTCGCGTCTCGTGCTCAGGGAAGCCTGCCGCGGCAGAGCCAGGCGGAGGCGACGAAGGAGCGCGGCCCGTCCTCGGCGCCGGACTCGTAGGCGGCTCTCACATGCGTGCCCAGTTGCTCGGTTGCGGCCTCGTCGAGCGTGGCGACGTATCCGCCCATCGTGCCTTCCCCGGTCCGGAACGGCTCCCAGTAGTCGGCAAAGCACGCGAAGTCGAAGCGGACCGAGACGGTCGTCTGCTCTATGTCCTCGAGGCCGTGCGACCGCCACAGCGCCGCGAGCTCGCCCGACTGGGCGAGCGGCACCGTCATGTAGCGGTCGCGAACCGCGACGGCAGCCGGGTCGAACATGGCAGCCGTATCCAGGAACATGCGGGCATGCGGCAGGCCCCCGCGCACGTCCCACACGGCGCCCGCGATGGTTCCGCCGGGACGCGTCACGCGCACCATCTCGCCCATCGCGCGCCCCGGCTCCGACATCAGGTGCAGAGCGAGCAGGCTCAGGCAGTGATCGAAGCTGGCGTCCGGAAACGGCAGGCTGGCGGCGTCGGCGCGCTCGAACACCACGCGTGGATCGCGGTTGTTCGCCTTCGCGTAGGCGATGTAGCTCGGCGCCACGTCGATCGCCGATAGTGACACGATGGCTGGAGCGCGCTCGGCCAGCAGGAATGTCAGGCTGCCGGTGCCGCATCCGACGTCGAGCACGGCGCCACGGTCCACGCAGGCGAAGTCCAAAAACGGACCCGCCAGGCGCCGGCTCCAGCGGCCCATGACGCGCTCGTAGGCCTCCGCATCACGCGCGTTGAAGGTCGATGGCACCGAGCCGCTCCGGTAGCTATCGGCGGATCACGCGAAGATCTCGCCCAGCGTCCTGATCGTGCGCAAGACCTTGGCCTGCTCCAGGCCGGGCCACTGCACCCGCATCAGGAAGTGGTTGACGCCAAGCAGCTCGTTGTAGCGCTGGATCTCCTCCTTCACGAAGGCCTTGTCGCCGATGATGAAGCGGTCCTTGACGAAGTCCTCGAACGGCTGCTGGAAGGATTCCGAGCCCGTAGACTGCTTGTCGAGACCCCACGAGGAGTAGGCGCTGTACTTGTACTGCAGCGCGGCCTTGCACTCCTCCAGCGCCTTGGCGCGCGTCGGCCCGATGTAGCATTCGCGCGTGATCGGCGCCTCGGCCGGGAACGGCTTGCCGGCGGCGGCGAGCGCCTCGCGATACATCTTCATCTGCGGCACGAGCACGTCGAGGTGCGCGAAGTTGGTGATCAGCCAGGCATCGCCGACGCGGGCCGCGCGCTTGACGGCGACGTCGATCACCCCGGCGACCCAGATCGGTGGCCCGCCCTTGCGCAGAGGCTTGAGGCCGACGCCCAGGTTGTCGATCTTGAAGACCTTGCCGTGGTAGGTGACCTTGTCCTCGGTCCACAGGCGCCGCATGATCTCGATGCTCTCGTCCATGCGCAGCGCCCGCTCCTTGAGCGGCACCTTGAAGGTGTCGAACTCCGCCTCGCGATAGCCGACGCCGATGCCGAGCACGTAGCGGCCGCCCGACAGCAGATCGAGGGTCACGGCGTCCTCGGCGACATGCACGGGATTGAGCAGCGGCATGATCAGGATGTTGGGTCCGATGGTCATGCCCTCGGCCTCGCGCAGCAGGTAGGCCAGCATCGGGATCGGCGCCAGCATCTGCATCGGCTGCGTCAGGTAGTGGTGCGGCACCCACAGCGAGGAGAACCCGCTCCGGCGCGCCAGGCTGACCTGCTCGGTCATCTCCTTGAGGCTCGCCGCCACGTCGATCTCGGGCGGAAACTGGGTGCCGATGTAGAGGCCGACTTTCATTGCGGGTCATCTCCTTTTATTGGCGGCTGCCGCCCTCACTTGGGGCGGCCGAGAACACCTGTGAGCTCTCCCAGCGACGTGGCCGTCGGCAGCTCCGTCACGCAGCGCTGAAGCACCGCCGTGCGATCACCGAAGCCGCACTCGTCGAGCAGCGCAGCGCACTTCCTCTCGACCTCGGCCTGCAGGAGGCCCGGCTTGCCCTGATATCGTGCCGCGTCCGGATCCCCGCTCGGGCATTCGCTCAGGAAGCTCCTCTCGCCGCCGCCGCGCAGGGCCACCTTCAGCTCGACGAAGTAGTCCTGCGGGTACTTGGCGGTGAACTCGGGGTCCTCGCGCACATCGATGCGGCGCGCGAAGGCCAGCACATCCGGCGCCTTGATGGCTTCCTCGGTGAAGTCGGCGAGCCGCACGGCGCCGCGCACGAACGCAAGGGCGACGGCGTAGGGCACGTTGAATTGCGCGTCGACGGCATTCCTCGGCTCGTGATGGTAGGTG
>JBGGME010000135.1:0-16126 GCA_041288195.1 Hyphomicrobiaceae bacterium
CTACTGTAGCCTCTCCTCCGCCCTCAGTTGTCCTGTAGACAGCTCTCACGGTAGGTGTCCGCTTTCGAGCGAGCTGCGGACCACCCCTTCCCAACCCCAAGAGGTGAGGTGCATCAAGCGGCCGACGTCCGCAAACTCTGCTTCGCGTCGTTTCTATCATCCCGGCGCTAAGCGCTCGGACGTCCGCCTCGGGTCCAGGAGTTCGCCTGTATGACGCGGTCAAGTCGCGTCCGCATGACACCCAAAAGCTGCGGACTTCTCGTGCTGCGGCACAGGATCAAGTCGGGCGACGTCGGTAGTCTACGCCCTAGTTTCCAGAGGTGTCAGCCCTCTCACCACGCCTAGCGCCTCCCGGGCGCCGTCGCGCATCCCTTAGTTGCCGCCGCTCATCATCGCGTCCATCGGCAGGAGATACTGCACGAGCGTGCCGTCAGGCCTCTCTTCCGCGACGATGGGTTGCTGATCCGGCGGGTTCTCCTCCATGGCGCGGCAACCACCTCGCCCATGATCATGCTTTTCGCGGGTAGGTGCTCGGCGGTGAGGTGCACTAGTTGCCCGCCAGCGGATCGACCTTTTGCATCCACGTCGCCCGCTTTGCCAGCGACACGACGCTCCCGTAAGCGCTGTGGTCTCCGCTGCCCGCGCTGTGCCCCATGAGCGCTCTGCTCACCGGCTCGGGCATATCAATCTCACGCGCCACAGCCCTCCAGCGATGCCGGAGCGAGTGCAGCGTGAGCCCTGTTCCCTTCGTCTGGATAGTCGCGCGCAGCCACGCCCCAACGCGGTGCTGAAAGGTGGCACCCCGTGAGTGGTTCTCCCATGCGTTGAACGTCGCGAACAACCACGGCCCCTTCACCTGCTTTGCGTACTCGACGATGCCCATGCACGCAGGATGGATGGGGATGTCACGAACGGAGAACCTGTTCTTGAGGGGCCCATGCTTGTCGTGGATGCGAAGGACGGGGATGCCCTCAATGGTCGTGACGTCGTCCTTGCGCAACTGCGCCAACTCGCCTGACCGCGCGCCCGTGTAGGCTAGCAGTGTGAGCATCCACCTCGTGTCCGGGTGCTCATTCTTGGCTGCATCCAAAATCGCGCGCGTCTGCTCGGCGGAGAACGTGTTCCTGCCGCTCCCCTCCGCGAACCCGCCGTTGGGCTTGCTCACCTTGATGCCGACCGCGGGGTTGCTCGGGATCACGTCGGCACTCAGGGCCGCTTGAAAAAGCGCGTGGATGGATGCGAGGTGCTGCGCGGCCGTCCTATGCCCGAGGCGTGGATCGCGCTCCAGCGCGTCGCGGAAGGCCGCCACGTGGCTTCGGGTGATGGATCGCGCTGGCAGGTCCCCGTTGACCTCCACGAAGCGGCGGACGTGGTACGCCATCTTGGAGGTGGAGCGCGGCTTGTTCCTCGTCACCCAGACGGGGATCAGGCTGACGTTGCCCTCGGGGTCCCGCCCCTCAACGCGTGCCAGGAGCGCCCTTGCGCCGACGGCGGCTTCCCTCATGGCCTTCGCGGCCTTGCGCGCTCGAATGATTTGGAGGGCCTGGAGGGCCTGCTGTTCTTCATCGTCCAGGGGATCAACGTCGGTGTGGACGGCCACAGCCTCGACGAACACGGCACCGCGGTCGTCTGCCGCGTGCTGGACTTCCTCGATGCCCCCCCCCCGCAGCAATCGCTTTCAGATCAGCATCTCCAACCTTCACCCAGCGACTGACCAGGGCGTCATGCCCGCGTGCCAGCGGTTCTGCTGCGCGCACCGCAGCCGCGTAGGAGTCGGCCCCCTGCAGGTGCACGACCCAGCGGGATTGTCCTATTGCGGCCTGCAGTTTCTGAGGGACCCGCCTCTTGTAGCGCCACCCTCGGCCGTGTGGCACGACGTATGTTTTGTGATAGCGCTTGGACATGCTTGGGTCCCACGTTTGGGTCCCCAGATTTAGTCCAACATGCCCAGAAATTTCAGGAAAATCACATGTCCTGGTTACCTATCGGTGTTTGGTCATGATCCGCGGCATCAGTCCGGCCTCGGCGAGCATCGCCAGCACGATCTCGACCGGCACGCGGAAAGCCTGGGCCAGCAGAAGCGCCGTCAGCGGCATGGCATCGAGCACGCGGCGGAAGCGGGTGCGGCCGAGCACGACCAGCACGATCGCGATTGCCGCCAGCGCCGGCCCCAGCACCAGGAAGCCGCCGGGCGGCAGCGTATCGACGCGGGTCGTCACCCCGCCCAGCGCCATCGCCGCCACGTAGGCGAGCCAGGCCGCCAGCAGGGCAAGCGTCAGCACCCCGGCCCTCAGCGGCCTCTCGCTCGCCTGCGCCCACAGCCAGACGAGAAATGCGACCATGGCGGCCACGGTCGCAAGATGGAGCACGGCAGCTCCCGTCGGCATGGCTCGATCCCCCGGCCCTCGAACGCGACACCCTAGCAAGAACAAGAGTGAGATGGTGAGTGGTGAGATGGTGAGGTGGAGGGCCTACCGCGTGGCGGGCGGAGCTTCCATCCAAATGAACGGTCTCCGCCCCCAATCTCACCACTGACCACTGACCACTCACGACCTCACCCAGCACGAATCGCCTCGCGGGCCGCGACCCCGAGGGTTTGGGAGCAAATGGGAACGGGGCGTTTAGCCGCCGGACCGTATTTAGAGGCCTGAGCACTCGGCTCTTACGCCCCGTCGCCGCGATGGAGACTGCTTGACCGATCCGATCACCTAGCCCCAAGCGCACGGGTTCGAACCGTGTCGCCTTTACGCGGCCCCCCGGCCGTCCCATGAGACCGCCCCTCGAGTGGCAGCCTCGCGAGCCGAGGTGGACGCAGTATGCCACGGCCGTAGTGCGCGGGGATAAGCGCGGCCAGCGTTAGGGCAGCACGGGCGAGGCTCGCCGTGCTACTAGCTTCGGCGAATCCTCTTCCTGCAATCCCATGCTCTCGATCCTCAACCTCGCGATCCCCTTCTTCGGCGTCATCTTCATCGGCTTTGCCTGCGGCAAGTGGCGGCGCATTCCCGACGTCGGCCTCGCGTGGATGAACGTCTTCATCCTCTACGTGGCGCTGCCGGCGCTGTTCTTCCGCATCCTCTCCAGGACGCCTCTCGAGCAGCTCGCCCAGATCGACTTCGTGACGGCGACCGTGCTCGCATCCGCCAGCGCCTTCACCATCGCCTACGTCATCGGCCTCATCCTGCGGCGCGGCAACCTGGGCGAGGCGACAATCGCCGCCGTCGCCGGCGGCTTCGGCAACGTCGGCTACATGGGCCCCGGCCTCTCGCTCGCCGCCATCGGGCCCGAGGCCTCGGTGCCGGTCGCGCTGATCTTCTCCTTCGATGCGCTGCTGATCTTCACGCTGGTGCCCCTGCTGATGGCGTTCAGCGGCTCGAGCACCGGCCTCGGCAGGGCCCTGCGCGACGTCGCCAGGAGCATCTTCCTCAATCCCCTGCTGATTGCGGCCGCGCTCGGCGTCGGCGCCGCCGCGCTCAAGTGGGAGCCGCCCGAGGCCGTCGACCGGCTGCTGCAGTTCCTCTACACGTCGGCCGCGCCCTGCGCGCTGTTCGCGCTCGGCGTCACGGTGGCCCTGCGGCCGCTCGAGCGCATGCCGTGGGAGGTGCCGCTGCTTGCCGCCGTCAAGCTGGTGGTGCACCCGATCCTGGTGCTGGTGCTGCTCGGCTGGCTCGGGCCGTTCAGCGAGGTCTGGGTCAACACCGCCGTGCTGATGGCCGCCCTGCCGCCGGCGCTCTCAGCCTACGTGTTCGCGCGCCAGTACGATGTCTGGATCGAGCAGGCCTCCAGCGCCGTCCTCATCGGCACACTCGCCTCCGTCGCCACCCTCACCGCCGTCATGTGGCTCGTGCAGACGCACGCCCTGGTGCAGCTGCTGCCGCGGTAGTCGGTTTTCCGGCCCCCGCCATCCGTGGTAGGACTACAAAATGAACGAGCGCGTGAAGAAGCTTTCCGAGGAGATTCGCAGGCTCGCACCTGACGAGCAGGCGGACCTGATGGACGAGCTGCTGGTCCTCGCCATTCGCGATCCCGACCCTAATGTCGAGCAGGCGTGGGCAGCGGAAGCCGAGCGGCGACTCGACGCCTGGGAGCGCGGTGAGACTGATGCGGTTCCCGCCGAGGATGTCATCGACAGACTTAGATCCCGCTTTCCGCGTTGACCATGAGAGTGCGGATTCTGCCCGCGGCACAAGCTGAGATCGAGGACGCCGCCGAGTGGTATGAAGCTGCGCGCAAAGGGCTCGCGGCAAGATTTCTCGACGAGTTCGATGCCGGCCTACTTCGAATCGCCGAGCACCCGAACGCGTGGCATCCCTTGAGCCCGAGGGTCCGCCGCTATCGCCTCAACCGCTTCCCGTACGGAATCATTTACCACCTACGCGACGATGAAATCGTAGTAGTCGCCGTCGCGCACCTGCACCGTCGCCCCGGCTATTGGCATCATCGGCTGAGGCAGGACTGAGTGGCCCCGAGCGGCGCTGCCCCTCACTCCTCGTACGCAATGTATCGCACGATCTTCCAGCTGCCGTCGCCCTGGCGGCGGAAGATGTCGAGGCCGGGCTCCTCCGACACGGTGTCGACGGTCTGGCCCTGGCGCTTGACGGTCAGCGTCCACACCAGCCGCACGGCCGCCATGTCCCCCGATACGATGACCTCCTTGATGGTGAGGCCGTAGATGAATTTCCGGCTCTTGTCCGCCAGCGACCCGTTCAGCAGCCCGCAGATCTCGGCAAAGCCGCGCTCGGGGAAGCCGCGATAGTCGTAGCGCAGGTCGGGCGCGAACAGGTTGCACACCGATCCCGTATCGCCGGCGTTGAAGGCGTGCTGCCAGTCGGTCAGCGCGCGGCGGATCTGCTGCTCGGCGCGCTCCGACTCGGGGTCCGCCTGCGCCGCCGCAGGCAGCGCCCAGAGGCCGGCCCCGACCACGCCTGCCCGCAATGCCCGCCGCAGACGCATCATGCCGCCCCCTTGACGATGTGCGCGCGCACGCGCTCGAGCACGTCCGCTGCAGCCTTCTTGAAGGCCGCGCCGACCGCGGCCGCATCGCCGTCGCTGTCGCGCCAGTTGAGCGTGAGGGCAAACGTCACCGGCAGGCCGCGGACGATCATCTGCCCCGCCGCCGCCAGGCAATGGAAGCCGTTCCAGTCGATGCTGCCGCCCTTCATGTAGGCGGGCGTGTCGGTCGGCACGAGCAGCGCGATCGCGTCCGCCATCGCCTGGATGCGCTTGAACTCGGTGAGCGTCTCCTTCTTCTTGAAGAACGCGCCGGCGAGCGCGCGCTTGTAATAGCCGACGAAGGTGGCGGCCGGGCAGGCCATGGTGTCGACGTCGTTGAGGGCCTGCCGCATCGGACCCGGACCCGGCTTGTCCGCAACCATGGCCCGGATGCCCTCGATGCCCATGTCGGTGCCCTGCGGATAACCGGCGAGGTAGGAGAAGAAGCGCCGCGTGTTGTCGGGGATGCGCGCGCCGGCAAGACCCGCCTCGGCGATGAAGGCGCGCACCTTGTCCGCGCCGACCCGCCCCATGGCGACGTCGGTCGCGGTGTTGTCGCTGTGGGCGATCATGGCCTCCAGCACGATGCGCGCCTGCGTCGTGCCGGTCAGGTGCTCGAACACGGCGCCGCCGGTCGAGCGGACCTTGTCGTCGATGGTGAGCTGCTCGTCGAGGGACAGCCGGCCCGCCTCCACCTCCCGCAGGTAGGTCGCGAGCACGAACGTCTTGAAGCAGCTGCCGCAGAACAGCCCGGCGTCGGCCGCGTGCGCAGCGCGCCAGGCCTTGGTGCCGTCGCCGACGTCGACCTGCGCCGCCTTGGTGCCGGGCAGCGCCACGAAGCCGTCGAGCAGTCCGGGGATGGGCCCCGAGGCCCGCTTCTGCGCGAGCGCCGCGGCAGGCAGCATCGCCGCGGATCCGGCCGCCACCGCAAGCTTCGCGACCCGCCGCCGATCCAATCCCTTCCCCTTCGCGTCCATGCAGAGTTGCTCCCCGCCGAATCGAGTATTGACCTGAGCCAGCCGGCTCCGGCCTGCCTATCTTTTATCCCTCGGCGAGGGTTATGCATTCCTTGACATAAGAGCGCACAGAGAACCGCCCCAGGGTCCCCCATGATCGACCGCTTCCTCACCCGTATCGCCAACGCCCACTCCTTCCTCTCCAAGCTGTGGGTGCTGTCGAAGCCCTATTGGTTCGCCGAGGAGCGCCAGCCGATCCGACTGCTCGGGCGCACCGTCTTGGTGAAGGAATCCTGGATAGCCCGCTTACTGCTCGCGCTCATCGTCACCCTGAGCGTGCTGGCCGTCTACATGTCGAAGCTCATCAACTCCTGGAATGCGCGCTTCTTCAACGCGTTGCAGGACAAGAACGCCGACGCCTTCTGGTACGAGCTGCAATACTGGGTGATCCTGGTCGCGCTCCTGATCGTGGCCATCGTCTATCGCCTGTGGCTGCAGCAGATGCTCACCATCCGCTGGCGCCGATGGCTGAGCGAGGTCTATTTCCGCGACTGGCTCGCCGACCGCACCTACTACCGCATGGAGCTCGTCAGCCAGGGCACCGACAACCCCGAGCAGCGCATCGAGGCCGACTGCGCCAACTTCGCCGAGCGCACGCTCTCCATATCGCTCGGCCTGCTGCTGCAGGTCATGACGCTCGTCACCTTCTCGATCGTGCTCTGGGAGCTCTCGGGCAGCTTCGTGCTGCCGATCCTCGGCGGGCTCGCCATCCCCGGCTACATGATGTGGGCCGCCGTTCTCTACGCGGTCGTCGGCTCCATTGCGACCTACATGATCGGCCGGCCGCTGGTGCGCGTGAATTTCAATCTCGAGCGCTACAACGCCGACTTCCGCTACCGCATGGTGCGCATCCGCGAGAACGCGGAGAGCATCGCCCTCTACCGCGGCGAGACCGACGAGGGGCGCCGCCTGCGCTCGGCCTTCGGGCGCATCTACGATACCTGGTGGGACCTCATGCGCTACACCAAGCGCCTGAGCTGGCTCACCTCGTTCTACGGGCAGGCCGCGTCCATCTTCCCCTTCATCGTTGCTGCTCCCCAGTATTTCGCGGGCAAGATCCAGCTCGGCGTCCTGACGCAGACGGCGGACGCCTTCGCCCAGGTGCAGAGCGCGCTCTCCTGGTTCGTCGACACTTATCCGCGGCTTGCCGAGTGGAAAGCTGGCGTCGACCGGCTCACCACCTTCAGCGAGGCCATGGTCAGCGCCAAGCTGGCAGCGGCCGAGACGGCCTTCGAGGCGAGCCCCCAGCCGGCGCCGGAGCTGACCCTGCAAGGGGTCGAAGCGCGGCTGCCGAACGGCACGCTGCTGCTGAAGGACGTCGATCTCACCATCCGCCAGGGCGAATCCGTGCTGCTGCGCGGCCCGTCGGGCAGCGGCAAGACCACGCTCTTCCGCGTGCTGGCTGGGCTGTGGCCGTTCGGCAAGGGGCGCATCGGCCAGCCGCGCGACGCCCGCGTGCTGTTCCTGCCGCAGAAGCCCTATCTGCCGATCGGCACGCTACGGGAGGTGCTGAGCTATCCGGAGGCGCCCGACCACTACACCGACGAAGTCTGCCGGGAGGTGTTGGAGGCCTGCCGGCTCGGCCACCTCGTGCCGCGGCTCGATGACTCCGGCAACTGGTCGCTGGTGCTATCTGGAGGCGAGCAGCAACGCCTAGCCTTCGCCCGCGCCCTGCTCTACCGGCCGACCTGGCTGTTCCTCGACGAGGCGAGCTCCGCGCTCGACGAGCCGACGGAGCGGCGCATGTACGAGCTGCTGTCCGAGCGGCTGCCCGGCGCGGCCATCATCAGCGTCGCCCACCGGCCGTCAGTCGCGGCGATGCACGACCGGCAGCTGGTGATCGATCCGGCGATCCAAGGGGTCACCAGCGTTGCGGGTGCCACTGGTTGAGAATGGGTGTGTCATTTCTGTTTTGTTTACAGCGTAGATGAAGTTGGGCGCCTGAACCCCGGACAAGTCTCCAAGCCATGGCTTAGGCTGCGCCGTTCGCAATAGCTGGAGCAGCACATGTGTGACCATGACAGGCAGAGCTTCGATCGACGCGCCTTGCTGAGGCTGGCGGGCCTCGGACTGGCTTCAGCAGGGCTCGGGCTTGCCGGCACTGCCGCACACGCCGCCGGAAAAGGGACGTCGCTGACGGCGGACCAGGCGCTCGCAGCATTGAAGGATGGCAACGCGCGCTTCGTTTCCAATCCGCAGGCCTGCGTCATGGATCTTGCCAAGCAGCGCGCCGAGGTCGCGGGCGGTCAGGCACCGTGGGCGATCATCGTCGGCTGCTCCGACAGCCGCGTGCCGCCCGAGCTGCTGTTCGGCGGCCTCGGGCTCGGCCAGCTGTTCGTGGCCCGCAACGCCGGCAACATGGTCGACACCGCCACCATGGGCACCATCGAGTACGGTGCGGAGCACCTCGGCGCCCCGCTCGTCGTCGTGCTCGGGCACGAGAGTTGCGGCGCAGTCGCCGCGGCCTGCGATGTCCTCATCAAGAACGCGAAGCTCGACGGCTCCATGGGGCCCATGGTCCAGCCGATCGTGGAGGTGGCCAAGACGCTCGCCAAGTCGGGCACTTGCGACGTCGATGCGGTGATCCGCGAGAGTGCCATACGGACGGCGAAGAAGGTTGCCGGGAGCCCGGTCCTGGCGCACAAGAAGACGAAGGTCGTCGCCGCGCGCTACGACCTCGACAACGGCAAGGTTGAGTTCCTGTGAGATATGGGGTCAGACCCTCCTGCTCGGGCTATACCGCGGAGAGGACGCGGATGTAGGGTCTGACCCCGCAACGACCCGCGTGTGGTGGGGGGGCACCAATGGCTGACGTAGAAGTGAACGGCCGCCGCTACCGCACACCGGAGCGGCCCACCATCGTCATCTGCTACGACGGCTGCGACCCTGCCTACATCGACCGTGGCATCGCCGACGGCATTCTCCCCACCATCGCCTCGTTCCGGCGCAACGGCTTCTACGCCGTCGCCGATTCCGTCGTGCCGAGCTTCACCAACCCCAACAACACCTCGATCGTCACCGGCGTGCCGCCGGCCGTGCACGGCATCTCCGGCAACTACTACCTCGACCGCGCCACCGGCGAGGAGCGCATGATCACCGACGGCACGCTCATGCGCTGCGGCACCATCCTGGCCGCCATGTCGAAAGCCGGCGTGAAGACCGCCGCAGTCACCGCCAAGGACAAGCTGCGGCTGATGCTGGCGCGCGGCCTCGAGGGCATCAACTTCTCCTCCGAGCACGCCGACCGCGCGACCCAATCCGCCAACGGCATCGGCGAGGTCGAGGCCATGGTTGGCCGGCCCAAGCCCGATCAGTATTCCGCCGACCTCTCGCTCTACGTTCTCGACGCGGGCCTCGCGTTGCTCGAGCGCAAGGCGGCGACGCTCCTCTATCTCTCGCTCTCGGACTTCGTGCAGCACGCGCACGCGCCGGGCGCACCCGAGGCCGACGCCTTCAACCGCGGCGTCGACGACCGCATCGCCGCGATGGTGGCGGCCGGCGCCATCGTCGGCGTGGTGGCCGACCACGGCATGAACGACAAGTCGCGCGCCGACGGCGCCCCCAACGTCGTCTTCCTGGAGGAGGAGCTCAACCGCCGGTTCGGCGACGGCACCGTGCGCGTCATCTGCCCGATCACCGACCCCTTCGTGCGCCACCACGGCGCGCTCGGCTCCTTCGTGCGCGTCTATGCCAGGCGGCCGGGGGACATCGAGCCGATGATGGCGGCGAGCCGCGCGCTGCCCGGCGTCGAGCTGGTGCTAGACCGCACGGAGGCTGCGCGGCGCTTCGAGCTGCCGCTCGACCTCGAGGGCGACTTCGTCGTCCTGGGCGACGCCAACACCGTCGTCGGCGCCAGCCGCGCCGAGCACGACCTGTCGGGCCTCGCCGGCCACCGCCTGCGCTCACACGGGGGGCTGGGCGAGCAGAAGGTGCCCTTCATGGTCTCGCACCGCCTGCGGCCGGAATGGGTGTCAGCACACAACGCCCATGGCCTGCGCAACTACGACATCTTCGACGCCGTCCTCAACGGAGTGGCTTCCTGACGGCCGGCTGTAGGGCGCAATAACTAACCCAACCTACCCCTTCGCCTCGCAGAATCCCTGATACTGAGTCACCACCGGCTGGCCCAGGATAGCGAAGTGGCGCGAGTGCACGGCCGGGTAGGCGCCCTTGGCCTCGTCCTTGTCGTAGATGGTGGTGAGGTTGATGAAGCCCTCGTTCGCCGCCTCCAGGAAATGCATTGCATTGACCGCCTGCACGACCCGCAGCGGCCCGCTGCCGCGCTCGGTCTTGATCTCCGCCGTCTGCACCGCCGCATCGATGCCGGCGATGCCGAACGCGAAGGGGGAGGCCTTCTCGGAGACGTAGCGCCCTTTGTCGTAGGAGTTGCTGATCCCGCTCGTGAAGCTGCACGCGAACGCCTTGGGCTCCTCGGCCGCCGCTGCAGGCCCAGCGGACAATGCGAGCAACCCCAGCAGGGCGAGGCAAACCATCTCTCGTTCAGTCATAGGCTCCCCCTTCGGCATCGGCGCCACCTGGCGCTACCGGGCGCCATTGAATGCTCACCTGGCCGAATGCGCAACGGCGGCAGCGCCCCTACCGCTCCGTCTCGTTGCCGAGCGCCTTGCGGCATGCGGCGAAGAACGCTTCCCTCTCCGCCTCGGTGAGGTCCAGCGCCGACAGCTCCTTGTCCAGCAGCAGCGGCACGCCGCCGCCAGGCCCGGCGAGCGCCAGCGCCCGCTTGCCGTCGGGCGTCACGAACAGCGGATCGACGCCCTTGGCGAGCTCGATGAAGGCCCGCTCCTGCCGCCCGCCCTCCTCGTAGACGTAGGTCCAGCGGCGCCGCTTGTGGGCGATGGTGATGCTGCCCTCGAGCCCGACGATGACGGGATGCAGCGCCTGGCCGCTCAGCGCCAGCAGCGCCCGCCGCGTCGCCACGCCCTGTCGCAGCACCTGTACGGACAGCGCGATGCAGATCGCGAGCATGCCGACGATCAGCGCGAAGGCCAGCAGCCGCGGGTAGAGCCTGTCGAGCCCGAGATCGGTGGTGATCTCGTTCGCGTCGCCGCCAAGCGACCCCTTCGGCCGCACCAGCACGAGCGGTCCGCCCTCGAGCCGGCCGATGAAGAAGTACCAGAGCGCCTGGCGCTGCTCGCTCGCGCCCGACCCGGCGACGAAGGTCACGTCGCACACGTTGAAGACCATCAGCCGGCTGCGGCAGCGCTGCTCCTCGATGCGCGCACCCTGCGCCTCGACCACCGCGCCGCCGATGCGCCAGTCGCGGACGAGGTCGGGGCCGAGCCACGACACCGCCCCGGCGAGCAGCCCGAAAAGCAGCGTGAACAGCCCGAGCGCCGACATCGGCCCGATCGTCGCCGGCGGCCGCACCGTGACCGGGCGGTCGGGGAGCGCGCGGGAGAAATCTGGCGTGGCGGGGCTTTCGTGCATGGCGGGCGCGCACCCTATCGCGAAACGCCCGCCCTGCCCATGCGCCTCCCTTAACTGCCCGTTAGCGCCGGCCCAGCTAGGCTCCGCCCATCCCACGTGGCTCGACGGGCTCGACCCATGGTCACCCTGAACTACCTCACGATGCTCGGCGTCGGCACGGTGCTCATGCTGCTGTTGGCGCTTGCCAATCACGCCGCGCATGCCTGGCTCGCCATGCCCGACCGCTGGGAGCGGGAGATTCCGGGCCGCTACGTCGATCCCCATCCCGACGGCGAGTACGATTCCGACGGCTTCTGGGAGTTCGCGAGCCTGCGCAACTATCTCATTCATGCCGGCGGCGGGCTGATGCTCGTGTGGGGCCTCGGCCTCTGGTACTGGGACCGCCAGCAACTCGCCCTCGCCGAGGTCTGCGGCGTCGTCGCCCACGTCGGCATCACGCCCGTTTTCTGCATGTAGTCGCTCCACCCGTCATCCCCGCCAAGCGCAGCGCAGAGCGGGGATCCAGCCCCAATCTCCACGGTAGTAGTCTGCCGCTGGATTCCCGCCGACGCGCTCCGCGCTCGCGGGAATGACGACTCAACGGTGCGGCTCTTCACAGCCCGCCCTCACACCGGCGAACGCCTCGCGAGCGCGACCCCTGAAGTGGAGCGGGATGCACGCAGTATGAGTCCTATCCCCGGGTACCGGGGATGGGCTTTCATCGCGAAATTCCGCGCATGGTGAATCTGCAAGCGATTGCGTGGCCTCCAGCGCCCTCAGCGCTGGCCACCGTCCCGGCCGCGCGCGCTATTGAGCCTCCTGCAGGTCTGGCCGCCCCACCGATCGGTCGCGGCAACCGTGCCGGCGGGACAGGCCTCGGCGCCGGGCTCGCGCGGCCCGATCATGTCGCGCTTGCACACCTCCACGCCACGCCGATCGACCCAGTGGTACGCACCCGCCGGACACTCCGCCACCGCACTCCCCGCCGAGACGACAAGTCCCACGACCGCAAGTATCCACCGCATCGGAATTCCTCGAACCGCCACCGCAAATGTCATCCCCGCGAAAGCGGGGACCCAGCACAAGAATATTACACCAGCCGGCTCTGCTCCACCGCTGCATGAATGAACGACGCAAACAGCGGGTGCGGCTCGAACGGGCGGGATTTCAGCTCCGGGTGGAATTGCACGCCGATGAACCAGGGGTGGTCGGGCAGCTCGATGATCTCCGGCAGCAGGCCGTCGGGCGACATGCCGCAGAAGCGCACGCCCGCCTCCTCCAGCCGCGCGCGGTACTTGGTGTTGACCTCGTAGCGGTGGCGATGGCGCTCCGAGATCTGGTTTGAACCGTAGATCTTGGCGACGCGGCTGCCCTTGGCGAGCGCCGCGACATAGGCGCCGAGCCGCATGGTGCCGCCGAGCTCGCCGCCGAGGCGGCGCTTCTCGAGCTCGTTGCCGCGCATCCACTCGGTCATCAGGCCGACCACCGGCTCCTCGCTCGGCCCGAACTCGGTCGAGCCCGCCTTGGCGATGCCGACCAGGTCGCGCGCGGCCTCGATCACCGCCATCTGCATGCCAAAGCAGATGCCGAAGTAGGGCACATGCCGCGTGCGCGCGAAGCGGGCGGCGAGGATCTTGCCCTCCGAGCCGCGCTCGCCGAAGCCGCCGGGCACCAGGATGCCGTGCACGTTCTCGAGGTATGGCGCCGGGTCCTCGCGCTCGAACACCTCGGCCTCGATCCACTCGAGCTTGACGCGCACCTTGTTGGCGATGCCGCCGTGGAACAGCGCCTCGTTGAGCGACTTGTAGGCGTCCTTCAGCCCCGTGTACTTGCCGACGATGGCGATCGTCACCTCGCCCTCGGGGCTGGCGATCGCGTCGGAGATCGCCAGCCATTTCTCGAGCCGCGGCGCCGGCGCATCCTTGATGCCGAACGCCGCCAGCACCTGCTCGTCGAGCCCTTCGCGGTGGTAGGCGAGCGGCACCTCGTAGATGGAGGCTACGTCCAGCGCCTGGATCACGGCATCGGGGCGCACGTTGCAGAACAGCGCGATCTTCTTTCGCTCCGATATCGGCACCGGCCGGTCGCAGCGGCACAGCAGGATGTCGGGCTGGATGCCGATTCCCCGCAGCTCCTTCACCGAGTGCTGCGTCGGCTTGGTCTTGAGCTCGCCCGCGCTCGGGATGAAGGGCAGCAGGGTGAGGTGGATGAACACCGAATCGCCCCTGGGGAGCTCGTTGCCGAGCTGGCGTATGGCCTCGAAGAACGGCAGGCCCTCGATGTCGCCCACCGTGCCGCCGATCTCCACCAGCACGAAATCGATGCCCTCGTTGCCCGAGAGCACGAACTCCTTGATGGCATCCGTCACGTGCGGGATCACCTGCACGGTGCCGCCCAGGTAGTCGCCGCGCCGCTCCTTGGCGAGGATCTGCTGGTAGATGCGCCCCGTGGTGATGTTGTCGGACTTCTTCGCCGGCACGCCGGTGAAGCGCTCGTAATGGCCGAGGTCGAGGTCGGTCTCCGCCCCGTCGTCGGTGACGAACACCTCCCCGTGCTGGTAGGGGCTCATGGTGCCCGGATCGACGTTGAGATAGGGGTCGAGCTTGCGCAGGCGCACCGAGTAGCCGCGCGCCTGCAGAAGCGCGCCGAGTGCCGCTGAAGCCAGTCCCTTCCCGAGTGAGGAGACCACGCCGCCGGTAATGAAGATGTACCGCGCCATGGGCCTCAAGAATACATCGAACGCGCTTGATTCGAAGAGACTTTTTTCGGTCCATCCACCGCCTTCCCACGCCCTGCGACAAAGCGCGAAGGCGGGGGGTTACGGCGAACTTATGCTCCCCTCCGGCATTCCTACGCCCGCGGGCGATGCCTCGCTCCTATCCTCGACCCGGTCGGCCGCCGGGGCCGCAGCGAGGGGAGGTGGCCATGGGTGCGCTGATCGCCGGCATCGCCGTATTCGCGGCAACGCTCGGCATTTTCGCCTATTGCCTGCCGCGCCCCGGCAGGCCGCATCGCTTCGTCGACACCGAGCTCGAGCCCTACGTCGGCGTCGCCTTCTGCGCCGGCTTCGCGCTCGGCGTCACGATGATCCTGTCCTCGATCCTCAGCATGATCGGCTAGCGCCCGGTCGCGCGGCCCGCCGATTCGCCAATGTGATCGGTCGCGCGACGGATTCGCTCAAGCCTCCTCGTTGCTCTCCAGACACAGCGCCGGCAGTACTTCTTTCGGTCACAGGAAACCAAACGAGAGGCCACATTGTCGGCTCAACCCGGCCCTACTCGATTGGTTCAGTTGCACAATGAAGAGCGGGCGGTTGCGGGGCCGCCGAGAGTGACGGCAACGGCGGGAAACGTAGCTATGTTCGGTTGCGGGATATCCAGGAGCAGTCTTGTCCGGCGCGAGGTTCGCCGGGTGGTCGCAGACTTCGTGCTGGCACTCCTGTTGTTCTGGGGCGTCGCCTTCACGGTCAGCAGCAGCGACATGCGCGCCCATGCGGTGCCGCTGTCGGCGCTGAGGCACTCGGTCGAGCACGGCTACGACCCGGCGGCCCAGCCGCGGCTGCGTGCCGCGTTCACGCCCAATGCGGCACCGTCCCGCGATCGCGGTGCCGATCTCGCCTTTCTCAGTCTCGCCTTCGCTGCCCTCTTGGCCGGGAATCTCGCGTTCTGGCGGCATTTGCGTCGCGTCTACGCCTCCCCGCGGCGCAACGTGTGGAGGAGGGGTTGACCGGGAATGGGTTTTTCCCTCCAGTCCCCTCCTCCACACTTTCAACAACTTGGCCTATATGATTGCGTCACTGCGCAGATTCGGGAGGCGAACGATGGTGAGCCGCGCGACAATCAAGAGCCGCCTGACCGTGCTGGCCGGCGTGGCGATTGCCGCTGCCGCCGGCGCCGCTCTCGCCCGCACCGATCAGCTGCTGAGCCATGGCTTCGGCAACGCGCTCGACGCCCCGCGTCCCGGCCTCAGCTTCGAGATCACGACCGCCAAGGAGCAGCCGCAGGGCATCACCGCCGGCGACGAAGGCTATTGGCTGACCCGCGCCGAGGTCGAGAGCCCGACGCCTTTCGCCAAGCCGCTCAACGTCGGCGACCGCATCACCATCGCCGGCCACGACGGCCGCGAACGCCAGCTCGAGGTCGTCGACCTCAAGGCCATCGGTGGCAGCTCCGCGCGCACCGGCCAGGCGGCGCATCCGCGCCTCCTGCTCGTCACCTGCCGGATCGCGGGCGAGACGGCGGCCAAAGCCGAGGCGCCCGTGCGCTTCATCGTCGAGGCGGAGCCGGCCCTGCCTGCGACGCCCGCCCCCGCCAAGGCCCTCTAGCATCGACTGCGTCGCTTCGGCTCGCGATGTCGGACGCCCACCGCAACGATCCCGTCGGCACGCAAACTGTCGTGAGATGGTGAGATGGTCGGCGCCGTTCGCGGCGGCCCTCCTCTCCTTCCCATGCTTCATTTGTGATCTCGCCGCCTCCGCATTCGCTAAACTCACCACTCACCACCCCTATTCCCTCCTTCCCGCTCCCCACCTACTATTCGCCACCCGCCACTCCCGCCGGAGGCAGCAATGCGTCTCAACCCGCCGTCGATCTTCGTGTTCCTGATCTCGCTGCTGCTTGCGGCACTGGCGCTGCTCTCCAAGTTCGGTGCCGTCGGCATCAACGTGCCGCGCTACCTGCCCCACCAGGAATACT
>JBGGME010000136.1:0-3479 GCA_041288195.1 Hyphomicrobiaceae bacterium
CGGGGGGAGGGGCGGGGGCATCGGTCCATGCACGACATGCGGCCCGACGTCGAGGGCGGAAGGGTTGCGGCCAACCTGGCCGCGGCTTTCGGCGTCACCACGGCACAGGTGGAGGCGGTCCTGCCTCTGGTTGCTGCCGAGCTCGGCGCCAGTCTGGAGCAGGTCACGCTCTCGCGCGCGGGTCTCGTCGCTTTCGTGGAGGGGATCGGCGGACGCTGGGCCGGGACGCTCGACCAGTGCGAGGCCCTCCACAGCCAAAGCATGCGCGCTGAGGGCAATGCCGCGCTCGATGAGATCCTAGGCTCGCGGGAGCGGGTGCGCGCCTTGACGGAACGAGCCGAGCGGGTGGGCCAGCTCGGCGAAGGGCGGGCCGAGCCGATGCTGCCAGCCTTGGCGGCCGTCGCCATGTCCCGGCTGGCTGCGCGAGCGCGCGACAACCTCGCCGAGGTCTTGTGGGTCATGCCGTCGCTCGGCCGCTGGAGCCTTGGCGAGCCGCATCTGGACCTCGCCGACATCTTGCGCCGCGGGTGCGGCGCGGGCCCCTATGGTCCAATCAAGCTCAGGCGCATCGTGCGACGGGCGGTAGCGCGGTCTGCGGGCTTCGAGCCTCGAGGTCCGGTGCGCTGGTACCTGCGCTTCATGGCCAAGCCGGTGATCGTGCCGATGCGATGGGCGATGGAGATGCTGCGATCGAACGGCTGAGCAAGCTGTAGGCGCAAGTATGGTGGCGGCAGGGCCACTGTGGCGGGCTCGCTGCAGGAGCCTCCTCCACTTGGCTAATTAACTCCTGTACAATGTTTGATTGCGAGACTGCTTCGCCACTCCAGAGGAGAGCGATGATGCGCGTCACGACCCTTTTGGCCGCCGGCGCCGCGATGCTCGCGCTTGGTACCTTCGAGCCGGCTTCCGCCGGCGGACCCAGGAACCCGGATGGCGTCGGCATCTATACGCCGGTGGAGCCGCCGGTGCGGGGCCGCCCCCGGGTCCATCGCTACGATCCGCGCTCCTGGTACTACAACCAGCCGCGCTACTACCCCTATTACGGCTCGGGCTATTGGGTGTCGCGGGCGGAGATGCGCTATCGCTACCGCTACCAGTACGTCGGCCCGCGGTACAAATATTACCCCGCCTGGGGCTACGGCTGCCCGGGCATGTTCGGCTGTTAGCGATCTTCGCTTTCCGCTTCGAGGCGTCGGCCTTTGTCGCGACGGGGCGGAGGTTGGTTTCGCGCGCACCCGTTGCGGCCTCTTGTGGCCTGTCTTGGGCTGCGACTTAAGCGTTCCTTAGCCAAAACCGGCTTTCCTTGAGGCACCACGTTGTGTCCAAGGAGTTCGATCGATGCGCGTTGCGATGTACATGGCTGCCGCTGCGGCCATGCTGGGTGTCGGCTACAGCCAGCCGGCGTCGGCCGGCGAATGGGGTGGCGGTTGCTGCGGCGACAAGGTGTTCATCCACCATCACGTCTACGCCCCGCCCCGGTACTTCCACGTCTACCACCACCATCGCCCCGTCGGCGCGCGCCACCTCAACGTGGTCCACTACAACGCCTGCTGCAACTACGCCGCGCCCCGTCGCCACTACTGGCGCCGCTACTGGTGAGGCATTGCGGGCGCCACGGCGGTGCCAGCCGGCGCGCCGCTTTCGCGCCTGCACCACAATCGCCTGCCTAGCCTCGCGGTTGGGGCGAGGCGGGCGCCCGGGTCGCTCCCAGCGGCCGCGATCCAGAGATCGAAGACGAGATCGCCATGACACGGAAGATCACCCACGCACTCCTCACTCTCGCCCTCCTGCTCGGGCTGGGCGCTAGCATGACCCAGCCCGCCGAGGCGCATCGCCGGGGCGGCCTCGCCGCCGGCCTCGCCATCGGCACCGTGCTCGGGCTCGGCATCGCCGGTGCCTATGCGGGCCCGCGCGCTTACGGCTACGAGGCGGGCCCCGGCTGCTACCGCGGTCCCCGGCAGTGCGGCTGGGTCGGGCGCAGCTGCTGGACCAACCGCTACGGCGAGCCCATCTGCGGCGGCGGCTATCACCGCTGCTGGCGGCCCACCATCTGCGACTAAGGCCGGCGCGTCAGGAACGCCCCAGGCCGAGCCGCTGCATGGCGGCGAGGTGCAGGGCGACGGCGGCGGCGTTGGAGACGTTGAGGCTGGCGATCGCGCCCTCGGTGGCGATGCGCGCCAGCCGGTCGCAGCTGTCGCGCGTGAGCTGGCGCAGGCCGCGGCCCTCCGCACCCAGCACCAGCACCGCGTGGGACGGCCAGTCGAGCGTCTCGATGGCGTCGGTGGCGTCGTCGTCGAGGCCGACCACGAGGCAGCCGAGCTCCTTGAGCTCGGCGAGGGCGCGGGCAAGGTTCTGCGCCAGCGCCACGGGCACGTGCTCGAGGGCGCCCGAGGCCGCCTTGGCGAGCGCGCCGTCGAGCGGCGGGCTGTGGCGGCGGGTCATGACGAGGCCGGCCGCGCCGAAGGCTGCGCCCGAGCGCAGGATGGCGCCGACGTTATGGGGGTCGGTGACCTGGTCGAGGGCGATGATGGGCCGGCCCTCGCCGCGCGCGACCAGCTCCGCCAGCGACGGCTCCGGCAGCGGCTCGACCTCGACCAGGGCACCCTGGTGCACGGTGTCGGGCCCGAGCCTGCGGTCGAGGTCCTTGGGCAGCACCCGATCATGGGCCATGCGCCGGTTGGCCAGGGCCTCCTGCAGGCGCCGCTCGGCGTTGTCGGTGAGATAGAGCTTGGCGATGGCGCGGCTCGGATTGGCGAGCGCGGCCTCCACGGCGTGGATGCCGAAGATCAGCGGGGGGCCGCCTTCTCCAGCCGGGGCGTGCGGGGGGCGGCTGCCTTGATGGGGGCGATGCTGGCGCGGCTTGGGTGGGTGGCGCATGGGTCCGGCTCGGGAGGGTGGAGAGTGGTAGACTCGGGGCGCGACATGCTCGCCCGATTGCGGTTGACAGGGAATAGGCCATTCACCATATAGACGGCCCATTGCCCCTGCTGGCGACGGCGGGGCGATTTCGTTTGGCGTGGTGTCTGTGGAGGGGTGCCCGAGTGGCTAAAGGGGACGGACTGTAAATCCGTTGGCTTCGCCTACGCTGGTTCGAATCCAGCCCCCTCCACCAGTCAGGTTCCAGGTGTCAGGAACCAGGGTTCAGGGAGAGAGGCGACGCTCAAAATCGGGCACCTGATCCCTGGCCCCTGGCAAAGCGGGTGTAGCTCAATGGTAGAGCAACAGCCTTCCAAGCTGATGACGAGGGTTCGATTCCCTTCACCCGCTCCAATCCCCACATAAGGGGATAGGCGCAGGCGCCACGGACGAGAGGCCGAGTAGACGGAGAGTAAGGACGAACAATGGCCAAGGCAAAATTCGATCGGAGTAAGCCGCACTGCAACGTGGGCACGATCGGGCACGTTGACCACGGCAAGACGACGCTGACGGCGGCGCTGACGAAGGTGTCGGCGGACCGTGGGTGGACCAAGGAGTCGGTG
>JBGGME010000137.1:0-5506 GCA_041288195.1 Hyphomicrobiaceae bacterium
CGCGCCCGAGGGAGTGCCCGTCACAGTGTTCTCGGCTGGAATCGCGAAGGGTGGGAGCCACCCCAACGCCGCCAAGCTGTTCCTCGATTGGGCACTGTCGCGGGAGGGGCAGGCGCTGATGGTCGAGCTCGGCTCGTTCTCAGCCATGGCGCAGGCGCCGATGCCGCCGGGCGTGGACATCAAAGCCATCAAGACCTGGTATTCGGACGACGCCGAGGTCGAGAAGATATTCAAGTCCTGGACCGAGGACTGGAACAAGGCCTACGGCTACCGCCAGTAGGGTTGCGCTATGGTCGGTTCCCCTGCTTGCGGCAGCAGCGCCACGCCGCCGCCCGGCGCACACCAGCCATGCGGGGCTTGCCGCGACCGGCCACTTGCATGCTAGGCATGGCCCGGCAAACAACAATCGACTGCCGACAAGGCAGCTGAAGAACGCGCCTGTGGGAGGACACTGTTGGCTGCCGATGCCGCTGTAGCGACCGTCTTGAGCGATGCTCCGGCCACTGTGGCGCATGCACGGGGTCACCGATCGGCCCTTGGCTGGCTCTGGTCCGGCGCGCTGCTCCTGATTCTCACCTTCCTCGTCATCTACCCCGTCGCGATGCTGCTTCTGGGCGCGCTCACCAACACCAATCCGGTGGTGGATGGGTTCGGCGTCTTCAACATCTCGCTGGCGAACTTCGTCACCGTCCTCGCCAACCCCAACGTCCACCTGGCGCTGGCCAACTCGCTGATCGCCTGTGGCGGTGGCACGGCGCTGGCCGTCGTCATCGGCCTCACCTTCTCCTGGGTGGTGGTGCGCACCAATACGCCCTGCAAGGGCTTCATCGCGGCCGCCAGCATGCTGCCGCTGTTCGTACCGCCATTGGTTGCAGCCGTCGCCTGGTCGATCCTCGCCTCCCCGCGCACGGGGCTGCTCAACACCGTGCTGGCGAGCATCGGCGTCGAATGGCGCTTCAACGTCTACTCGATGGGCGGGCTGATCTGCATCTTCGGCATCTACTATGCGCCGTACGTCTACATGTTCACGGCGTCCGCGCTGCGCAACATGGACCCCTCCCTCGAGGAGGCCGCCGAGGTCACCGGCGCGACGCCGCTGCGCACGCTGCTCACCATCACCTTCCCGCTGATTGCGCCGGCCATCGTGTCGGGCATGCTGCTGTCGTTCATCGTCATGCTGGGCATCTACGGCATCCCGGCAGTGCTCGGCACGCCCGGCGACATTCCCGTGCTCACGACCTACATCTTCAAGCTCACCAACTGGTCGCCGCCGCTCTACAGCACGGCAGCGTCCGTCGCGATCATCCTGATGGTGGTCACGGGCTTCCTGGTGTGGCTGCAGGCCAGGGTGCTCTCGCGGCGCAGCTACACCACCGTTGCCGGCAAGTCGTTCCGGCCCGCGCTTCTCAATCTCGGCCCGTGGCGCTATTTCACGCTGGGCCTTGCGGTCGTGTACCTGCTCGTCGTCGTGGTGCTGCCGACCTTGGCCCTGATCGTCGCGGCGTTCCGCAAGTTCCTGTTCGTGCGCACGCTCGCCAGCCTGTTCGACGAGCGCCAGTACAGCTTCGGCCATTTCGAGCGTCTGTTCTCCAACCCGCTGGCATTGCGCTCGATCTACAACACCATGGAGGTGGGGCTGGTCACCGCGCTCGTCGGCGGCGTCCTGGCGTTCGCCATCGGCTACACCATCAACCGCACGACCATGCCCGGCCGCAAGAGCATCGACGTGATCTCGACGCTTCCGGTTGCCATCCCGGGCCTCGTCGTCGGCGTTGCCTACCTGTGGGCCTGGATCGGCCTGCCCGGCGGGCTCTACGGCACGATCTGGATCCTGGCGCTCGCCTTCATCGCCCGCTTCATGCCCGATACCGTCAAGGCGCTTTCGACCTCGCTCATGCAGATCCACCGCGAGCTCGAGGAAGCCTCGTGGATCTGCGGGCGCGGCCTGCTCGGCACCATCCGCTCCATCGTCCTGCCGCTCGCCCGCCCCGGCGTGATCGCAGCCATGACGCTGCTGTTCATCCTGGCGATCCGCGAGCTCGGCTCCTCGCTCTTCCTCTACACGAGCAACACCATGGTGATGGCCGTGCTGCTGCTCGACTACTACGAGGGCGGCAACGTCGGCATCACCGCGGCGTTCAGCCTGGTGCAGACGGTTCTGCTCGGCATCCTGATCGGCATCGCGCACCTGCTCTCGCGCGGTGGCACCCGCAGCGGCGACATCGGGCGCGCGGGTTGAGAACACGGCCAATAGCTGAAACTCGACAGAAGGAGCTCACCTGCTCATGACCAGCAGTCGCATCACCCGCCGCCAGTTCGTGGCCGCTTCCGCATCCGGGCTCGCCGCCACGGCGCTCGGCAGCGTATCGGCCTCGGCGCAGAACTTCGGATCGGCCGATCTGATCGAAGCGGCCAAGAAGGAAGGCAAGCTCGTCTACTACACGGCCGACTTCACCGAGGTCGAGCAGGAGATCATCAAGGCGTTCAACAAGCGCTTTCCCTTCGTCAAGATCGAGATGGTACGCGCGCCGGGCGGCCAGCTCATCACCCGCATCAAGACCGAGGCGGCCGCCGGCAAGCTCTCGGCCGACGTCGTCAACCACTCCGACCGCGGTCTCATGCAGGACCTGCAGGACCTTTTCCAGGACTACGCGCCGCCGAATGCTGGCGACTTCCGCTCCGACGTGCTGGTCTCGCCGAAGCTCTGGCCGAGGTCCACGCTCGGCTGGTCGATTGCCTACAACACCGAGCTGATGAAGAACCCGCCCAAGACCTGGATGGACCTCACCAAGCCCGAATACAACAACAAGCAGATCGGCCAGGTCGTCGGCCCGTCCGGCGGCACCACCTGGACCCGCGTGATGTTCGAGCGCCAGGTGCTGGGAGAGGACTACTGGAAGAAGCAGGCCGCAACCCAGCCCGCGCTCTATCCCTCGGGTGCGCCGCTGTCCGACGCCATGGTGCGCGGCGAGGTGTCGGTCGCGGTCCTGCTCTACAACATCGCCTACATCAAGAAGCGCGACGGCGCGACGGTCGAGATCATCTTCCCGCCCGACGGCGTTCCGCTCAACTTCTATGCGGCCGGCGTGACCAAGGCCGCGGCAAACCCCAACGCCGGCAAACTGTTCCTCAACTGGTGCTTGTCCGAGGAGGGACAGGTGTTCCAGATCAAGGAGCTCGGCTATCTGACTGCGCTGAAGACGCCGCCCCTCAACCCACCGGGATACGACCCGAAAGTGGTGAAGACCTGGGCACCGAAGTTCGACGAGTACGTGAAGCTGCGCAGCGCCTGGCTGGAGGAGTGGAACAAGACCTACGGCTATCGCCAGTAGGGCCGATCATTCCTCTCCCCGTCCTGCACGGGGAGAGGGAACCAGCAAACGGAGAGTGAATGTCCGCGGAACTGAATATCGAGCATCTGCGCAAGGTGTTCGCCACCGGCGTGGCGGCCGTGGACGACGTCAGCTTCCGTATCGAGCGCGGCGAGATCGTGGTGCTGCTGGGGCCCTCGGGCTGCGGCAAGACCACGACGCTGCGCTGCGTCGCCGGCCTCGAGCATCCGACCTCCGGCACCATAAGCATCGGCGGCAACGTCGTCTCGGCGCCCAAGCGGGGCGTGCTGCTGCCGCCGCGGCTGCGCAATATCGGCATGGTGTTCCAGTCCTATGCCGTGTGGCCCCACATGACGGTGCGCCAGAATGTGGGCTATCCGCTGCGCCACCGCCGGACGCCCCGCGCCGAGCGCGAGGCCAAGATCCGGGACGTGCTGGGGATCGTCGGCCTCGAGGCGTATGCCGATCGGCCGGTGGTGCAGCTCTCGGGCGGCCAGATGCAGCGCGTGGCCCTAGCGCGCAGCCTCGTCTACGAGCCGCAGCTGCTGCTGCTCGACGAGCCGCTCTCCAACCTCGACGCCAAGCTGCGCCTGCGCCTACGCGACGACCTGCGCCGCATCATCAAGCGCACCGGCGTCACCGCTCTGTACGTCACGCACGACCAGGCCGAGGCGGTGGTGCTCGGCGACCGCATCGGCGTCATGCGCGAGGGGAAGCTGCTGCAGATGGCGCCTGCCACCACGCTCTACAATCGCCCGGCCGATCTGTTCGTCGCCAGCTTCACGGGTGCCTCCAACCTGCTCAACGGCCGCGTCGTGCAGCGCGAGCAGGAGTTCGGCGTCATCGAGGCGGCCTCGGGGCAGAAGCTGTCGGCGTGGCTGCCGGCAAGCGTCAAGGCGGGCGAGCCGGTCAAGATCGCGGTCCGTCCCGAGAACGTGCGCCTCGGCGTCAACGGCGCGGCCGAGAACAACTTCACCGCGCGCGTTACCGACACGCGCTATCAGGGCACGCAGACCGTCTACGAGCTCGAGCTGCTGGGCGGCCGCATCGATGCCCTGGAGCTCGGCACCCTCGTGCGCTATCCGGTTGGCAGCGATGTCAGCGTAGTGCTTCCGCCCGACCTGTGCTGGGCCTACCCTGCAGGCGAAACGACCGATTCCGAATAGCCTCCGGAGGCTGCATTGCTCACCGTCACGCGCGACATGATGCTGCCCACGACCATCACGGGCTCCTACCCCCGGCCGCTCTGGTTCGACCGCAGCCTGGCCGGCCGATCGTTCAAGTCCGCGCTCGGCGATTCGCTCTTCCGCGAGCAGTATCTCGACGCCGTCGCCAGCGTCATCGCCGAGCAGGAGGCGGCCGGCCTCGACATCGTCACCGACGGCGACAGCCGCTTCGATCTCACCGTCGGCGGCAAGTCCTGGTTCTTCTATCCGATCGAGCGTCTGGGCGGCGTGTGCGGCCACCGCGACACCTCGCGGGGCTGGATGGCGCGCCACGGGCTGCGGCCGGGCAAGATATTGTGGGAGGTGCAGGAGGCCTATCAGCCCGGCGTCGTGCGCGAGAAGCTCACGCGCGGTCCGCTGGAGTACGCCGCGCTCTGGCAGGTTGCCCAGCGCGTGACCGACCGTCCCGTGAAATTCGGCGCCATCTGCGCGCCCGCCCTCGCATCGATGCTGTGGAACGAGTTCTACAGCGATGACAAGGCGATGATCCTCGACCTCTGCGATATCATGAACGCGGAGCTGCGCGACATGGCCGCCGCCGGCTGCCCCCTGATCCAGGTGGAGGAGCCGCCGCACCACGGCCGCGCCGTGCAGCCCGACTGCAAGGAGTCCGATCTCGAGTTCCTCACCGAGGCGTTCAATCGCCAGCTGGTCGGCGTGAATGCCGAGATCTGGGTGCACACCTGCTGGGGCAATCCCAACCAGCAGCGCGTGCATTGGAAGGTGCCGAGCTACGAGCGCGCTCTGCCGCACCTGCTGCAGCTCAATTGCGACGTGCTGACCATCGAGTGCGCGAGCTCGGACGGCCAGGACCTGCACCTCTTCAAGCACATCAAGACCGACAAGAAGATCGGCATCGGCGTGGTCAACCACTGCAATACGGTGGTCGAGCCCGCCGAGCACGTCGCGGCGCTGATCCGCAAGGCGCTCGAGTACATCCCCAAGGAG
>JBGGME010000138.1:0-2517 GCA_041288195.1 Hyphomicrobiaceae bacterium
ATCACGTCGGGCGGGATGGGAAAGACCGAGCTTTCCAGGAAGGAAACGATGCCCAGCGCCGGGATCGCGCGCGGGTGAGCGGCGAGCCGGATCACCCAGTCATAGAGGCTACGGATCATGCGGGCCACACGCTAGCGTGTCGTCCCGTGCGAAGCGAGGGACCTTCCGTCGCTGTCAGATCCCTCGCAAGTGCTCGGAATGACGGCCGCGGGCCGTCATTCCGCCGCCTGCTTCAGGCTCGTCGGCACCGTCTCGCCGGCAAACAGGGCGGCGCGGGCGGCCTCGTACTCGGCCTTGAGCCGCGCCACGATCTCGGCGGCGGGCGGCGCATCGAAGATCTGGCCCACGCCCTGGCCCGCGCCCCAGATGTCGCGCCAGGCCTTGACCTTGGTGTTGCCGCCCGAGCCGAAGTTCATCTTGCTCTTGTCGGCCACAGGAAGGTCATCGGGATCGAGGCCGGACGCCGCGATGCTGCGCTTGAGGTAATTGCCGTGCACGCCGGTGAAGAGGTTGGTGTAGACGATCTCCTCGCCCGACGAGTCGATGATGCACTGCTTGTTGCCGTCGGTGGCGTTGGCTTCCTTGCTCGCGGTGAAGCGCGTGCCGATATAGGCGAGGTCTGCGCCGACGGCTTGCGCGGCCAGCACCGATGCGCCGTTGGCGATCGAGCCTGAGAGCAAGAGGCAGCCGTCGTAGAACTGGCGCACTTCGGGCACCAGCGCGAAAGGCGACAGCCGGCCGGCATGGCCGCCGGCGCCCGAGCACACCAGGATCAGCCCGTCGACGCCCGCCTGCAGGGCGCGCTTGGCGTGCACGACGTTGGTCACGTCATGGAACACCAGGCACCCGTAGCGCTTGGCCGACTTTACCACCTCGTCGGGCGCGCGCAGCGAGGTGATCTGGATCGGCACCTTGTACTTCTCGCAGAGATCGATGTCGTGCTGCAGGCGATCGTTGGAGCTGTGCACGATCTGGTTGACCGCGAACGGGGCCACCGTGCAATCAGGATGCCTGGCCTTGTACTCGCGAAGCTCCGTCGTGATGCGCTGCAGCCATTCCTCGAGCACTTCCTTGGGTCGCGCGTTCAGCGCCGGGAACGAGCCGACGATGCCCGCCTTGCACTGCTCGATCACCAGATCGGGATTGGAGACGATGAACAAGGGCGCGCCGACCACCGGGATCGAAAGGTTGTCGCGCAGCAGGGCGGGAAGGGCCACGATTTCGCTCCTCGGAAGTCCTATTTCATAGCTCGATCGGACCTAGCACGATCGAGATCACTTCAGGAAGGTCTGCGGCCCGCCGCGTTCCAGCGCACGCTTGTAGGCCGGCCGCGCCTGGACGCGCTCGACGAAGCCCTTGAGCTTGGGCAGGCGCCCGGCGAAGCCGACGCGGGCATCGGCGGCTTCGATCGGGAAGCTCAACTGGACATCGGCGGCCGTGAGCTCGGCACCGGCAAACCAGTCGCGCTTGTGCAGCTCGCTCTCGAGAAAGGCGAAGTGGTTGGTGATCTGCGGGCCGAGCAGCGCCTTGTCGGCGCCGTTGGAGATCATCTTCGCCACCGGCCGCATCGCCCATGGCACGCGCTCGGGCAGGCGGCTGAACACCAGCTTCATGAACAGAAGCGGCATCAGCGAGCCTTCGGCGTAGTGCAGGAAGTAGGTGTAGTGCAGCCGCTCCGGCGTGCCGTGCTTGGGCGCGAAGCGGCCGTTGCCGTAGGTCTCGACCAGGTATTCGAGGATCGCACCCGACTCGGCGAGCGTCGTGCCGCCGTCGGTGATCACCGGCGACTTGCCGAGCGGATGCACCGCGCGCAGCGACTCGGGCGCCTGCATCGTGGGTTCGCGTTTGTAGAGCTTGACCTCGTAGTCGAGGCCGAGCTCCTCCAGCATCCACAGCACGCGTTGCGAACGTGAGTTCTCGAGGTGGTGGACGGTAATCATCGTCGTCTCCTTGGAGCGGCCGAGTTTAAAGGGGGCCTGGCCGCCAATTGCCGTGGAATCCCGCAGGCACCCTGGTGCTGAGATGGGCGAGCGCCACCGGCCCCTTGGCGATGTCGGCCGCCTCGAACACGGCGAGGTCGCTGCGGCTCTCGGCAGTGCGGAAAATCACGCTCAGCACCCAGCCATCACCTTCGGCGGCCTGCGGCGCGCGCGGAACGAAAACCGGTTCGCTCAGTCGGTCGCCGCGGCCGGGCGCCCAGTCCGCGCTCTTGCCGGTCTTGAGATCGTAGTGGGTGAGCTGATCGCCTTCCTGGCGTTCGCGCCCCGAACCGACCTCGCGGGCCGACACGGTCCAGCCATGGCGGTAGTCGGCCATACAAAAACGTTCGTCGAAGCGTGGGAACTCGCCGACCCGGTCGTCGAGCTGAGCTTCGTGAAGGCTGCTGTTCTTGCCGCTGAGGTCGAAGGTCCAGCGGAACAAACGGGACGGCGGGTCCCCCTTGGTCGACGGCGAGCCGTCAGGCAGCGGGAACAGCGGCGCCACGTCGTATTTCATGACATCGACCACGATCCTGCC
>JBGGME010000139.1:0-11588 GCA_041288195.1 Hyphomicrobiaceae bacterium
GTGGCCGAGCTTCACGCCGTCGACCAGATGATCGAGGGTGCCCACCCCGCCCGAGGCGATCACCGGCACGCTGACCGCATCGGCGATCGCCCGCGTCAGCTCGAGATCGAACCCCTGCTTGGTGCCGTCGCGGTCCATGGAGGTGAGCAGGATTTCGCCGGCGCCGAGCCGCACCACCTCCTGCGCGTAGGCGATCGCCTCCAGCCCGGTCGGATTGCGCCCGCCGTGGGTGAAGAGCTCCCAGCGCAGCGGCTCGCCCATCTTCGACACTCGCTTGGCGTCGATGGCGACGACGATGCACTGCGCGCCGAACTTGTCGGCGCCCTCGGCCACGAACTGGCGGCGGTGCACGGCCGCGGTGTTGACCGACACCTTGTCGGCGCCGGCATGCAGCAGCCTGCGGATGTCCTCGGTCGTGCGCACCCCGCCGCCGACGGTCAGCGGCATGAAGCAGCGCGACGCCGTGCGCTCGACGATGTGAAGAATCGTGTCGCGGTTCTCGTGGCTCGCCGTGATGTCGAGGAAGCACAGCTCGTCGGCGCCGGCCGCGTCGTAGGCGGCAGCCGCCTCGACGGGATCGCCGGCGTCCTTCAGGTCGACGAAGTTGACGCCCTTGACGACGCGCCCGTCCTTGACGTCGAGGCAGGGGATGAGGCGGATTTTCAGCATGGGCCGCGATCAGGGAAGGGTTGGCGCATCAGGGATGCCGCGAAAGATCGCCGACATGGCGAGCTCGATGCCGAGGCCGCCGAGCGCAACGGCGCCCTCGCGACCGACGAGCTCCGTCGGCAGCTTCGGCCACGATCCGTCACCCTGGCGCGCCCACACCCACGCGCGGGGCTCGTCCTGGGCGCAAATGAGATAGGTCCTGAGGACATCGATCGACGTGTACTCGTCCAATTTCTCCGTGAAATCCGTGCCAGCAGTCGATGGCGACAACACCTCGGCGATGAACAAGGGTGAAGACGTCGACAGCTCTCTGCCATGTGGATTGGCATGGTCGACCACCACATCTGGGCTGCGCACACCGAAGGGCGTCCGCACGGCAAAATCGGCGCTGCCGATATCGTAACGCTCACGGTCGAGCAGCCGACCCAGCTCCGCTAGTATGTTGGCGCACACCCGAGCATGATTTCTGGAGGTCCAAATCATCTTGGCAATCACACGGCCACGTGAAAGCTCGAACTTGCCCTCTTCGCGCCCGCGCTGTGCTCCCCAAAGCAAAAACGCATCGGGATCGGTCGGCGCCATCGCGGCCAATTCGAAGGGAGACGCTCGTCTGGTTTCCTGCTGCATAAAGAACAACCTAGCACACGCTGCCGCCTTCAAGAAGGTGGCCTATGGCGAGGCCAGCAGAGTCAGCGCCTCGCGCGCGTCGAGCCGGCCGTCGTAGAGCGCGCGGCCGGCGATTGCACCTTCAAGCATAGCATACTCAGGCGCGCGCAATGCCTCGATGTCGGCGAGGCCGGCGAGGCCGCCGGAGGCGATGACCGGGATGGATGTGGTGCGCGCCAGAGCGGCGGTCGCCGGCAGGTTGAGGCCCTGCAGCACGCCGTCGCGATCGATGTCGGTGTAGATGATAGCGGCTACCCCGCAGCCCTCGAGCCGGCGCGCCAGCTCGATCGCCGACAGCTCGCTCGTCTCCGCCCAGCCCTCGACCGCGACCCGGCCGCCCTTGGCATCGATGCCGACGGCGACGCGGCCGGGGAACGCCTTGCAGGCCTCGCGCACGAGCCCCGGGTTCTTGACCGCCACGGTGCCGAGGATCACGCGCGCCACGCCCTTGCCGAGCCACATCTCGATGGTCGCGAGGTCGCGGATGCCGCCGCCGAGCTGCGCGGGGATCGAGATGGCGCCGAGGATCGCCTCCACCGCCGGCGCGTTGACCGGCCTGCCGGCGAATGCGCCGTTGAGGTCGACGATGTGCAGCCAGCGGAAGCCCTGCGCCGCGAAGGCGCGCGCCTGCGCGGCGGGGTCGTCGTTGAAGACGGTGGCGTGCCCCATGTCGCCGCGCACGAGGCGCACGCAGCGGCCGTCCTTGAGATCGATGGCGGGGAACAGGATCATGGAGGCAGCGGCCATCACTTTGCTATCTTCGTGCGCGCACAATGGGGAATGTTGCTGTTCCGTCAAGCTGGCGTTGCACAGACACCGTCGGCCGCCCCCGGCCCCTCGCGGCGCCTCACCGAATCCGACGCCGTCGACATCTGGATCGCGCGCTGGCTGCGCATCCGGCGCAAGGACCTGCTGATCCGCTACGGCTGCGATCCCCGCCGGCTCTACGAGGTGTGGGAGGGCACGCGCTTCCCGGGCAGCCGCGACAAGGCGCTCGAGCTGTTCCGCGAGCGCCATCCGGGCCTCGTCGACCGGATCGACTACGGCCCCCACCGGCGCATCCCGCGCGGCGTGCCGGACGAGCTGCAGCCGAGCCTGTTCGAGGGCAAGGACTGAGCGCCGAGAGCTCGGCTGCGGGAAAAACCAGGGCCTGTGGATAACTTTTGTTGAACGAAACATTCAGAGAACACAACCGGAACTTTCTATCGACACTGCTCTCGAATCGCAGCATGTTCTCTCTACGTTCCGGCCGCAAAGTGGTGCGTCGGCTGGACCTTCTCTCCTCCCTCTCGCCGCCCACGAGACCCCCCGATGCGCACCTATCTCATCACCTATGATCTCTCCCTCCCCACCCGCCACAACCTCGCCGGCGCCATCATGCAGCTCGGCGATGCCTGGGCGCGACCGCTCGACGCCACGTGGTATGTGCAGTCGAGCGAGCGCGCCGATGCGCTGGAGCGCCGGCTCAAGCCGCACCTGGAAGGCGAGGACGGCCTGCTGATCCAGCAGGTGGAAGCCGACGCCGTCCTGCTCAACACTGCCCTCAGATGGTTCCGCAAGCGCCGCCCGGAGAACGGCGCCGAGACGAGCAATGTGGTTGCGTTCCCTGTGCCTGCGTTGCCTGAAGCCAAGGCGGCCTGAGCCCTCTCCTCCTCTCCCTGCCTGCGGGGAGAGGGCCGGGGTGAGGGGCAGAACCTTGCTCCGGAGCGTGCGTCCGCCCCTCACCCTAACCCTCTCCCCATGCTGAAGAGGCATGGGGAGAGGGGATCTAGGGTCGCCACTTCAGGAAGTTGGAGATGAGCCGCAAGCCCAGCGTCTGGCTCTTCTCCGGGTGGAACTGGGTGCCCGCGATGTTATCGACCCCTAGCATCGCGGTCACCGGTCCACCGTAGTCCGCCTCCGCCACCAGCGTGCTGCGGTCCGCGGGCACGAGGTGGAAGGAGTGCACGAAATAGGCGTGCAGGCCGCTTGCACCGGTCTCGATGCCTGCCAGCAGCGGGTGCGGATTGACCACCTGCAGCGTGTTCCAGCCCATGTGCGGGATCTTGAGCGAGGGGTCCTTCGGCTCGATCGCCTTCACGTCACCCCTGATCCAGCCGAGCCCCGGCGTGATGCGGAACTCGAGGCCGCGCTCGGCCATCAGCTGCGCGCCGACGCAGATGCCGAGGAACGGCCGGCCCTTGCGGCGCGCGCTCGCCTCCAGCGCCTCGCCCATGCCGGACACCGCATCGAGCCCCGCCTTGCAGTCGGCGAACGCGCCGACGCCCGGCAGCACCACGCGGTCGGCCGCCGCCACCGCCGCCGGATCGGCGCTCACCTCGATGGCGACGTCGGCCTCGCACTCGCGCGCGGCCCGCTCGAAGGCCTTGGCCGCCGAATGCAGGTTGCCCGACCCGTAGTTGATGATGACGAGGCGTTGCATGGTGCGGGCTCGAGGCTCAGGAGCGCGCTCCGACGAGCCCGCCCATGCGCCATCGGCTGTCGCGGGGCGGCCGCGGATCCGTGCGCGGGGCAATGATGGGCTGGCTCGGCAGCCACGTCTCGAAGAATCGCCGCTCGCACTCGGCTGCGGTTTTGCCGGTCACCGTACCCAGCATGCGCCAGCCGCGCCGCTCGAGCGCCCAGCGCCGCAGCGTATCGGCCTCGAAGCCGACGAGCAGGCTGAGGGCGAGGACGGCGAGGCCCGCCCAGCGCGCATCGATTCCGGACAGGCGCTTGATGGCCTCGAAGCTGCCGCTCAGCAGGACGAAGCCGAGCAGGGCCCACCACAACCGGTGGGCGATCAGCCAGATCGGCGCGAACAAGGCGGCGGCCCACGAGAAGCCGTCCTTGATGAAGACTAGGCTTTCCGCCCGGTCGACGCGGTCGGCCGGCGGATTGGGCGGCTCGTGCACGGTGAACGTGAGCATGGTGCAGGCCCGACTGTTGGCAGTGCCCCGTTCTAGTCGGATCGGGTGGCGAAAGCGAGGCCCCCGCAATGGTCCAACGCAACGCGGCCGCGCCGGCGGGAGGCTTCAGCCGTTGACGTAGAAGGCCTCGTCGACAGCGGCAAGGCTTCCGGCGAACTGCTGGGCGCGTGCGACGAAATCGAGGGTCCGGTCCACCACGACGTGGCGCTGCCGGTCCAGCGTGACGATGTGGTAGCTGTCGTCGAGCACGACCGTCTCGACAAGGCCCGCAAGGTTGCTCTGCAGGTACTTCATGTTGCTCAGGCTGGCGCGGTCATCCTCGCGCGGGTGCACGACGAGCGTCGGCTGGCGCACATCGCCAATGCGCCGCTTCGTGTCCTCGACCAGCCAGCGCAGCTCCAGCATCATGCCGCCCGGCAGCGCGGCAATCCCTGCCTTGGAGCTGTCGCCGCTCAGGATCGCCGTTTTCACCAGCTCGCGCAGGCGCCGGTCCTTGATGCCCCAGGGGTCCCTCTCGGCGAACTGGAAGAGGTCGGCGAACCACTTCTGGTGCACCAGATCGAAGAACCTGCCGTACCAGGGAATGCCCCAGCCATCGAGCTGCAGCGTCGGGGCGTAGAGCGCCAGCGCAAACACGTCATCGGGGTGGCGGGCGGCGTGATGCACGGCCAGGATCGCGCCCATCGACAGCCCGCCCACGACGATGTGGTCGCAGGTCTGCTTCAGGCGGTCGTGCTCCTCCTCCACGGTGGCGCACCAGTCCTGCCAGCCCGTCGCCTTGAGCTCGTCGACGGTGCCGCAATGGCCCGCCAGCTGCGGCACGTGCACGGTGTAGCCGGCGCGAGCCAGACCCTGCGCCACGAAGCGCATCTCCATCGGCGTCCCGCCGAGGCCATGGATCAAGAGGAAGCCCAGCCGCCCTCCGGCAAAGCGCAGGCTTCCATCGGCAACTTCCGCTGTGGTCACGCGTATCGTCCGAGGTTGATCATTTGTCTCAGGTTCGTCTCAGCCCGCATTGGAGAGGCCGGCAACCGCCTCGACATCGTCGGACTGCAGCCAGGCGGCGAGGTGCGCCTTCGCCTCGTGGAAATCCGTGAATGTGCGGTGCGCCAACCCACGGGTCCGACAGAAGCTCGCGAGCGCGCCCTTGGCGATGACGAGATCGGCGCGCGTCGACATGCAGAAGTCGGACCGGCCATCGCCGATGGCGACGGTCTTGCGCGACGACCGCCCGATGCCGTGCGAGCACTTGCAGTTGGCGCTGCCGACGAGGCACTTGGGCTGCGAATGGGGAAAGCCCAGGCGCCAGCGGTCACCGCCCTGCCACTCGAGCTTGTTGGCGAAGAACGGAATCGGAAGCCCGGCGGCCGCCAGGACCGCGTGCACGACGCGATCGAAGCCGTCGGAAACCACCATCGCCGAGATGCCCCGGCTCCAGCAGAACTTCAGGAACTCGGGAAACCCCGGATCGATGCGAACCTCGGCAATCGCGCCGTCGACCTCCTCGGGCGTGGCGCGCAGCAGCTCCACCTGACGCTGCATGCATTCGCGCGAGGAGATGCGCCCACCCTGCCAGAGCTCCTCGACCTCGCGCCAGGCGGGGTCGGCAAAGCGCTCGAGCAGCCGATCCGTGGGATCGTCCGGTGCGATCGTGCCGTCGAAATCGATCAGGGCCTGGCACCTCGCGAGGGGGCGCACAACTTTCCGCGAACTCATCTCAAGGCTGCCTTGTCCCGTCTTTTTACCGGCGGTTATAGCTGCACGGGTTTCCACCACGAGGCAGCTTCGTTCATGTTCGTTAAGATTGCTGAACGGCGATGTAGGGATCATCGAGGTCAAAGCCGGGTCGGCGGTGCGTGGCACGGCGACGCACCGCTGGGCAGGTTGCCCGCATTGCCCGCTTTCGCGCCAGCCCGCGACAAAAGGTGCCTGCCTCCGGCTCAAACACGATCCCCGCCTTACTTGCGCAGCGCCACAGAGGGGCCCGCAGGACCCGGCTTGGCGGGCTCCGCGCCCGGCTCGCGTCGCATGGCGAGCGCCGCCTCCCGCAGGGTCGCCCTGTCGGTTTCGTGCGGGGACACATTGAGCTTCTCGATATCCCCGATCAGGCTTTCGCCAATCTTGCGCTTGCTGCCCATGGTGGCGCCGCGCCAGCGCTCGACCACGCGCTCGATGAAGGCGGCATCCACTCCCATGCTGGAATCGGCGAGGGCGCTGCTGCTCACCGACTCGCTCCTGGGGATGTGCTCGGGCGCGAGCTGGCTGAAGCGCAGGCGCGTCGGCAGTGCCACGCCCTCGCCGAAAGCGAAGGCCTCCCGCGTCCCGAGCGAGGGGAGGAACTCGAGCAGGCTCGCGGCGGCGTCCGAGACCGCCGACCGGATCACCTGCTGGTCGCGCTCGTTGGCCATGCGCATGGCAAACAGCGTGCTGCATTGGGAGATGATGGTCGCATCGAGCTCGGCCGCGCGCTGCGTGACGAGACCCAGGAACACACCGTACTTGCGGCCTTCCTTGGCGATGCGGGAGACGGCCTTGCGGGTCGGCCCGAAGCCGATGCTCTTGTCGCCAGGCGCGTAGCGGTGCGCCTCCTCGCAGACGAACAGCAGCTCGAGCGCGCCGTCGCTCCACAGTCCGAACTCGAAGGCCATGCGCCCGAGCACCGAGACGACGGAGTCGACCACCTCGGCCGGGAAGCCCGCGAGCTGCATCACCGTCATCGGCTTGCCTTCGGGCACCAGGCGGAAGAGCTGGTTGAGCACGTCCGCCATGGTGTCGCCGCCGACGTTGGCGTTGTCGAACATGAAGGCGTAGCGCAGGTCCTTGCGCACGGTCTCGATGCGCGAGATCAGCCGGCCGTACTTGGTGGTGGAGGAGCGGTTTTCGAGCTTGCCCATGCGCTCGTCGATCAGGGCCACGAGATCGGAGAGCCGGTAGGGCACCGGCGTGTCGACCGTGTAGGCCGTCCCGGTCGGATCGATCTTGCGCAGCGTGTGCCCGCCGCCGCCGTGGGCAAGGGAGAACTGCGCCTTGGCCAGCGGGATGACGTGCGAGAGGATCTCGACCTCCTCCTCCAGGCCCGGCCGGCCGCGGAAGAAGACGTCGACCGTCTCCTCGAAGTTGAAGAGCCAGAAGGGCAGCTTCAGGTTCTTCGGGGTCAGAACCTGCGCCTTCTCGCGGAAGGAGCGCGCATACTCGTTGTGCGGGTCGACCAGGAACACGCGCAGGTTGGGCTTTGCTTCGAGCACCTGGCGCAGGATCACCGCCACCGCGCTCGACTTGCCGACGCCGGTGGAGCCGAAGAAGGCGAAATGCTTTCGCAGCATCTCGTTGACCTTGATGTAGGCACCGATCGTGCCGTCCTGCTGCAGATGCCCGATGTTGATGACGTCGGCGCCGGCCGTGTCGTAGACCGCGCGCAAGCCGTCGTTGCCGAGGAGGTCGACCCGGTCGCCCACGGCTGGGTAGTTGGTGATGCCGCGCTGAAAGACGGGACGCCCGCCGTCGCCTCTGCGGATCTCGCCGAAGAGATCGATCCTGGCCGTGAGCTCGCCGTCCGCTCCCTGCCCGCCGGTCTCGATCTCGGTAATGACGCCGATCACCGTCGAGCTCGCGGTGCGGATGGCGAGGAACTTGCCGACCGTCACATGCGCATCGTCCGGCGAGCCGGAATGCGCCTGCGGCGCCAGCTGCACCTTTCCCTTGGAACCGCCGACGGCGAGGACGATGCCGAGGGCCGTGTGCGCGCTTGGGGAGAGAAGCATGGGACCCGGTCGAACGCTGGAAAAATGGCGGTCGCCCACTCTCCGCCCTAAGCGTTAACAAACATGGACGAAGGCTGGTCAAGTCGGCAGCCGCGCGTTCATGTTGTCGATGCAGGCCGGCCTGCGGTTGCCGGCCTGCAACGCGTCCACATCTTGCTGCCGCCGGGCCGGCGCCCGACGCGCAACCGGCTAGACTGCGGCCGGCGAATCGCAATTGTCGGTTGGCCATGAGAGTGGTCGTCGGCAGGCACGGATCGAGCGCTGATATCCAGGTCCCCTCGGACTACGCCTTCGTCAGCCGGGCGCATGCCCGCATCTCGACGGCGCCGGGCGGCGGCTTTCTGCTCGAAGACCTGAACTCCAGCAACGGCACCTACGTGCTCGCCCACGGCATGTGGGAGCAGGTCAGCCGCGCCGTCGTCGACGCCTCCACCCCCATCCTGCTTGCCGACTACCAGACGTCGATTGCCGAGCTGCTGCGCGGCTTGTACCCGGCGCCGCAACGGCAGGCGCCGCCGCGGCCGGTGCATCGCGTGGCCGCGCAGGGCGTGCAGGTCCCGCGCCAGCAGACCGAGATTGCAACGCCCCCGAGGTCGAAGCCGGCTGACGGCGACGGCGACGAGCTTCCCATCGAGCCGCTGCTCAAGATCGCGGGCCTCGGCGACCTCATGCGCGTGCTCACCACGCTGCACGACCCCCTGCGCGGCATCCGCCAGCTGGTGACCGAGGAGAAGAAGGCGCTCTACCAGGCGGTCCTGGCCTACGCCGCCTTCCTGACGATCGTGCCGTTCCTCCACAAGGAGGTGATCATGCGGCTCGGCGCGTTCGTCAGCTACCCGATCGTGGCGCAGGGGCAGGCGGTCGAGAACAGCACGGTGCTGCACATCGTGGCCATCGTCAGCGGCATCCTGAGCTTCATGCTGATGTATGCGCTGCCCAAGTCGCTCTATGCGCCGAGCGCTCGCAATCTGGTGGTGGCGTCCAATATCTACGCCAACATGTACGCCGCCTTCTACGTCTCGGCGGCGGACCTCGTGAAGATGGTGCTGTGGGCCATGACGAGCTCGCTCGTGCTGCCGACCATCTTCGGCCTGGCCGTGATGGGGGCAACCATCGCCTTCCAGGTCTACATCTGGCGCAGCATCGTGCGCCTGCGCTGGGGACCCATCGCGCTGTTCCTCGTCATCGGCCTCGTGTTCAGCTTCGCCCACGGCTTCATCCTGGCCAAGTTGGGGCTGGTGAAGTTCGGGTGAGGGAAATGCTAGCCAGCGATGGCACCCAAGCGTTCGGGCTCTTTGCAGTTGCGCGGTGGCGCGCTAGACATATTGCATTGCGCAATTCGGATAAGGGTCAATGTCATGCGTTCATACCTGTATCCCGTCGTTCTCCTCGCATCGATTGCCTCTCATGATTCCGCCAACGCGTGGGGCAATCTCGGCCATGAGGTCGTGTGCGAGATTGCGTTCCGCGAGCTCCCGCCTCAGGTCCGGAGCAAGGTCACATCGCTCATCCATCAGGACTCGGAGTTTCGCGCCTTCGGCAAGTCCTGCACCTGGCCGGACAATCCGAGGATCCGCCCGTCCGAGCACTTCTTGAACGTGCCTCGTTCCGCAACAAAGATCGAAGAGGCCGCTCCATGTGGAGGGGCGTCGAAATGTGCGGCGACCGCGATCGCCAACGACATGCGCGACCTCGCGACGAACAGCGACGAGGCGGACCAGCTGCGCCTGATCAAGAGCATCGGGCATTGGGTTGGCGACATCCATCAGCCGCTCCACGTCTCCTTCGAAGATGACAGGGGAGCCAACAAGATCGACGTCGACGCACCCTGCGACTCCTCGCTTCATTCGGTGTGGGACACATGCATCATCGAGGAGAAGATCGGGACGCGAGCGCGCGAGATCGCCGTCGATCTCAGAGGCGAGATCACGGACCAGGACCGAAGCCGATGGGTGCCCGCAAGGGTGGATACGGCGGCGATTGTGGGATGGGCCAACGAGTCGCTCGCAATCACGCTGCGCCCGAGCGTTCAGTACTGCGTGCAGAAGCAGGGCGAGTGCTGGTACACAGCCACCCAGAAGACCTATCCGGGCAATGGTCCCAAGAAGAAAGTCGATGCGAACGACGCCTACCTCGGCACGCACGCGCCGATCGTCAGGGACCGACTGAAGATGGCAGGGGTCCGGCTGGCAGCCGTCCTGACCACCGCGCTGGCTCAAGCTGAGAGTGCAGCAGGCCCCTCTGCGCTGCGTGCGCCGGAAGCCGCCTCTGTGGCTGCGCTCGAGCCCAGGCGCTCGATGACATTGACCGCCTCGTCGGAGCAGTGGCAAGCCCTGCTTTTCCGGCTGGATCGCCTGGAAAGCGCAATGCATTCGCTCACGCAGGAGCTCAAGAGCGTGCGCGCGGATCGTCCGGCCCCACGGCAATAGCGCCGCCGCTGCTGCCTCAGACGCTGAGGGAGCCCTTGGTGGAGGGCACGCGGCCGCCCTGGCGGGGGTCGACGGCGACGGCCTCACGCAGCGCGCGGGCGAGCCCCTTGAAGCAGGTCTCGGCGATGTGGTGGCTGTTGGCGCCGTAGAGCGTCTCCACGTGCAGCGTGATGCCGGCGTTGGTGGCGAAGGCCTGGAACCACTCGCGGAACAGCTCGGTGTCCATGTCGCCGATCTTGGGCGTGGGGAAGGCGACGTTCCAGACCAGGTGCGGCCGGCCGGAGACGTCGATTGCCACCCGCGTCAGCACCTCGTCCATCGGCAGGTGGGAGCAGGCGTAGCGGGCGATCCCCAGCTTGTCGCCCAGCGCCTTCGCCACCGCCTGGCCCAGCACGATGCCGGTGTCCTCGGTGGTGTGGTGGAAGTCGATGTGCAGGTCGCCCTTGGCTTTCAAGGTGATGTCGATCAGGGAATGGCGGGCGAGCTGCTCCAGCATGTGGTCGAGGAAGCCGATGCCGGTGGCAATGTCGTAGGCGCCCGTGCCGTCGAGGTCGACGGTGGCCTTGATCTTGGTCTCCTTGGTGGAGCGATCGATGCTGGCTTGCCGCTTCACGGGTGGGATACCTTGCCTGCCTTCGCCCGAGGCTTTATCAGCTCGCAGGCGCGGCTGCCATAGGCCCGCCGCGCCCGCCGACTATGCCGCCCCTTGATTTAAGGGCCGTTGATGCCGACATCGCCAAGGGCGCGTCCCTATGACTCCCATGAATGATGTAGGGTAATAATAGTCGTTTGTAATCAACTTGTTACGGCGCCGGTACACGCGCGGTACACTTTTCGTCGAGGCGTCAGGCTCTCCCTCGATCTGAACGGAGAGGCTTGGCGTGGTTTGGGATGTAACCCTGCTGCTTCGGGATCAGGGAGTGGGACGTTGCAGAGTGCGCAGATGCGGTCCATGTATTCGACGAAGTCGGCCTTGGAGAGTTCGGTCGTTGACGTGAGCCGGCGGAACGTGCGTTCTCCTTTTGGCTGGCCAGTCGTCTGCCCGACCTGCCATGGTTACCTACCGTGTCGGATGTCGCATGACGAGCCGGTTGCGGTCGGTGAATTGGATGCTCTAAGCGTCATGGCAGTGGCTACATTGATTAGAATGCTTG
>JBGGME010000140.1:0-5510 GCA_041288195.1 Hyphomicrobiaceae bacterium
GCATGTCACTGAAGGAGAAACTCGAGGCCACGCGCGCTGCCTCGGCGTCGCGCCGGCCGCCCGAGCAGCGCGCCATCATGCAGCGGGCGACCGACGACCTGCGGGCGTCTGGAATCTTGAAGGGCGTCGCGGCTGTGGGCCAAGTGGCACCCGCGTTCGCGGCTCGGAACTACGACGGCCGCACTGTCGCGTCCGCCGAGCTCCTGGCACGCGGGCCGCTGATAGTCTCTTTCTTCCGCGGCGCGTGGTGACCGTACTGCCGGCATGAGCTGGATGCTTTGCAAGCAGTTTACGGTGAGGTTCGCGGGCTCGGAGCAGACATTGTCGTGCTGTCGCCGGAGTTGCCGCACTTCTCGGCGGACCTGGCCGGGAAGCACAAGCTTGTGTTCCCGATCCTCAACGACCACGGCTTGAGGATCGCCGAGTCGTTCGGCATCGCTTTCACGTTGCCGGAAGATCTGAAGGACCTCTACCTCAACACCTTCAAGAACGACCTCGCACAGCGCAATGGCGACCAGTCGTGGCGGCTGCCGTTGCCGGCACGCTTCGTGATCGACCGGAGTGGCATCATCCGATACGCCGAGGCGGATCCCGACTACACGGTGCGCCCCGAGCCGCAGGAGACCGTCGCGATCCTCAGGACACTTGCCTAGGTCGATCTGCGGATGTCGCCGGCCCCTTGCGAGCCGGCGTCCGCAACACGCCGTGAGGCCGACCGCGCGATCGGGACAGGCGACCCCCGCTCAGTGCGCCGGCGGCAGGGCCAGCGTGTCGGCGTGGCCGACGATGGCGCCCGTGCGGGTGATGCTGCGCCAGGCCGCGAGTGTCGCCGCGTCGACCTGGCCGGTCTCGCCCACGGCATCGGCGAAGCCCGACTGCAGGTTGGCGATCAGTGCCCTGTCATCGGGGCCGAGCCGCCAGGCGCTGTCGCCTTCCGTCACCTGGTAGCCGAGCGCGGCGAAGGCCTCGCTCAGCGCGTCCGGCGCATCGGGGCCGGCAGATGCCCCCAATCCCTTGTCGCGCCGCTGATGCGCATGGAACGCCTCGAGCAGGCTCGCGTCGGCCTCGTGCTCGGGCGCCCAGCGCTGGTCGCCGTCGTAGGTCAGCACCGTGTAGAACGCCGCCTTCCGCGCCGCGACCAAGCCGGCGAGCTTGGCGATGAACGCGGGCGAGGCGAGGTCGAACAGCGCCGAGGCAGTCACGAGATTCGAGCTGGGCCCCAGCGCCGCCTCGAGGTCGCCAGCGAGGTCGGCGCGGCGGAACTCCACCGTGATGCGCTTGGCGCCCTTGAACAGCACGAGCCGCGTCTCCTGCGCATCCGCGCCGTCGGCCCAGGCCTTCAGCCGCGCGGATGCGGCCTCGAGCAAGGCGGGGTCGTTGTCGACCAGCGTCCAGTGCTGCTCGGGCCCCAGCAGCGGCGCCGTGGCGCGCAGGTTGGAGCCGGTGCCGCAGCCCAGGTCGACGACGGTGATGGGCCGCCAGCCGTCGAAATGCGCGGCGAGCGCATGCGCCAGCTTGCGGTTGCGCGAGCGATGGTCCACGGGCTCGCGCAGGTCGAGCCAATCCAGGGCGAAGCCGCTCATTATCCCAGTCCCTTGATGACGTTGGCGATGGCTCGCGCGGTATCCTCCCAGCGCGGCAGTCCTTGCGCGGCCGCCCATGCCGCATCGGCCATGCGGGCGCGCAGGTCCGGCTCGTCGATGAGCCGGCCGATGGCGGCAGTGAGCGCAGCCTGGTCGCCGGGCGGCACCTTGATGGCGGCCGTATCGGGCGCCGTCTCCGCCGCCGCGCCGCCGGTCGTGCAGACGATGGGAAGGCCGCGCGCCATGGCCTCGCCCAGCACCATGCCGTAGCCCTCGTAGAGCGACGACATGACGAAGATGTCGGCCTTCGCGTAGAGCTCGGCGAGCCTCTGCTGATCGACCGCGCCGAGCAGGGTGACGCGATGGCCGAGGCCCCCCTCCAGCAGGGCCGCGCGCAGCGCGGCGAGTGCCTCCGCGCTGCGGTCCGTCGGGCCGGCCATGGTGAGGCGCCAGTCGCGGTCCGCAAGGGGGCTGAGCGCACGCACGAGAAGGTCGTAGGCCTTGCGCGGCACGACCGCGCCGACCGCCAGCAGTTGCACGGGGCTGCCGGTGCCGGTCGCGCGCGGTGCCGGATCGGTGCCGGGCTCGGCGACCGTGATCTTGTGCGCCGGCACGGCGAAGTCCGCGGCCAGCGTGCGCGCCGTCGTCGGGCTGGTCGTGACGACTTTTCGCGCCAGCGCCAGCGCCGCCGTCTCCAGGTCCTTGAGTTGGCGTTGCCGCGCCGGCGGGAGCCCGGCTTCCAGACACAGCGGATGGTGCACCAGCGCTACGATCGCCGCCCGCACGCGCGCGACCAGCTCGGCCGGCATGGCACCATAGGCGAGGCCGTCGATCACCACAGCGCCATCGGCCGGCAGGGCGGCCAGCAATCGCTCCGTCTCGGCAAGGTCGGCCGCTGTCGGCGCGGGGAACGACCCCGGCAGCGCGAGATGGCGCACGGTCACGCCGAGCCCCGGCAGCAGTGCCAGCACGCGCCGGTCGTAGATATACCCGCCCGTGGGCAGATCGATATTGCCGGGAATGGCAAAGACGGCGGAGGTCACACCGGCCCCTCGAACCAGGCGCGCGCCAGGTCGGTCTCGTGCAGCACGACGCGGATCTTGGCGAGCTTCTTACCCTCCTCGCCGAGCGCGCCCTCCTTGGCGGCCTTGGCCATGGAGTCGAACACGTAGCGGGACAGGAACTCGGTCGTGGTGAGCTTGCCCTTGAACTGCGGCAGGGCGTCGAGGTTCTGGTAGGCCAGCGGCTTCAGCGTCTTGCCGAGCACGTCGAGCGCCGCGCCGATGTCGACCACGACGTTCTCCTTTGTCAGCGTCTCGCGGAAGAACGCGACGTCGACCACGAAGGTGGCGCCGTGCATCCCCTGCGCCGGGCCGAAGAACGGATTGGGCAGGCTGTGGGCGATCATGATGCGGTCGCGCACCTCGACGGCGTACATGGGGTTCTCTCCGGCTGTGGCTCAGGTCTGGGGATAGCGGATGACGGGCGCGAGGCCCTGTCCAATACCTTGGGCATTGGGACCCAGCACGCGCGGCACCTCGCGGGCAGCGTCCTCGAAGGCGATCTCCTCGGCAACGAGCGCATCGAGTTCGGGCTGGGCCAGCAGCCGCATGGCAAGCCCGATGCGGCGGCCGTAGTCCCAGCGCGGGCGGCGGCTCGCCGCGACCTGGCCGACCTGCGAGGAGACGAGCTTGAGCCGGCGGCTGTGGAACGCGCCCCCCAGTTCCACCTCGACCGGCTTGTCCCCATACCAGCTCATCTCGACGACCGTGCCTTCGAACCCCGCGCATTTGATGGCAGTCGCAAGCCCCGCCGACGTGGCGCTGGCGTGGAAGACGATGTCGGCTTCGCCCGGCGCCTGCTCCGGCCGCGCGAACCGGGCGCCCAGCGACGCGACCAGCGTCGTACGCCCCGCATCCATATCGACCGCCGTCACCTCGGCGCCCGGCAGCCGCGCCGCCAGCGCCGTCACCAGCAGCCCCACCACGCCCGCGCCCACCACCACGATGCGGTCGCCAGGCCCCGCGCCCCCGTCCCACAGCGCATTGAGCGCGGTCTCCATGTTGGCGGCGAGCGTCGCCCGGCGCGCCGGCACATCGTCCGGCACCGGCACAAGTGAAGAGGCTGGCACATTGAAGAAATCCTGGTGGGGATGCAGGCAGAACACTATCCGGCTCAAGAGCTCCGCCGGCCCCTCCTCTACAACTCCAGTCGCGCAATAGCCGTATTTGACCGGGAAAGAGAAGTCGCCCTCCTGGTTGGGCCCTCGCATGCGCTCCCATTCGCTCCGGCCCACCGCCCCCGTGAACACCAGACGCTCCGTGCCGCGGCTGATGCCGCTGAACAGCGAGCGGACGGTCGCCTCGCCGGGTCGCGGCCTCGGCAAGGGTGCCAGGCGCAACTCGGCCGCCCCCTTCCTGGGGTACCAGAGTGCGCGGGCCATGCGGGTCTTGCCGGTCGAGCGGCGCGTCATCATCTTAGCTCCCGCCGCCGGGGTAACGTCTTTCAGATGAAGGTAGCATGAGCGACAGTCTCGACACCCCGACTCCGGGGCAGCCTGCGGTGCGCCTGAGCCTTACGACACCCGCTGGCCTCCAGTCCATCGACGTGCTGACGCGCCGGCGGCAGATCGTGTTTGCCCTCAATTTGGTCACCTACGCGGGCCTGCTGTGGGCGGCGGCAAAGGTGCTCGGCACCGGCGGCTGGACCCCCGTGGACGTGGTCCTGTTCTTGTGCTTCGCGGCCGGCACGCCCTGGACCGTGCTCGGCTTCTGGAACGCCCTGATCGGCCTGTGGCTCCTGCATTTCCACAAGAATAGCTTGGCCGAGGTGGCGCCCTACGCCGCTGCCGCGGATGCGCCGACCCCGCTCCGCATCAAGACGGCCGCGTTCATGACCTTGCGCAACGAGGACCCCGAGCGGGCCATTCTGCGCCTGCGCACGGTCAAGACCAGTGTCGATGCAACCGGCGAGGGCGGCGCCTTCTCCTGGTTCGTGCTGAGCGACACCAACGACCCCGCCGTCGCCGCCGCCGAGGAAAGGGCCATCGAGGCCTGGAAGGCCGGCGATCCCGACCGCGACCGCATCGTCTATCGCCGGCGCACCGACAACACGGGCTACAAGGCCGGCAACGTGCGCGACTTCTGTGCCCGCTGGGGCGCCGACTACACGCTCATGCTCCCGCTCGATGCCGACAGCCTGATGTCGGGCGAGCAGGTCGTGCGCCTCGCCCGCATGATGCAGGCGCACCCCAAGATCGGCATCCTGCAGAGCCTGGTCGTCGGCATGCCCTCCAAGAGCGCCTTCGCCCGCATCTTCCAGTTCGGCATGCGCCACGGCATGCGCTCCTACACCATGGGGCAGGCCTGGTGGGTGGGCGACTGCGGTCCGTTCTGGGGCCACAACGCGGTCGTGCGCATCAAGCCGTTCTACGAGCAGTGCGACCTCCCGATCCTCCCCGGCTCCCCGCCGCTCGGCGGCCACGTCCTCTCCCATGACCAGGTCGAGGCCACCTTGATGCGCCGCGCCGGCTACGAGGTGCGCGTGCTGCCCGAGGAGCGCGGGAGCTGGGAGGAGAACCCACCGACGATGCTGGAGTTCGCCCGCCGCGACGTGCGCTGGTGCCAGGGCAACATGCAGTACCTGAAACTGCTCAACCTGCCGGGCCTCTATCCCATGAGCCGGTTCCAGCTGGTGTGGGCGATCCTGATGTTCATCGGCATCCCCGCCTGGACGCTGATGATCGCGCTGCTCCCCGTCGCCGCCTGGCAGGCACGGGGCATCGACGACTTCCCGGTCAATCTCGCCATCGGCCTCTACGTCACGTTCTTCACCATGTACCTCATGCCGAAGCTCGCGGGTCTCGCCGACGTCGTGCTGACGCGCGGCGGCGTCGCGCGCTACGGCGGCTGGCTCAGGTTCGTTCCG